>NZ_UFYA01000001.1:653914-980871 GCF_900447215.1 Dermatophilus congolensis
CAACCCCATCCAGCCAAACAACGTCAAATACAGCGCCAACTGGAAAGCATTCCCCTGACTGGAGCCCATCAACACCGCGATGACCAGGAAATACGGCATCAAAATCAGCATCTCCAACAGCCACATGCCTATCCGCTCACGTGTGCCACCCCAGAAAGCAATCGCCGTGCCATACACCGCCCCGATTAGCGGAGCGAGCACGCCCACACACAAAGCGATAAGCAAAGACTTTCCAGTACCGCGCACCAACATCGCCCACAGATCTAACCCGCCAGCGTTGGTGCCAAGAATATGGCCGCCTTCACCAGGGGCAGCCCCCAAATTCATCAGGTCCTGATCGGTGTACGAAAACGAGTTGATGGTGTTCCCAGCAAGTGCGAAAACCACGACCAAGCCCAGCATCACCAGGCCAACGATCGCTCCTTTGTTCCGCAACAGTCGGCGCAGAATGAGCGTGGACTTACGCGTGATCGCATGCTCCGGCTGAACAGAGCCCACAGGCGCAGCAGCTCCGCCAGGCAGAGGTGCCGGGGGCTCAGTGCAGGTGTGTGCATCGCTAGTCATCAGGCGACCCTCGCTCTCGGATCCACGATCGCCACCGACAAGTCAGCGCAGATAGCACCGATGGCGAACATCACTCCACCGAAAGCCACTCCGGCCACGGCTGCGTTGACGTTTTGTGTCGACGTAATTGCATCGAGGGTGTACCGGCCCAGGCCCTCCCAAGCGAACACCGCCTCGATGATGAATGTGCCGGTAAAAATGCCAGGAATCTGGAAGGCGATCGACTGCGCCACCGGGATGAAAGAAGTACGCAGAGCATGTTTACGCACCGCTTGGGACTTCGTGAGCCCTTTCGCGCGGGCCATACGCACGTAATCAGCGTTGATGTTGTCCAAGAGCAAAGACCGCTGCAGCAACTGATAGCTGACGTAAGCAACAATCGTCAGCGCCACCGTAGGAAGAACAAGGTGCTGCGCTATGTCGACAACACGTTCCACCGCCCCTTCGGGCTGCGGCACCGAATACATGCCAGAGACGTAGAGCAAACGCGTTCCCACGGCGTCGTTGAGATCGATACCAGCCATCTGCACAGTCAGGTAAATCACCGGTGCCGGGATGCAACTAATGACGTAGCTCAGCGTCGTAACTGAACGGTCTGAGAAGGAATACTGCCGCGAAGCGGCGAACACGCCTAGAGCAATGCCGATGACGATCGACAACAGTGTTGCCAGTAGCACGAGGCGCCCAGAAATAACTGCTCTGGTAAGGAATTCTTGGTTGATGCTAGAGCCGTCTGGCCCCATGCCCCAGTCGAAGTGAAAACCACGTTTTTCAGCCACACCAGGTAACGCTGGAACGGGTTCAGGGTTGGATCCAGCCCAGCTTCCTGCAGCTGCGCGGTGACTTGTTCCATGGTGGGGCGTGGAGTGCGCTGCAGTAGCGCTGTTTCGGGTTTCATGACTGTCACGGCGGCCAAATACGCCACCGGTGTCGCCACAAAAATCATCACGAAGTAGTTTGCTAGGCGCCTGAAAAGGTATTTCAGCACGTCGCCACCTCCGGGATTGGATGGCAGACCCCAGATACAACCAGCAAATAGCGGGGCATGGGCGACAACCCTTTCTCTCACGGGACAGAGCCCTGTCTCGAGGTGCACCCCACCTGTGGAACGGCGACGGTGCCGGAAAGTAACGGATCTTCCGGAGGGTTTTTCGGTGCGTTTGCTACGGCGTGATACTGCCGGCGGGCACACCGAAAAAGGGCGAATTAGGCCTAATGACTAGCTTGTTCGGGCCTCGCCCGAAGATCTGATCCCCAAAAGGTAAGCGATGAGCGCCTGTGTGGTGCACGTAACTCAAACTCTGTGCGGACGCAGGAGTGCTGTTGCGACAAACCCTGCACGTAGTGACCTGATTCACATATTGCGCAAATTAAATACCCGGCTGTGAGATATACAGGCCGAGAAAACAGTCCTCAATTTTTATTTGATTACTCGGACGAGTGTCCCGGACGAATGTACGAGTTACCGCGACACGCCAGTGAAAGCGCGGTCAATCTGAATTACGCCAATGTCATTAAGAATCGGGAACCTCAGGAGGTTTTCCCATGACTTTGGTACACACCACAACTGTCTCCACAAACGCCCGTGCTTTCCTTCAGTCGGCCTACACGGACCGGCTGCATATTCCTGCACCAGTTGTCCCACCAGTTGGACGCCACCGCACGCTCGGTACCTCGGCATGGCGAACAGCGCTGCGTGAACTCATCGGGTGGGCAACCTTGGGGCTGTGGGTTCCTGGCCTCAATCGCGCTGCAAATGCAGCCTGGCGTCCCTTCCGTACCGCCCCAGGACGCCACCGCGCCTAACCTTTTCCCGACTCGCTTTGCGGTTGTCGTCAGGTTGCTTTGGGGTTGCCCAGGGGAGCGGCGGCATACTAGTGCGATCGTTGTTGTTGCACGAAGGGCGCTACCTACCGGAAAATCCGGCAGCGAACGCACCGCGAGTGAAGGGTTGTGTCGATGGAAACCGCAGAGATCCGGCGTCGCTGGCTCCGATTCTTCGAGAGCAAGGCGCACACCGTGGTGCCCAGTGCACCCCTGCTATACGACGACCCCAACCTCCTGTTCGTCAACGCTGGAATGGTCCCCTTCAAGCCCTACTTCCTCGGCGCCGAAACCCCTGCCTATACCCGCGCCACCAGCGTGCAGAAATGCGTACGCACCGGAGACATCGACGAAGTCGGTAAAACCACCCGCCATGGCACGTTCTTCCAAATGAACGGCAACTTCTCCTTCGGTGACTACTTCAAAAAAGAAGCCATCGAATTCGCCTGGGAATTCGTCACTGGACCTCAAGAAGAAGGAAACCTCGGCTTCGACCCCGAAAAAGTCTGGGTCACCGTTCTGGGTCCTGGGCATCACCCCGACCACCCCGAAGGCGACATCGAAGCCCGCAACTACTGGCGCGCAGTAGGTATCCCCGACGAACGCATCCAAGGCCGCAGCCTCAAAGACAACTACTGGCATATGGGCGTCGAAGGCCCCGGTGGCCCCTGCTCCGAGATCTACATTGACCGCGGCCCCGAATACGGCCCCGACGGTGGCCCTGAAGCTGACGAAGACCGCTTCCTCGAAATCTGGAACCTCGTCTTCCAAACCGAACAAATCACCGACGTCACCGCCAAAGACAAATTCACCGTCGAAGGCCTCTTGCCCTCCAAAAACATTGACACCGGCATGGGGTTAGAACGCGTCGCCTTCCTCATGCAAGGCGTCGACAACATGTACGAAATCGACGAGGTTTACCCCGTCATCGCCGCCGCTGAAAAACTCTCCGGCCGCAAATACGGCGCAGACAATGACGCCGACGTTCGCTTCCGCGTTGTTGCCGACCACGTCCGTTCCTCCCTCATGCTCATCGGAGACGGCGTTGCCCCCGGCAACGAAGGCCGCGGCTATGTTCTGCGCCGCCTGCTACGCCGCGCCATCCGCTCCATGCGACTCCTTGGCGTCACCGACCCAGTTCTACCCGAACTTTTCCCCGTCTCCGTGGCCCAAATGGAGAAGTCCTACCCCGAACTGCGCCGCGACTGGGACCGAATCTCCAACGTCGCCTTCGAAGAAGAACACGCATTCCGCCGCACCCTTACCGCCGGCACTGCGATCCTTGACACCGCAGTCGCCAACGCCAAGAGCCAAGGACGCACCCAACTCTCCGGCGCCGACGCGTTCAGCCTGCACGACACCTACGGATTCCCCATCGACCTCACCCTGGAGATGGCATCCGAACAAGGCCTGTCCGTTGACGAAGAAGGCTTCCGCTCCCTCATGAACGAGCAGAAGCAGCGCGCCAAAGCTGACGCCAAAGCCAAAAAGATGGGTCACACAGACCTGCACCTGTACCGAGAAATCGCCGACACCATGTCCGCGCCCACGGAATTCCTCGGCTACACCGAGACCACCGCTCCCGGACGCATCATGGGCGTTCTCAGCGACTCTGGATCGGTCCGCAGCGCCTGCGAAGGCGACGAGATCGAACTCGTTCTCGACCGCACCCCCTTCTACGCCGAATCGGGTGGACAGCTCGCCGACAAAGGCATCATCGAAGTCGACGGAGCCCGCATTGAGATCACCGATGTACAGCGCCCCGTCACTGGCCTAGTCGTCCACAAGGGACGAGTGCTCGCTGGTGAATTCGGTGTCGGACAGACCGCCACCGCCATCGTCGACGCCGCACGCCGCCGTGACTCCTCCCGCGCTCACACCGCCACCCACATCGTCCACCAGGCACTGCGTGACAACCTCGCCAGCACCGCCACCCAGGCAGGCTCTGAAAACATGCCTGGGCGCCTGCGGTTCGACTTTTCCTGGAACAACCCCATCGACCCCGACACCTTCGCCACCATTGAAGAACAAATCAACCGCGTGATCCTCGGCGACGAAGCCGTCGAAGCTGCCACCATGCCCAAGGGCGAAGCACTCGCCTCAGGGGCCCTGGCAATGTTCGGCGAGAAATACCCCGAACACGTCCGCGTTGTCAGCATCGGAGACTGGAGCCGCGAACTTTGCGGCGGCACCCACGCCATGCGCGTTGGCCAACTCGGCGTTGTCAAACTTCTCAGCGAACAATCCGTAGGCTCTGGAGTGCGCCGCGTCGAAGCCCTCGTCGGCATGGACGCATACGGCCACCTGTCCACCGAATCGCTGCTTCTTTCCCAAATCAGTGACCTTGTCAAAGCCAAGGGCGAGAATATCCCCGACCGGATCGCCGCCCTCATGGCCAAACTCAAGAGCACCGAAAAAGAACTCACAGCCATGCGTGCAGCCCAGCTACGCGCAGCTAACGCCAACCTCGCCAACGACGCAATCGACATCTCAGGCGTCGCCGTTCTCACCCATGACCTGGGAGCTGACGCCGGAGCTGACGATGTCCGCTCCCTCGTTCTAGACATCCGCGGACGCCTCGGCGAAGACAAACCCGCCGTCGTAGCGCTCACTGGCGTGGCCAAAGAACGTCCGCTTATCGTTATTGCCACCAACGAGGCAGCCCGCAAAGAAGGCATCAAAGCCGGAGCGCTCGTCAAAACAGCCGCGACCATTCTCGGTGGCGGCGGTGGCGGCAAACCCGACATCGCCCAAGGCGGCGGCACCGACACCACCAAAATCGCTGACGCGCTCGAAGCCGTGCGCCACGCGATCGCCACCCGCTGAACCAGTAACACAACACAACCGGGAGCGGCACAGTGCGGTCTGGAGTACGTATCGGCGTTGACGTCGGCGCTGCACGCGTCGGCGTAGCTACCTGCAATCACGAGGCAATCCTCGCGGTGCCGGTCGACACCTACCCACGAGAGGGTGTCCCCGCAAAAGGGGACACCCCTGCCATTCCCGATGCCCTCGAACGCATCGTTGCGCTTGTTGGTCAGTGCGAACCCATCGAAATCATCGTTGGCCTCCCCATGCACTTATCTGGAGCCGAGGGACAGTCGGCACACGCTGCGAAAACGTTTGCACAAGCTCTCGTCGCACGCGTTAAGCCCATCCCTGTTCGACTCATGGACGAACGACTTACTACGGTGGATGCTCACCGCGCACTGCACTCGAGCGGCCGGGCCGCGAAAACGCACCGGTCAGTCGTCGATCAAGTCGCGGCAGTCATGATCTTGCAAAGCGCATTGGACGCCGAACGCGACTTCAACCGCGTTCCCGGGTCCATCATCGGGGGCCGAAAACCTAGGCATAGGAGACGTACATGAATTCGCAGTATCCCGAGGATCCTTACAATCCCCGGCCTGCCGAGGAATTCGTCACCCGCGCCTCACTCCGCGCCAGCCGGAACCAGCGCAACAAGCGCCCTAAACGCGCAACACGTCGAAGCTACGACGAAGAGCCACGACGCGACACCTACTACGACGAACCGCCGCGCCGCAGCCGCCGTTCCGAACCGGAACCTACCGAACCCATCCGATTCGTTCAACGCTCCTCACGTACTCAACGTCACGAAGAGGAAAAACCTTGGACCTCGGCTCACTACACCGACGACTCCACCCAAGAGCTCGATCCTCTCGAAGAACTTCTTCGCCGCACCCGCCAATACGAAAACCCTGACCGCAGGAAACGTGGCATAGACACCGGCGAACTCATCCGCAGCACAGAAGAGCTCACTCGTAGCCGACGCCGCCCCGAGACAGACAACGAACCCAGTCGTCGTAGTCGTCGCGGCTATGAGGCCCCAGATCCTGGGATGCGCGCCGGATTTGACGATGAGGAGCCCATGCGGCCTCGGCGGGGTTTTGACCCCGAAACACCTCGTTCTTCTCGGGAACAGGAGCAACCCAGTCGTCGTAGTCGTCGCGGCTATGAGGCCCCAGATCCTGGGATGCGCGCCGGATTTGACGATGAGGAGCCCATGCGGCCTCGGCGGGGTTTTGACCCCGAAACACCTCGTTCTTCTCGGGAACAGGAGCAACCCAGTCGTCGTAGTCGTCGCGGCTATGAGGCCCCAGATCCTGGGATGCGCGCCGGATTTGACGATGAGGAGCCCATGCGGCCTCGGCGGGGTTTTGACCCCGAAACACCTCGTTCTTCTCGGGAACAGGAGCAACCCAGTCGTCGTAGTCGTCGCGGCTACGACGCTCCAGAGCCCAGCGACCGTCGCGGATTCGACGACGAAGAATCTCCTGCGTCGCGTGGGTTCAGTAGGCGTGAGCGTAAACGGCAGCGCGAGCGTGAAGATGTTGAGCCCGAGGCCGAACCACGCACCCCCAGCCGCCGTCGCGGATTCGACGACGAAGAATCTCCTGCGTCGCGTGGGTTCAGTAGGCGTGAGCGTAAACGGCAGCGCGAGCGTGAAGATGTTGAGCCCGAGGCCGAACCACGCACCCCCAGCCGCCGAATCGAACAAGGCATGCGCGGGGAACAAGGCCGCCGCGTTCAACAAAACCTGCGCCCCGATCAAGGACGACGCATCCGCCGCAACGACAAACCACCACAGCGACGCGGAAAACGCCTCCTAACAATCGTCGCGGTACTCCTCCTTGTGGCAACCGTGACCCTCGGAACCACCGTCTATCGCGCATTCAGCACCCCCGACTACGACGGTGAAGGAACCGGTTCAGTCAACATCGTTGTTGCTCCAGGACAAAGCGGATCCCAAATCGGCAACACCCTGGAGAAAGAAGGCGTCGTCAAATCTGCCCGCGCCTTCATCAAAGCGCTAGAAAACAACCCCGGCAAAGAAATCCAGCCTGGAACCTACGCCCTAGCTAAAGAGATGTCTGCTGATAGCGCTCTTGAAAAAATGCGCAGCACCGGACGAGCCGTGCACCGCGTCACCATCCGCGAGGGGCTCTGGAAAGCTCAGGTCTTCGAGGAACTCGCCAAAGTAACTAACCACAAACCAGCGGACTACGCAGCAGTTGAAAAGCAGAACGAAAGCGACCCCAGCATCCTCAAACTGCCTGCCTCAGCCAAAGGCAACGTTGAAGGCTACCTATTCCCAGCCACCTACGAGTTCGACCCCGGAACAACACCGGCACAACAACTACGCCAGATGGTCAACCACACCCTGGAACAGTTGAAAAACCTTGGCGTACAAGAAGCAGACGCCGAACGGATGATCACCTTGGCTTCCATCGTTGAAGCCGAGGCACGCCTTAATGAAGACCGGCCTAAGGTTGCTCGCGTCATCCTCAACCGTCTTGCCAAACCGATGCGCCTGCAGCTGGACTCCACCGTCAGCTACGGCGTGCAGAACCGCTCTATCACCACCACAGACGCCGAACGCGCCAACAAGAACCCTTACAACACGTACGTCAATGACGGCCTGCCCGCCGGACCTATCGGCAACCCTGGAGCCCAGTCGATCAAAGCCGCCATCCAACCGGCCGAAGGCCCCTGGCTTTACTTCGTCGCCATTGACCCAGTCAAAGGAACCACCGTGTTCTCCAACACCAAAGCCGAACACGACAACGCTGTGCGCCAGTTCCAGCAGTGGTGCCAGCAACACCCAGGAACCTGCTGACGTGCCCGGCTGCGGCGTGCTCCCACCCGAAAACTTCCTCACGGTCATCGACACCGCTCGTGAAGAAGAAGATCTGGTGCGCGCCGCAGCCGGAACCCATGGCCCCAACGTTGCTGCCGTTCTTGGCTCACCCATCGATCATTCTCTCTCCCCACTGCTACATCGAACTGCTTACAGCGAGCTCGGTTTTAGCGATTGGCGGTTTCAGCGTTACGCCGTCGGTGGCCCTGGTGAACCAACTTTGGCGCATTACCTCTCTACCGTGCACGCCAGCCACAGCCGCTGGCGGGGTATGGCAATCACGATGCCTTTGAAGGAAGATGCACTGGCTGCAGCCGACCTTGTCTGCGCACGTGCAGCTGACCTCAGAGCAGCTAACACTCTCATTCCGTATGGCCGCGGCTGGGCAGCAGACAACACAGACATCGTCGGTGTAGAGAGCGCTCTCCGAGAAGCTGGGATCCGGTACGCCGAGTACGCACTGATCATTGGCTCTGGTGCCACGGCCCGAGCCGCTTTGGCGGCGCTGGTTTCCTTCGGGGTTGAGCACGTCACATTCGCTGTGCGCTCTCAGGTGCGACCTGCCACTACCGACTTAGCCAAACGTCTTGAAGTCAACATTGACACCCTGGACCTCACTGACACGGTGAGCCTGCAGCGATGCGTTAATGAAGCCGAAGTGACTATTTCCACTCTTCCCACGGGTGCTGATCTCAGCTTGCCGCCCCGGGGCGAAGACCCGATTCCAGGCGTCGTGATGGATGTCGTTTATGCCAACTGGCCCACCTCTTTGGGCGCCTGGGCACAGGCGGCTGGCGCACGCGTTATTTCAGGGCTTCCCATGTTGCTCCACCAAGCTGCGGCCCAAGTGCGAGCCTTCACAGGGCACACACCGAATGTCGCACATATGCGTCAGGCTTTGGAGCAGGCTGTCACGTTGTAGCTGTCCGCCCAATCCCCGAGTAAGCGTCCGGGGGAGTGCACCAGCCGTGACACCATGAGTTTCATGCGTTGGTTGACAGCAGGTGAGTCCCATGGCCCTTCCCTGGTGGCCATCCTTGAAGGAATGCCAGCGGGCGTGGAAGTGACCTCACACGATGTTGAGGCAGCGCTTGCGCGTAGGCGTTTGGGGTATGGGCGAGGTGCACGCCAGAAGTTTGAAAAGGATGCATTGCGCGTGCTTAGCGGTGTGCGTCACGGCGTCACGTTGGGGTCTCCCATTGCTGTGGAGATAGGTAATTCGGAGTGGCCGAAATGGGAGACGGTAATGTCTCCTGATCCGGTTTGTGCTGATGCGTTGGTGCGTAGCGATGATGCCAATGCGCCGAAGGAGTTGGCTCGTAACAAGCCGCTCACTCGTCCTCGGCCGGGGCATGCTGACCTGGTTGGTATGCAGAAGTATGGGTGGGACGATGCGCGAAATGTGTTGGAGCGTTCTTCTGCGCGTGAGACTGCAGCCCGGGTGGCTTTAGGTGCTTACGCCTCGTGTTACTTGCAGCAGGTAGCGGATATTCGTCTTGTTTCTCATACCGTTTCGATTGGTCGTGCGGGCACTGCTGATGGGGCAGCTTTGCCGACTCCTGATGATGTGGATGCCCTTGATGGTGATCCGGTGCGTTCTTTTGACGCTGTGGCCTCCGAGGCGATGGTGCAGCAGATCGATGCGGCTCGTGGCGCTGGTGACACTCTTGGTGGGGTTGTTGAGGTGCTTGCCTATGGGTGCCCTCCTGGTCTTGGGGCGCATGTGCATTGGGATCGGCGGTTGGATGCGCGTCTGGCTGGGGCGTTGATGGGGATTCAGGCTATTAAGGGGGTGGCGGTTGGCGATGGTTTTGATAGTGCCGCTCGGCTTGGTTCGCAGGCGCATGATGAGATGGAGCGTGATAGTGCTGGGGTGATTCGTCGTCGTACGGGGCGTGCCGGTGGTCTTGAGGGGGGGATGACCAATGGTGAGGTTTTGCGGGTGAGCGCTGCGATGAAGCCGATCAGTACGGTGCCGCATGCGTTGGATACGGTTGATATCACTGGTCAGGGGGCGGCGAAGGCTATTCATCAGCGCTCGGATGTGTGCGCGGTGCCCGCGGCGGGGGTGGTTGCTGAGGCGATGGTTGCTTTGGTGCTTGCTGAGGCTGTTGCGGAGAAGTTTGGTGGGGACAGCGTGGTGGAGGCGCGGCGTAATGTGAGGGGATATTTGGAGGCTATGCCTGCTGGGAAGAGGACGTGGTGACTGAGCAGATGTGTGTTGATTCGTCGCTCATTGTTTTAACCGGGCCTCCGGGAGCGGGTAAGTCCACGGTGGGGCGGCTGTTGGCTGCGCGTTTGGGTGTTGATTTCGCTGATACGGATGTTCTTGTTACCCAGCGGGCTGGCAAGGATATTGCGGATATTTTTGTTGATGATGGGGAGGCGGCTTTTCGCGCGGTGGAGCGTGAGGTGGTTGCTGATGCGTTGGCGCATCGGTGTGGTGTGTTGGCGTTGGGTGGGGGAGCGGTGCTTGATCCGGTCTCGCAGGTGTTGCTGCGGGATCGGTGTGTGGTGTTTCTTGATGTGTCGTTGCGGTATGCGGGTAGGCGTACTGGGTTTGATCAGGGGCGGCCGTTGTTGGCGTTGAATCCGCGGGGGCAGTGGCTTGCGTTGATGGAGCAGCGGCGTCCGATTTATGTGGATGTGGCGACGGTGAGGGTTGATACCGATGGCAAAGAGCCCGATGAGGTGGTTGAGGCTGTTGTTGCGTTGTTGTCTGATGAGTTGAATAGCGGGGGAGTGCAATGAGTGTTGATGGTGTGCGGTGTGAGGGTGCTCGTAGCGTTATTCATGTGGGGCCTGCTGCGGGGGCGGGGGCGTATGACGTGGTGGTGGGGTGGGGGTTGGCTGCTGAGGTGGCTGCGTTGGTGATGAGTGCCGGTGGTGGGGGTGTGGTGGCTGATCCTGCTGCGAATCGTCCTGGGCGGGCGTTGGTTGTGCATGCTGGTGCGGTGGAGGGGTTGGCGCGGGAGATTGCTGGGCAGTTGCGGGGTGGGGGTGTTGAGGTGCTTGTGGTGTGTGTGCCTGATGGTGAGGCGGCTAAGACGGTGGGTGTGGCTGCGGATTTGTGGTCGCGGATGGGGCGGGCGGGTTTTACGCGTTCGGATGTTGTTGTTGGTGTGGGTGGTGGGGCTGTGACGGATTTGGCTGGGTGGGTTGCGGCGAGTTGGTTGCGTGGGGTGTCGGTGGTGCAGGTCCCGACGACGGTGTTGGGGATGGTGGATGCGGCTGTGGGGGGTAAGACGGGGATTAATACGGCTGAGGGGAAGAATTTGGTGGGGGCTTTTCATCCGCCATTGGGGGTTTTTGCTGATTTATCGGTGTTGCGGACGTTGCCGAAGGCGGATGTGG
The DNA here is from genome assembly GCF_900447215.1 of Dermatophilus congolensis. Taxonomy (NCBI): domain Bacteria; kingdom Bacillati; phylum Actinomycetota; class Actinomycetes; order Micrococcales; family Dermatophilaceae; genus Dermatophilus; species Dermatophilus congolensis. The sequence goes on from NZ_UFYA01000001.1 coordinate 665,316, forward strand.
CGGCGGGTTTGGCTGAGGTGGTTAAGGGTGGATTTATTGCTGATCGGCGGATTCTTGAGTTGGTTGAGCAGGATCCTCTGGGGGCGGTGGATCCGGAGTCTGGGGTGTTGCGGGAGTTGGTGGAGCGCAAGATTGCGGTGAAGGCGGGGATTGTGACGGGGGATCTGCGTGAGGTGGGGGAGCGTGAGTTCCTTAACTATGGGCATACGTTGGCGCATGCTATTGAGAATCTTGAGGGGTATACGTGGCGTCATGGGGATGCGGTGTCGGTGGGGATGGTGTTTGCGGCTGAGTTGGCTTGTGCTGCTGGGTTGTTGGATGCGGCTGTGGTGCGGCGGCATCGGGATGTGTTGTCGGGTTTGGGGTTGCCGGTGGGGTATTCGGGGGCTGGGTTTGCTGATGTTGTGGAGGTGATGGGGCGAGATAAGAAGACGCGGGGGTCGACGTTGCGGTTTGTGGTTCTTGCTGGTGTGGGGGTTCCGCGGCGGCTTGTGGGGCCGGATGAGGGGCTGTTGCGGGAGGCTTTTGCTGCGGTGTCGGGGTGAGGTGTGGGGGGTGGGTTATTGCGGGGGGCGGGTGATGTGCGTGTAGACGGGTACGCCGGTGGGGTCGGTGACGACGCCTGTGACGGCGGAGGTGGAGGTGGTGGTGGCGTTGAATGACCATAGGGGCAGGCTGGGTAGACCACGCAGGATGTAGCGTTCGGCTTCTTGGTGGGCGGCCATGGCGGCGGAGTTTTTGGTTGCTGCGTTGGCTAGGCGTAGGTGGAGTTCGGCGAGGGGGTCGGTGTAGGAGTTCCAGTTTTCTTGGGCGTCGGGGGAGTAGCGGGGGACGAGGAAGGCGCCGAGGTCGCGTTGGCGCATGCGCCAGGTGCGTAGGTAGGGGCCGTTGATTTTGCCGTTGCGGACTGCGTTGGCTAGTGCTTGTTCGTTGGGGTAGGGGCGGGTGTCGCAGGTGATGGGGAGGGTTTCGACGAGGGCGGAGCAGATGGCGCCGGCGGATACGGCTTCGGTGCCGTTGCTGAGGTAGGCGATGGTGATGTTGTGGGGTGAGTTGGGTGACCAGAGGGCGCGGGCTTGGTCGGGGTCGTGGATGCAGAGGGTTCCGCAGATGTCGTTGGAGTAGCCGTCGACGACGGGGGATGCTAGGTCGGTGGCGGGGGTGGTGGCGCCGTCGTAGTTGGTTTCGGCGATGGTGTTGCGGTCTAGGGCGGCGCCGATGGCTGCTTTGCGGTTGCGTCCTTCGATTCCTTGCCATTCGGGGGTGGTGGGGAAGTCGAGGGTTTGGTTCATGCCGACGGGTTGTTGTGCGACTTGGAGTTTTGCGTCGGTGGCTTCTTGGATGCGGTTGGGGGGTAGTTCGTCGATGACGTCGAGTTTTCCTGCGCGTAGGTCGAGGTAGGCGGTGTCGAGGTTGTCGTAGGTGTGGAATTCGATTCCGGTGTTGGCTACTTGTTGGGGGCTCATGTAGGTGGAGTTGGGGCGCAGGGTGTAGGTGCCTTTGCCGGTCCAGGGTTTTTCGAGGCGGTAGGGGCCGTTTCCGGTGGGTTTGGTGGCTAGGGCGGTGGGGTCGGTGCGTTGTTTGGCGGGGAAGGGGGCCATGGTGATGTCGGCGGAGAGTTTGTTGAAGCGTGGTGTGGGGGTGGTGAGGGTGATTTGGAGGGTGGTGGGGTTGATGACGTTGAGGCCGCTGAGGGGGTCGGTGTTTTTGGGGTCGTGTTCGTCGTAGCCTTCGATGAGGGTGAGGGGGGTGGCTACTCCGGTGGTTTTGGTGCGGGTTGCGGTAAGGGTCCAGGAGGCGGCGATGTCTTCGGCGGTGATGGGGGTTCCGTCGGCGAATTGGGCGCGGGGGTCGATTTTGGCGGTCCAGGTGGTGTGGTTGCTGGTGGTCATGGTGTTGGCGAGGCCGGGGACTGCTTTTCCTTTGGGGTCGATGGAGTAGAGACCGCGGTAGATGAGTTGGGCGATGCGGCGGGTGGCGTCGTCGGTGATGTCGGCGGGGAAGAGTGAGGGGCCTGCGGCGCGGGTGTTGGTGCGGATGGGTGTTTCGGGGGCTACTGGTGGTGGTGTGATGGGGGGTTGTGAGGGTGCGGTGGGGGTGGGGCTGGGGTGGGTGCAGGCGGTGGTGAGTAGGGTGCATGCGAGCGTGACGAGGATCCGCCGGTGTGCGCGGCGGCGGGTGTGGGGTGTTGGGATGGAACTGGGTCGTTCTTGTGTGTTCCCCCGGTTTCGCATGTAGCCACCTTGCCACGGGTGGGGTGGTGGAGGTGGAGGGCGGGGTGTTGTTGGTGGAGTCTGCGAAGGGCCGGTGGCGCGGATAGACTGGTGGGCCGAGAGTTATTCGGACATCATTTTCGAAGAGAGAGTCGACTTACGTGGCAACGACGAACGATCTGAAAAACGGCATGGTGCTGGTGTTGGACAACCAGTTGTGGACTGTTATTGAGTTCCAGCACGTGAAGCCGGGTAAGGGTCCGGCTTTTGTCCGTACCAAGCTCAAGAGTGTGACGAGCGGTAAGACGGTCGATAAGACGTTTAACGCTGGCACGAAGGTCGAGACCAGCAATGTCGACAAGCGCTCGATGCAGTACTTGTACAAGGACGGCGACGACTACGTTTTCATGGATGGGAAAACGTATGACCAGTTGACGGTGCCGGGCAGCGTTGTTGGTGACGCGGCGAAGTACATGTTGGAGAACATGGAAGCCACGGTTGCTACGCATGAGGGTTCGGTGTTGTTTATTGAGCTTCCTGCGTCGGTGGAGTTGGAGATCACGTATACGGAGCCGGGTTTGCAGGGCGACCGGTCCACTGGTGGGACTAAGCCTGCGACGTTGGAGACGGGTGCTGAGATTCAGGTGCCGTTGTTCCTGGAGACCGGTACTCGTGTCAAGGTCGATACGCGTGATGGCTCGTACTTGAGCCGTGTGAACTGATGTCGCAGAGCTCTTCGGAGTCTGTTCGCAGTGGTTCGGGGGCGGGTAAGCGTTCTCGTTCGGGTAAGCCTGGCCAGGGGTCGGGTACGTCTGCGCGCAGTAAGGCTCGTCGTGAGGCTTTGGATATTTTGTTTGAGGCTGAGCAGCGGGGTAAGCGTCCGTTGGAGATGCTGGCTGAGCGGGTGGCGCATCCGGCGCGGGTGAATCCTCCGCGTGCGTTTGCGGCGCAGATCGTCGAGGGTGTGGCTGATCATTGGGCTGCTATCGATGATGCTATTTCGACGTATTCGCAGGGTTGGGCGTTGGATCGTCTTCCGGCGGTTGATCGTGCTGCGTTGCGGGTCGGGACGTGGGAGGTTCTGTACCACGATGAGACACCTGATGGTGTTGCCGTGGCGGAGGCTGTTGCGTTGGTGGCTGATTTGTCGACGGATTCGTCTCCGAGCTTCGTGAATGGTTTGTTGAGTCGTATCGTCGAGGTGAAGTCCACGTTGATGTGATCAGCGTGGTGTGTCAGGAGGGGCGTGCGCTGGTGGTGCATGCCCCTCCTGGCGTGTGCTGGTGATGTTGCAGGTGGATGTGTTGGTGATGTTGCGCTCGTAGGATTGCGGAATTGTGTTGCCGCGGCAGTGTTCTTTGAGGGTTGTTGTGGTGTGGGCGTGGTCAGGATTGCGGGGAGGTTGCCCAGGTGGATATTCGTCAGTTGCGCTATTTCCTTGCTGTGAGTGAGCGCAAGTCGTTGTCGAGTGCGGCGCGTAATTTGTATGTCACTCAGCCGACGTTGACGGTAGCAATGAAGAAGTTGGAGACGGATGTGCGGGCGAGGTTGTTTGTTCGTACTCCGGGGTCGGGGTATGAGCTGACGGAGGCGGGGCGGCGTTTGTATGAGGAGGGGTCGGAGATTGTGCGGCGGGTGGATGCGGTGGTGGATGAGATTCGGGCGATGGGGCAGCAGTCGCGTCCGCAGCTGCGGGTGGGGTTGACGGTGTTGTTTGCGGTGCAGCATATGCCGGCGATTTCGGCGTTTATTGCGGGGCACACCGATGTTGAAGTGACGTTGGTGCAGAGCGGTTCGATGCAGTTGCAGAAGGCTTTGGTGGCTGATGAGATCGATGTGGCGATTGTGAGTCACCCGATTGTGGAGCCGGAGATTACTGTGTTGTCTTTGCCTGAGGGGGCGGGGTCGTACAGGGTATCGGCGGTGATGCGTTCAGATAATCCGTTGGCGGGGCGGGAGTCGGTGACGTTTGCGCAGCTGCGTTCGGAGCGGTTTTGTGCGTTGTCGGAGCGGTTTGTGTTGGGGCGGGTGTTGCGTTCGCGTGCTGCGGAGGTGGGGTTTACACCTGCGGTGGTGTTGCAGGATGACAGTTGGGAGGTGCTGTTGAATGCGGTGCGTTCGTTGAATGCGGTGGCGTTGTTGCCTTCTGAAGTGGAGAAGATGTCGGTGGTTGAGGGGTTGTCGTGGGTGCCGTTGGACGATAAGGCAAACCGTTTTCCGATTGGTATTGCGACTCATGGCGCAGCGCAGCGCAATGGGGTGGTGGATGAGTTTGTCACGATGATTCGTCAGTGTGGGCGTTCGGCTGTGCTGCGCTCGGGGGTGGGGGATGAGGTTACGGGGTGAGGGTGTGGGCGTGTTCTTCGCCGTTGAGTACGCGTAGGGCTCCGGCAGCGAGGGCGGCCATTTCTGCTTCGCCGGGGTAGGGGTGTAGTGGGGCGATGAATGCGGTGCGTTCGGCGACGAGTGTGCACAGGCGGTTGGAGTGGGCCATGCCTCCGGTGAGGATGATGGCGTCGACGAAGCCTTTCATGGTGGTGGCTAGGCATCCGATTGCTTTGGCGATGTTCAATGCCATGGCTTCGAGGATGAGGGCGGCGTGGGTGTCGCCGTTGTCGATGCGGTCTTCGAGGACGCGTAGGTCGGTGGTGTCGGCGTGGGAGCGTAGTCCGGCTCGGGAGCGGACGAGTTGGGTGAATTCTTCGACGCTCATGGTGTTCAGGAGGGTGGTGACGGTTTTGAGGGGAAGGCCGCCGGAGCGTTCGGCGGAGAATTGGATTTCGTCGTCGGAGATGAAGTCGATGACGGTGCCGTGTTGGTGGGCGCTGGCGGAGCTGCCGCCGCCGATGTGGACGACGATGATGTCGCTGTTGGGGTAGCCCTTGCCGAGTTTGTTGGCCAGGTCGATGGCTACGGCGCGCATGTTGAGGTGGTGGCCGATGCTTTCGCGGTGGATTCCTGCGATGCCGGTGATGCGGGCGACGTCGGATATTTCGTCGACGGTGACGGGGTCGTAGACGTAGGCGGGGGCGTGGGGGATACCGAAGGCGGCTGCCATGATGCGGGCGAGGGGGCCGCCGAGGTTGGAGGCGTGTTGGAGGGTGGGGCGGTTGCGGACGATGTCTTCGAAGGTGTCGTCGACGGTGATGGCGCCGGGGGCGACGGGGCCGATGAGTCCGCCGCGGCCGACGACGGCGTCGAAGTTGTTTTCGCCGCGGTCGCGCAGGATTTTTTCGATGTCGTTGGCGCGGGTGTCGAGTTGGTCGATGACATGGGTGGTGTGTGCGAAGTGGTGGGGGTCGTAGGTGATTTCTTCGCGGAAGAGTTCGGTGGTGTTGTTGTAGACGGCGATTTTGGTGGAGGTTGCTCCGGGGTTGATAGCCAGGATGTGTTTCATGCGTGGTCTCCGAGGATGCGTGCTAGGGCGATGGAGAGGTATTTCTCTTGGGCGGATGAGCTACGTGAGACGAGGATGATGGGTACGGCGGCGCCTAGGACGAGTCCGGCCATGGTTCCGTTGCCGAACATGCTGAGGGATTTGGCTACGGCGTTGCCAGAGACGATGTCGGGGGCGAGGAGGATGGAGGCGTCGCCGCGGATGCGGCCTTTCCAGCCTTTTTCTTCTGCGTGGCTGGGCAGGAGTGCTAGGTCCAGGGATAGGGGTCCTTCGATGGTGATGTCGTTGGTGGCGTGGTTGGTGGTGAAGGTGGTTTGAAGTTCGGCGGAGGGTAGTCGGGGGATGGGGGTTTCGGCGGCTGAGAGCAGGGCGACTTTGGGGTGAGGCTGGCCTAGGAGTCGCATGATGTGGACGGCGTGGTTGATCAGGGGCATCATGTCTTCTTCGCGGGGGACGGTGACCATGCCGCCATCGGTGATGGCGATGATGCGTCCGACGGTGGGGTTGTCGACGAGCATGACGTGGGATAGCAGGGGGCTGGTGCGGATGCCGGTTTCTCGGTCGACGACGGGTTTGAGGAATGTGCCGGTGGAGATGTGCCCTTTCATGAGGGCGTCGGCGTTGCCGGTGCGGGCTAGGCGGACGCCTTCGTTGGCGGCGTGGGTGTCCTCGGCGATGTCGATGAGGTCGTATTGGTCGGGGGTGAGGCGGTGGGCGAGTGTTTTTTCGATGCTGGTTGCCTCGTCGATGAGGGTGGGGTGGATGAGGTTTTTGTGGGTGGCTTGGATGATGCTGTCGAGAACGTGTTCGTCGGCTGCTTTGACGACGGCGACGCGGGCGGCGGGAGTGGTGCTGTCTTGGCTGATGTTGATGAGGTCGTTCATTGTGATCGACACGGGGTGAAGCTCCTTGTGAGTTGTGTGTCGTGTGTGGCTTTTACTGGTGGATGGGGCGCCCTAGCGCGATTTCTGCGGCGTCCATGATGGCTTCGGTGGTGGTGGGGTGGGCGTGGATGGTCAGGGCCATGTCTTCGAGGGTGATGAGGTTTTCTATGCCGAGGGTGACTTCGCCGATGAGTTCTGAGACGTTGGGGCCGACCATGTGGGCGCCGATGAGGCGTCCGGTGGTGGTTTCGGCGATGAGTCGGACGAATCCGGTGGGGTTGTTCATGGATAGGGCTCGTCCGTTGGCGGCCAGGGGGAAGGTTGCGCTGGTGGTTTCGATGCCTGCGGCGGTGGCGGTGTCCGCGGTGTGCCCGACGGTGGCGATTTCGGGGGTGGTGTAGCAGACGGTGGGCATGGCGGCGTAGTCGACTGCTGCGCTGGCGTCGCCGCTGAGCGCTTCAGCGGCGATTTTTGCTTCGTAGCTGGCTTTGTGCGCCAGGGGTGCGCCAGCGACGACGTCGCCGATGGCGAAGATGTGTGGGTATGAGGTGCGGCCTTGGTTATCGACGTTGATCAGGCCGTGCTCGTTCATGTCCAGGCCGATGGCATCTAGGCCGATGCCGTCGGTGTTGGGGGTGCGTCCTACTGTGACGACGGCGTAGTCGGCGGTGATTTCGGTGGTGGTGCCGTTGTGTTCGTAGGTGATGGTGACGCAGGTGTCGTTTTCGCTTCTTGCGGTGGCTTTAGCGCCGGTGATGATCTGGACGCCTTTGGCTTGCATGTGTTGTGTCACCGGTTGGGTGAGGTCGTGGTCGAATCCGTTCAGGACGCAGTCCATGCCTTCAAGGATGGTGACTTTGGTGCCGAAGTCGGCGTAGGCGCTGGCGAGTTCCATCCCGATGTAGCCTCCGCCAATCATGATGAGGGAGTTGGGGACCTGGGGAAGGTTGAGGGCGCCGGTGGAGTCTAGGACGCGTGGCCCGAAGGGGACGCTGCTGATTTCGATGGGGCGCGATCCGGTAGCGATGATGCAGTGTTTGAACCGGTAGGTCTGTCCGTAGACGTCGTCGAAGACGACGCGGATGTTGTGGTCGTCGATGAAGTGGGCTTCACCGGTGACCACTTCGACTTTGTTTTTTTTCAGTAGTCCAGCCACACCGCGGGTGAGTTTGCCGACGACCTGTTCGTTTTTCCAGCGTTGGGTGGCGGCGAAGTCCAAGGTGGTTTCGGTGTTGGTGACACCGAAAAGGTCGGGGGTGCGTGAGGCTGCGTAGTGGTGCCCGGCTTGGATGAGTGCTTTTGAGGGGATGCATCCGACGTTGAGGCAGGCTCCGCCGATGGCGTCGCGTTCAACGCACACCACGTTGTGACCGAGTTGGGCTGCACGGATGGCGGCTACGTATCCGCCGGGTCCTGAGCCGATGACGATGACGTCTGTTTCTGATGCGAAATCTCCGACAACCATGGTGTTCAGCTTTCGGCGAGGAGGAGGTCTGGGTTGTGTAGGAATTCTTTGAGGTCATTGAGTGCCTTTTGGGCGTCGACCCCGTCGATGAGGCGGTGATCGAAGGCGAAGGACAGTTTGCACACGGGGCGCAGAACGGGTTTGCCTTTTTTGTCGGGGAGAAATTCGTCCTCGAAGCGGCCGATGCCGAGGATGGCGGCTTCGGGGGCGTTGATGATGGGGGTGGACCACACGCCGCTGGTGGCGAAACCACCGACGTTGGTGACTGTCATGGATCCGCCACTCATGTCGGCGTTGGTGAGGGTGCCTGCTTTAGCGCGGTTGCTGAGTTCGGTGATTTCTCGGGCGATGTCGAAGAGGGATTTTCGGTCTGCGTCTTTGATGATGGGAACGAATAGGCCACGGTCGGTGTTGGTGGCGACACCGATGTTGAAGGTGTCGTAGTAGATGAATTCGCCAGCTGCCATGTCGACGCGGCCGTTCATGAGGGGGTTTTTCTTGAGCATGGCCACGCATGCTTTAACGATGTAGGGCGTGTAGGTGAGTTTTGCTTTGCGGGTGGCTGCGGTGTCTTTGAGCCGGTTGCGGTGGGCCACGAGTGCGGATACTTCGACTCGGTCGAGGATGGTGACTACCGGCACTGTGGTCACTACTTCGGTGAGTGCGCGGGCTGCGGCTTTGCGGATTGCGGACATTTTTTCGCGGCGTTGCCCGCTGCTGACAGTGGCGGGCAGTGGTGTCGATTCTGCCGCTGGGGTGCTTTTTTCTTTGGTGGTTGGTGCCGGGGTGGCTGGTTGTATGGAGGCACCGTTGGCTAGGTAGGCGTCGATGTCTTCGCGGGTGATTTTGCCGTGGTTTCCACTTCCGGTGATGCAGGTCAGGTCGACGCCTTTGGAGCGGGCGTAGCGGCGCACTCCGGGTACTGCCAGGGTGCGTATGTCTACGCTGCTGGTGGTGGCACTCGCCGGTGGTCGGGGCGTGGTTGTGGTTGGGGTGGTTGCGGGGGTGGGGGTTCCTGAGGTGGGGGTGTTGTCGTTGGTGAGGATGTCGGCGATGACGCTGCCGACGAGTGCTTTTTGTCCTTGGGGTACGTGGAGTTTGGTGATGGTGCCGGTGACGGGGCAGGGCAGTTCAGCGACGACTTTGTCTGATTCGACTTCGACGAGGATGGAGTCTTCGGTGATGGTGTCGCCTTCGGCGACGAACCATTTGGTGATTTCGGTTTCGTGGGTGCCTTCGCCGATGTCGGGCATGGTGAATTGGTACATCGGTTCTCCTCAGAACTGGACGGTTTTGCGGGCCGTTTCGACGATGTCGGCGGCGTTGGGCATCCAGATGGATTCGGCCATGCCGAAGGGGAAGGTGGTGTCGGGGGCGGTGACTCGGCCAACGGGCGCGTCGAGTGTCATGAAGGCGCGTTCGGTGATTTCGCTGATGAGTTGTCCGGTGATGCCGCTTTGGCGTTGTGCTTCTTGGCAGGCGATGGCGCGGTGGGTTTTTTCTACTGATTCCAGGACGGTGTGCATGTCGATGGGGGAGACGGTGCGTAGGTCGATCACTTCGGCGTTGATGCCTTCGTTGGCGAGGGTGGTTGCTGCGTTGAGGGCTTCGTGGACCATGAGGCCGTAGGCGATGATGCTGATGTCGGTGCCTTCACGCACGATGTTGGCTTTGTCTAGGGGGACGGTGTAGTGGCCGTCGGGGACTTCGCCTTTGACGGTGCGGTACATGCGGAGGTGTTCGAGGAAAAAGACGGGGTCGTTGTCTTCGATGGCGGAGATCATGAGGCCTTTGGCGTCGTAGGCGGTGGCGGGGATGACGACGCGTAGGCCGGGGATGTGGGACAGGAGTCCTTCGATGTTGTCTGAGTGCAGTTCGGGGGTGTGTACTCCGCCGCCGAAGGGGGCTCGGATGGCCATGGGCATGGAGCGGGTGCCGCCGTAGCGGTAGCGGAATCGGGCGATTTGTCCGGCGATGGCGTCCATGGCTTCGAAGACGAATCCGCCGAATTGGAGTTCGGGTAGGGGGCGCCAGCCTTCGTTGGCGAGGCCGAGGGCCAGGCCCATGATTCCAGATTCGGCGAGGGGGGTGTTGAATACGCGGTCTTGGCCGTAGGTGGCTTGGAGGCCGTCGGTGATGCGGAAAACGCCGCCGTTGTGGCCGACGTCTTCGCCGAAGATGAGGGTGGTGGGGTCTTGGGCGAGTTTGAGGTCTAGGGCGGCGGTGATGGCTTGGGCGAGGGTCAGTTCAGCCATGATCAGTTGTTCTCCTTGGCTTGGTAGACCGCGATTTGTTCGGTGATGTTCTGGGGTGGGTTTTCGTACATGTTGGTCAGGAAGGTGCTGACTTTTTGGGCGGGGATTTTTCCCATGTCGGTGATGGCTTGTTTGACTTCGGCTTTGACTTGTTCGTCGATGTGGTGGGCCATGTCCTCGTTCCAGAGGTTTTTGCTGGTGAGATGGGTGGCTAGGCGGGTGACGGCGCTGCGGGAGATCCACATGTCGACTTCGTCGTCTTCGCGGTAGCGTTTGGGGTCATCGGACATGGTGTGGGCGCCGGTGCGGTAGGTGAGGGCTTCGATGAGGACGGGCCCGTTTCCTGCTAGTGCGTATTCGCGGGCTTGTTTGACGGCTAGGTAGAGGGCGATGGGGTCGTTGCCGTCGATGCGTAGGGAGGGGATGCCTGCGGCGACGCCTTTTTGGGCGATGGTGGCGGCGGCGGTTTGTTGGGTCAGGGGGGTGGAGATGGCCCATTGGTTGTTTTGGACCACGACGATCAGTGGTGCTTTGTAGATGCCGGCGAAGTTGAGTCCTTCGTAGAAGTCGCCTTGGGAGGTGGCTCCGTCACCGCAGTAGGCCATGACAACGTGGTTGTCGCCTTTTTTCTTTTTTCCTAGGGCTACTCCGGCGGCGTGGGGGATGGATCCGCCGACGATGACTTGAGGTGTCCAGGCTTGGAATTCGGGTTTGTAGGTGTTGCCTTCGACGTGTCCGCGCCACCAGAGGAATGCTTTCCACATGGGCAGGCCGTGTTTGATGAGGGGGGCGATGTCTCGGTAGGTGGGGACGAGGAAGTCGCCTTTGTCGAGGGCGGCGAGTGTGGCGAATTGGCTGGCTTCTTGGCCGCCGCCGGGGGCGTAGTTGGCTAGGGTTCCTTGCCGGTTGAGCATGGTGATGCGCACGTCGAATGTTTTGGCCCATTGCAGGTCTTTCATGAGCTGCACGAGGGTGTTGTCGTCGATTTTTTGCGCGGCTTGGGGGTCGACGATGGTGCCGGTTTCGTCGAGCACTTGGATGATGGGGAAGTCTTCGGCGTAGGTGGTGACCAGGTGGGCCAAGTCGATGTTGGTCAGGGAGTGGGTGGTTGTCATGGGCTGCGCATCTCCTGCTTGTCGAGCGACCTTGTCAAGCACTGTATGAGCAGGGGACGTGGCTGATCCTGGGTTGGGGCGAGGAGTTTATAGCGGTGTTTTATGTACCTATGAGTCTGGGCGTGGGCATGAGTGCGGCCGGGTAGGTGAGTTCAGGACTTGCCTACCCGGCCGTGGTGGTTGCTGGGTTAGTTGCTGCGGTGGGCTTGGTAGTACTCGATGAGGGATTTGGTGGAGGAGTCTTGGTCGGCGAGGGCTTGGGCATCGCCGCCGACGGCGGGGGTGATTTGGGTGGCGAGTTGTTTGCCGAGTTCTACTCCCCATTGGTCGAAGGAGTCGATGCCCCAGACGATTCCTTGGGTGAAGGTGATGTGTTCGTAGAGTGCGATGAGTTGGCCTAGGACGCTGGGGGTCAGGGCGGGGGCCATGATGGAGGTGGTGGGTTTGTTCCCGGTGAATACGCGTGCCGGGACGATGTTTTCGGCGGTTCCTTCGGCGCGGACTTCGTCGGCGGTTTTACCGAAGGCGAGGGCTTTGGTTTGGGCGAAGAAGTTGGCGAGGAAGAGTTCGTGGACGTCTGCGCCTGCAGCGGTGCTGTCTTTGAGGGGGTGTGCGGGGGTGGCGACGGCGATGAAGTCGGCGGGGATGAGTTGGGTGCCTTGGTGGATGAGTTGGTAGAAGGCGTGTTGTCCGTTGGTGCCGGGTTCGCCCCAGAACACTTCGCCGGTTTCGGTGGTGACGGGGGTGCCATCCCAGCGCACAGATTTTCCGTTGGATTCCATGGTGAGTTGTTGCAGGTATGCGGGGAATCGGTGGAGGTATTGGGCGTAGGGAAGGACGGCGTGAGTGCTGGCGCCGAGGAAGTTGCGGTACCAGATGTTCAGCAGTCCCATGAGGGCTGGGACGTTGCTGGCTAGGGGGGTGGTGCGGAAGTGTTCGTCGATGGCGTGGAATCCGGCGAGGAAGTCACGGAAGTTGTCTGGCCCTAGGGCGATGGCTAGGGCGGTGCCGACTGCGGAGTCGACGGAGTAGCGGCCGCCGACCCAGTCCCAGAATCCGAAGGCGTTGTTGGGGTCGATCCCGAAGGCGCTGACTTTGTCCAGGGCGGTGGAGACGGCGACGAAGTGTTTGGCGACGGCTTCGGAGCGGGAGTTCTCGGAGCCGTCGATGGCGCCGTTGGTGGTGAGGGTGTCAAGGAGCCAGGTTTTGGCTAGGCGGGCGTTGGTGAGGGTTTCGAGGGTGGTGAATGTTTTTGAGGCGACGATGATGAGGGTGGTTTCGGGGTCGAGGTCGTGGAGTTTTTCGGCGCCGTCGGTGGGGTCAATGTTGGAGATGAAGCGGCAGGTGAGGCCTTTTTGGGTATAGGGCAGGAGGGCTTCGTAGGCCATGACGGGGCCGAGGTCAGAGCCTCCGATGCCGATGTTGATGACTGTTTCGATGCGTTTGCCGGTGACGCCTTTCCAATCACCGGAACGGACTTTGTCGGCGAATGCGTAGACGCGTTCGAGGGTGTCATGGACATCGGCGGTGACGTTTTGGCCATCCACGGTGAGGCTGGTGGTGGCGGGGGCGCGTAGGGCGGTGTGTAGGACTGCTCTGTCTTCGGTGATGTTGATGTGTTCGCCTGCGAACATGGCGTCGCGTCGTTCGGTGAGGTTGACCTGTTCGGCGAGGTGGATCAGGGCGGTGAGGATTTCGTCGGTGATGATGTTTTTGGATAGGTCGACGTGTAGGTCGGCGGCGTGGAAGGTGAAGCGTTTGGCGCGGTTGGGGTCGTGTGCGAACCAGGCGCGTAGGTCGGGGGTTGTTGTTTCCTTGAGCGTGGTCAGCTCGGCCCAGGCTGTGGTTGCGGTTGCGTCAACGGGGGTGGTCATGCTGTGCACCTTCCGGTCGTTTCGTTCGTCGGTGCCCAATCGGCCGCTCGAAACGGTGTGAGAGGTCGGGGGCGTGAGCCGCGCATAGATGTGGCTGCTCTCGTTCTCCAGCCTAGTTGCAGGACAGGGAAAGTTACTGAAGTGCTTCGGGGGATTGAGCAGGAGGATGGCCTGCCGGTCTGCCGCGCTGAGGTAGACGTTGCGGCGTGGCTGTTCATCCGGCGCCCAGAAGGCTTCTCGTTCCGTTACCCCCGAGATCACCGCGGTGGGTATACCCGGCTGCTTCCAGCTTGTCGATCGCGGCAGGAATCTCCTCGTCGCTAGCGACGAGGATGTCGATGTCCAGGGTAGGTTTGGCGGCCTGGCACGGACGTGGATCCCACGTGCTCGATGGCTTCCACTTGCACCCCGGTCAGCGTGGCAGCGAGGTCGGCAGCAACCTGCTTGAACTGCTCAGCCCATCGCGGGTCAGCTGTTACGACTATCACGCTCATGTCCCCGAGTTTCCCACGTGCGCCGTCCTGTTAGCGCAGCCTGAGCAGGCCTGACCTCGACTGCGACGTGACGCCAGGTGTGTGGCGTGATTTGCGCCCAGAGATGCCCCATGCACATGTATGGTGGCCTCGTTGACAACCCGTTAACTGACATCCTTTAAAGACCGTCCCGTGAGGCGGGTAAGGAGGTCTGTTCGCCATGGCGTCAGACAACAAGCATGCCCTGAAACAGGGTGAATCAGATCCGGCTATCGCCGAGACATTCCGCACAGTTCTTGGGCCAGATGAAATCGCCCGCGCTTTGCGCCGCATGGCCCACGAAGTCCTCGAAGCAAACAAAGGTAGTGAGGACCTCATCGTTCTCGGTATCCGCACTCGCGGAGTTCCTTTGGCTTGCAGGCTAGCCACGTTGATGACTGAGGTTGAAGGCCGCCCAGTCACAGTGGGCAACCTGGACATCACGCTCTACCGCGACGATCTGCGCAGCAACCCGACTCGCTCCCTAGAGGGCACGTCGATCCCCACCGGAGGTATCGATGACAAAGTCGTGGTTCTCGTAGACGACGTTCTCTACTCGGGCCGTACCATCCGTGCAGCTCTGGATGCGCTCAATGACTTGGGGCGGCCTCGCGCAGTCCGCTTGGCAGTCCTGGTGGACCGTGGCCACCGTGAGCTGCCCATTCGGGCAGACATCGTTGGTAAGAACCTGCCCACCTCCAGCAAAGAACGCGTTGCCGTGACGGTCTCAGAAACCGATGGGATCGATGAGGTCCGCATCTACGGAGGCGAGGCCTGATGCAACTGCCACACTTGCTCGACACCGAGGGTTTAAGCCGTCAGACCATCACGACCATCCTCGACACTGCCGAGGAGATGGCGCAGGTGCAGCAGCGGGAAGTGAAAAAACTTCCGGCACTGCGTGGACGCACCATCGTCAACATGTTCTTCGAGGACTCCACACGTACGCGGCTGTCTTTTGACCTTGCCGCTAAGCGCCTGTCCGCAGACACGATGGCTTTCACCGCCAAGGGCAGCTCTACTTCCAAAGGCGAGTCACTGCGCGACACGGTTCTTACCCTTAAAGCGATGGGTGTCGATGGGTTTGTCATTCGTCACTCCGTCTCCGGGGCACCCAAACTCGCGATGGAATGGAGCGGCCTGCCGGTTCTGAACGCTGGTGATGGGCGCCACGCTCACCCCACCCAAGCACTGCTCGACGCATTCGCGATGCGGCGAGCCTTGGGCGACTTGGAAGGCAAGCACGTCGCCATCGTTGGTGACTTGCTGCACAGCCGGGTGGTCCGCTCGAACCTGTACAGCCTGGCTGCTTTGGGAGCACGGGTCACCTTGG
This sequence comes from Dermatophilus congolensis, assembly GCF_900447215.1. NCBI lineage: Bacteria > Bacillati > Actinomycetota > Actinomycetes > Micrococcales > Dermatophilaceae > Dermatophilus > Dermatophilus congolensis. The sequence continues at coordinate 680,364 of NZ_UFYA01000001.1, forward strand.
TCGCCCCGGGCACGCTATTCCCCGACGGGGTCCGTGACTGGGAAGTGATGGGTACTCCCGGTTTCACCTGCACCACTAACTTCGATGAGGTTGTCGAAGGCGCCGACGCCATCATGATGCTGCGTGTGCAGCGTGAGCGCATGAGCGGTGGATTCTTCCCCTCCGAGAACGAATACACCGACAGGTGGGGCCTGACGCGCGAGCGACTGGCCCGCATGAAAGACAACGCGGTGATCTGCCACCCCGGCCCCATGAACCGCGGACTGGAAATCTCACCGGAGGCCGCTGACGCAGCGAACTCCCTCATCCTCGACCAGGTCTCGGCAGGTATCTCCGTGCGCATGGCCGTGCTCTACCACATCTTTTCCGGCGACCAGATGAGTGCAGGGGAGTCCCGATGACCAGCACGAACAGCAACAAGCGCACAGTCGTTATCACGAACGCTTCCCTGCTGGGAGAACGCAGCGCCGACTTGGTCATCACCGACGGTGTGATCAGTCAGATCATCGAGCCAGGCACAGCCAACGTCTCTGACGCCTTGACCATCGACGCTACCGGTCTCATCGCTCTTCCTGGCCTCGTCGACCCGCACACGCACCTGCGTGAGCCGGGCCGCGAAGACGCAGAGACCATTCTCACTGGTACCCGCGCTGCCGCAGTGGGTGGCTACACCGCCGTCATGGCGATGGCCAACACCACCCCGGTCACGGACACCGCAGCCGCTGCTGAGTGGGTCCACGACGCCGGTGTCGCCACGCCCTACTGTGACGTGCACCCGGTAGGCGCTGTCACTAAAGGACTCAACGGTGAAGAGCTAGCCGAGCTTGGATTGATGAATTCTTCCCGCGCTGGCGTCACCATGTTCAGTGACGACGGTAAATGTGTCGCTGACCCGGTGATCATGCGTCGAGCGTTGCAGTACGTCGCTGCTTTCGATGGCGTGATCGCTCAGCACAGCCAAGACCCGCGACTAGCTCCTGGATCTTCCTGCTGTGACGAAGGCCCCGTTTCTGGCCGGCTGGGGCTGCCTGGATGGCCCGCAGTCGCAGAAGAGTCGATCATCGCCCGCGACATCATGCTCGCTAAGTCCGCGGGCGCTCGCCTGCACGTGTGCCACCTGTCCACTGCTGGGGCTGTTGAGCTGGTCCGGTGGGGTAAGGCGCAGGGAGTCAACATCACTGCCGAAGCAACGCCTCACCATCTGGCACTGACTGCTGATCTGCTTGAGTCGTATGACTCCGTCTATAAAGTGAACCCGCCGCTGCGGTCGATGAAAGACGTTGAAGCGCTGCGTGCTGGGCTAGCAGACGGAACGATCGATATGGTCGGCACAGACCACGCTCCACACGCATTGGTCGATAAGCAGCATGACTTCGCGGTTGCCGCTAACGGCATGCTTGGCCTTGAAACCGCCCTATCTGTGGTCAGTGACGTGCTCGTCCACACGGGGGCTATGACATGGGCTGATGTTGCCCAGTCGATGTCTGTGCGACCTGCTGCTTTGGCTGGCCTGTCCGATCAAGGCCGCCCCCTGGAAGTGGGGGAGCCGGCCAATATCGCGCTGGTTGACCCGCAATCCACGTACACCGTTGACCGTGAGGAGAGCGCCAGTATTTCGCGTAACAACCCGTGGCATGGACGCACCTTGCGTGGCCGTGTCCGCCACACCCTGCTGCGCGGCGTGCCTACCTTCCTCAACGGTGAACTCGCCGACCTGCAGGTAACCCCTCGAGGAGGGTGCGCGTGAGCGAGAAGACCGCCACTTTCTCTCTTGACGCCGGGGCGGCCATTCTCACTGAATTACAGCGAAGCCCGGCCGTCCTCGTTCTCGAAGACGGCCGGATCTTTCGCGGGCGTGCCTACGGAGCTATTGGCTCCACCACCGGCGAAGCTGTCTTCAACACCGGCATGACCGGTTACCAAGAGACACTCACAGACCCCTCATATCACCGGCAAGTTGTTGTGATGACGGCCCCGCATATCGGCAACACCGGCGTCAACGACCACGATGTCGAATCACGACGAATCTGGGTGGCTGGATACGTAATCCGTGAGGCCGCCCTTCGCCCGAGTAACTGGCGTAGCCAACGTCACCTCGAGGACGAATTGCGTGAGCAAGGAATCGTCGGTATCTGCGGTGTCGACACCCGAGCGATTACCCGCCACTTACGCACTCAGGGTGCTATGCGTGTCGGTATTTTCTCCGGCACTGCCGCTGAACACAGCGACACGGAACTGCTAGAACAGGTCCGATCTGCGCCGCAGATGGCCGGGTCGGCCCTCGTCGATGAGGTCACCGTCGCAGCAGCCGTGGAGTACTTTCCCGAAGGTGAACCTGCCTTTGTGGTGGCGCTTGTAGATTTGGGTATCAAAGACATGAGCATCCGTAACTTCACGCGGCGTGGCGTGAAAGTTGTTGTGCTGCCTGCGAGCGCAACTTTCGATGATGTGATGTCTGTGCGCGGTGTTCACACCGAGCATGGCCCCGATGGGGTGTTCTTTTCTAACGGTCCGGGAGACCCCGCCACCGCAGACCACCAGGTCGATCTTCTCCAACAGGTTTTGCGCCACCGCATTCCCTACTTCGGGATCTGTTTCGGTAACCAAATCCTGGGCCGGGCTCTTGGGTTCAGTACCTACAAGCTGCGGTTTGGTCACCGTGGCCTCAACCAGCCGGTGAAGGTGTGCGCTACCGGCAAGGTCAATATCACTGCACAAAACCATGGTTTCGCTGTTGATGCCCCGATTGATGAGGACGTCACCGCTGCGGCGAATGCTTCCTACGGTCGTGCCCGGGTTTCTCACGTGGGCCTTAACGACAATGTTGTCGAGGGGCTGCAATGCTTGGATATCCCAGCGTTCTCCGTGCAGTTCCATCCCGAGGCAGCTGCTGGGCCCCACGACAGCCAATATGTTTTTGACCAGTTCATCGCTCTCATGGGGCAGGTGCACGGTGTCGAAGAAGTAGCCGCCGAGACCAGGATCATTGATCCCCTTATCGCCCAGATCAAAGAGGGCGTACATCAGCAGCCTCATCACCTGAGCGCCGGTGAGGCTGGCCAGGCAGCAGCGACCACCACGGAAGGAAAGGGTCACTGATGCCCAAACGTGATGACATCAAATCCGTTCTCGTCATTGGTTCTGGGCCGATTGTTATCGGGCAGGCCGCCGAATTTGACTACTCCGGTACACAGGCGTGCCGGGTGCTGCGCGCTGAAGGGCTGCGCGTGATCTTGGTTAACAGCAACCCGGCCACGATTATGACTGACCCGGACATCGCTGATGCCACATACATCGAACCCATCGAACCGAGCATTCTCGAACGCATCATCGCCAAAGAGCAGCCAGATGCGATCCTGGCTACTCTCGGTGGGCAAACCGCGCTCAATGCAGCTATTGCTTTGCACGAAAACGGCGTCCTCGACACATACGGCTGCTCCTTGATCGGGGCGAACGTAGAAGCTATCCAGCTCGGGGAAAACCGTGAGCTGTTCAAAAGTGTGGTCGAAAAAGTCGGTGCCGAGTCCGCGGCGTCACTCATCTGCCACACCATGGACGAAGTCCTTGCAGGTGCAGAGCAGCTCGGCTACCCCCTCGTTGTTAGGCCTTCCTTCACCATGGGTGGACTGGGGTCAGGCTTCGCTTACAACGAAGAAGACTTACGCCGCATCGCTGGGGCTGGTTTGGATGACTCACCCACCACCGAGGTCCTTCTCGAAGAGTCCATCCTGGGCTGGAAAGAATACGAACTCGAGGTCATGCGTGACCACGCTGACAACGTCGTCGTGGTGTGCTCAATCGAGAACGTCGACCCGGTCGGGGTGCACACAGGTGACTCCATCACTGTTGCTCCCGCGCTGACCCTCACTGACCGCGAATACCAACGCATGCGTGACATTGGTATCGCCGTCATTCGTGAGGTCGGTGTTGATACCGGTGGCTGCAACATCCAGTTCGCGGTGAACCCCGTTGATGGGCGAATCATCGTGATTGAGATGAACCCGCGTGTTTCACGGTCTTCAGCGTTGGCTTCTAAAGCCACGGGATTTCCGATCGCGAAAATCGCCGCGAAGATGGCGATCGGGTACACCCTCGATGAGGTGCCTAACGACATCACGGAGAAAACTCCGGCTAGTTTTGAGCCGACACTCGATTACGTGGTCGTTAAGGTGCCGCGTTTCGCTTTCGAGAAATTCCCCGATGCCGAAGACGTTCTCACCACCACGATGAAATCTGTCGGCGAAGCGATGAGCTTGGGCCGTAACTTCACCGAGGCGCTGCAAAAGGCGCTGCGTTCCACTGAACGCCAAGGGGCAGGGTTCCATTGGCGCCCGGGCACAATTCCTTCTCGGGAACAGGCCATGTGCCTACTGGAACAGGCGGCGATCCCTCGCGATGGCCGTATCGAACTGGTCCAACAGGTTCTGCGCGCCGGAGTCAGTGTTGAAGAGGTATTTGAGGCAACCAAGATTGACCCGTGGTTCCTTGACCAGATCGCGCTGCTCAACGCGGTAGCTGAGCAGGTGGCGCGTAGCCAAAATAGCAGCGGCACCATCGACCCGCAGATTCTCCGGTTGGCGAAACGTCATGGATTTTCTGACGCCCAGCTCGCCGAAATCCTCAGCACTGATGAAGCAGTGGTGCGGGGGGTGCGTCATGCCCTGGGAGTACGCCCGGTATACAAAACAGTCGACACTTGTGCGGCAGAATTTGCTGCCAGTACGCCGTACTACTACTCCACCTACGACTGCGAAACGGAAATCGCCCCCCGTGAACAACCGGCGGTAATCATTCTCGGGTCGGGCCCAAACCGAATCGGTCAGGGAATCGAGTTCGACTACAGCTGCGTGCACGCCAGTTTCGCGTTGCGGGATGCCGGATTCGACACGGTCATGGTCAACTGCAACCCCGAGACCGTCTCCACGGACTACGACACCTCGTCGCGGCTGTATTTCGAACCGCTCACTCTCGAAGATGTCCTCGAAATCATCCACACCGAACGCCAGGCTGGCCCGGTAGCTGGAGTGGTCGTTCAACTGGGTGGACAAACCCCACTGGGGTTGGCGGCTGCGCTCAAAGCTGAGGGAGTACCGATTGTTGGTACCTCACCAGAAGCTATCGACCTCGCTGAAGACAGGGGGGCGTTCGGGCGGGTTTTGGAGGCAGCAGGGCTGCCCGCGCCGAGCAATGGCACCGCCTACAGCTCAGGCCAAGCCGTGGAGATCGCTGCGGGTATTGGATATCCGGTTTTGGTTCGTCCGAGCTATGTCCTGGGTGGTCGCGGTATGCAGGTGGTGTATGACGACCCGACCCTGATTGAGTACGTCGACCGTGCCACGTTCACTGACACCGAGCATCCTGTCCTTATTGACAGGTTCCTCGATGACGCAATCGAGATAGACGTTGATGCGCTTTTCGATGGGCACGAAATGTATCTCGGCGGCGTGATGGAGCACATCGAAGAAGCCGGAATCCACTCTGGTGACTCTGCCTGCGTGTTGCCGCCGATTACTCTAGGTCCTAGCGAAATCGAACGTATCCGAGAGTCCACTCGGCTGTTGGGAGAAGGCATCGGTGTACACGGCCTGTTGAACGTGCAGTTCGCGTTGACCCAGGACATCCTCTACGTGCTAGAAGCCAACCCTCGCGCTAGTCGCACGGTTCCTTTCGTCGCTAAGGCCACAGGGGTCCCGCTGGCAGCAGCTGCTTCCCGAATCATGTTGGGCGCCACTATTCAACAGCTGCGTGAAGAGGGAATGCTCCCACAGGTAGGGGATGGATCCACCCTCACCGCCAATGCGCCGCTGTCAGTTAAAGAAGCCATCTTGCCATTCAAACGGTTCCGCACTGCCCAAGGTCGAGTTGTTGACTCTGTGCTCGGGCCGGAGATGCGTTCGACTGGTGAAGTCATGGGAATTGATGCCACGTACGGCGCCGCGTTCGCTAAAACACAGATGGGGGCGCTCGCGGGACTGCCTACTGCGGGTAGGGTTTTCGTTTCGGTGGCTGATCGGGATAAGCGTGCCATGATTTTCCCGATCAAACGCCTTCATGAGATGGGCTTCTCACTTCTTGCTACTGAGGGAACGGCGCAAGTGTTGCGACGGAACGGAATCCCCACCGAACCCGTTCGTAAACACAGTGAGGGTCGTGGACCTGGCGGCGAGCCAACAGTCGTGGAGGAGATCTTGGCGGGTAACGTCGACATGGTCGTGAACACCCCTGGCAGCGGTAAGGCTCGGGCGGATGGGTACACGATCCGCACGGCAGCTACGAGTCAAGGGCTCCCTATCATTACGACGGTGCAGCAGCTCGGTGCGGCAGTGCAAGGCATGGAGGCCCTGATGGCTGACTCGATCACGATCGGGTCTATCCAGGAGCACGCGGTGAGGCTGAATCAGGCTCAGCCGGTAAGAGAGGAGCGCGCATGAGTGCGCGACGCACGGTTCACGTCGAGGCTCGACTGGTAGCGACGAGACCAGCGGGTCATTACCAGTACATGACGTTCACTGCGCCAGGCTTGCCCGATCTGGCTAAGCCCGGGCAGTTCGTTGGTATCACTGTGGGTGGGCAGATGAGTGGCGCGTTGCTGCGTCGTTCTTTTGCCCTTCATGCGGTCAGTCCTGCTGCGGATCGTTCTGAAGAAGACATTCTGGACATTGTTGTTTCCCCCGCGGGTAAGGGCACGGACTGGTTGGCCAACCTGGAGGTTGGTTCGTACGTGGATTTGGTGGGTCCGCTCGGTAGGGCATTCCCGTTGCCGCGTGAGCGGGTCAATTGTGTGCTTGTTGGTGGCGGTTATGGCAGTGCGCCGCTGTTTTGGTTGGCGGCGGCGCTGCGCGAGCGCGGCTGTCATGTCGAGTTCATTCTCGGCGCGGCCACGAATGACCGTCTGTTCGGAGCGGATAAGGCTGAACGGTATGCCGATGGCGTCACCATCGTCACGGACGATGGTTCTCGTGGGCAGCAGGGGTGGGTTTCTGATCCACTTCCTGAGGTTATTCGCCGTAGTGATGCGTCGGTGGTGTACGCCTGTGGCCCGATGGGCATGCTTGAGTCGGTGACGCGGGTTGCTGGCGAGATGGGTGTGATCGCGCAGGTCTCTGTGGAAGAGGCCATGGCGTGCGGTATCGGTGTGTGCATGACCTGCACGATGCCGGTGACTGGGTCCGATGGGGTGACGCGGATGGTGCGTAGCTGCGTGGAAGGGCCCACTTTCCGCGGGGATCGGGTTCGTTGGGATGCGTGGAATGACGGGTACTGCCAAGTTCCTGCTGATGCGGTTGGTGCCCCAGGAAATGGAGGTCACTGATGTTTTCACGCAAACGTGACGCTGTGGTTGTTGATGAGACACCGGTCGCCGCGCGGGAGGCAGCCACTGAAGTTGACCTGACTTCTCAGCTGGGGCCATTGACGCTTGCGAACCCGGTCATGACTGCTTCTGGGTGTGCCTCTAACGGGCGGGAGTTGCACAACTTCTTCGACGTCTCCGCACTGGGGGCGTTTGTCACCAAGACAGTCCTTGCTGACCCGCGTTCGGGGCGGGGAACACCGCGCATGGCTGAGACTCCTTCAGGCATGCTCAACTCGATTGGTTTGCAGGGCCCGGGCATTGAAGCGTTTTGTGAGAAAGATCTTGCTTGGCTTGCCTCAGTGGGAACACAGGCGTTGGTGTCGGTTGGCGGCAATGATGCCCGTGAGTACGCGCAGGTAGCCCAGACTCTGCTTGCCTGTGAGCACGCTGGAGCGGTTGCGGGTATTGAGCTGAACATTTCGTGCCCCAATGTTGCTAACCGTGGGCTCGTCTTCGCTTGTGATCCGGTTTCTGCTGCCGAGGTTACTGAGCGGGTGCGGCGCGTCGTTGGTGAGACTGTTCCGCTGTTCGTCAAGCTCAGTGCCGATGTCACTGACCTGGTTGAGATAGCGCGCTCTGTGGTGCACGCTGGCGCCGACGGCTTGACCATGATCAACACTCTGCTCGGTATCGAAATCGATACGGTGCGGATGCATCCCCACTTGGCTGGTGTTACGGGCGGGCTCTCAGGCCCGGCTGTGCGCCCAGTAGGAGTGCGGGCAGTGTGGCAGGTCGCTAATGCCATGCGTGATGGCCGTATACCTCCTCGTCCCATCATCGGAGTCGGTGGTGTGCGTACAGGCGCCGATGCGCTTCAGTACCTTGCTGCGGGTGCTGCGGCTGTTCAGGTCGGTACGGCCGTCTTCAATGACCCTCATGCGCCGGTGCGGGTGATTGAGGAGTTGGCGGCGGAGTTGGATGCGCGTGGATACACGACGGTTTCGGAGGTTGTTGGCGCCGCTCTTCCGCTTTCGTAATTGATCTGCCTATCTGAGCCCTATCTGCCCCGGAGAGTAAATGATGAGCACCACCGCTTCTTTTGGCGTGCGCTTGCGCGCAGCAATGAAACAGTACGGCCCGTTGTGTGTCGGTATTGATCCGCATCCGGGGCTCCTAGAGAAATGGGGCCTGAGCGATGATGTGCACGGGTTGGAGGTTTTTGCCGCGACGTGCGTTGAGGCTTTTGGTGGTTACGTCGCTGCGGTTAAGCCCCAGTCTGCGTTTTTCGAACGGTTCGGTAGTGCAGGTGTTGCCGTCCTGGAAGACACTTTGGCTGGCTTGCGCCAGGCGGGGACGTTGTCGATTCTCGATGTCAAGCGTGGCGATATTGGGTCGACGATGGCTGGATATGCCCAGGCATATCTGGGTGAACAATCTTCGTTGCGGGCTGATGCGGTGACGGTCAGCCCGTACTTGGGGTACGAGTCACTGCGTCCTGCGCTGGATTTGGCTGAGCAGACCGGTCGGGGAGTGATCGTGTTGGCGTTGACTTCGAACCCGGAAGGTAAGTCGGTGCAGCATGCCAGTACTGCTGATCACAGTGTTGCTGGTGCCATTGTTGCTGGTGCTGCTGCCGATAATGCCGCGGCGCGTGACTGTGGTGAATTGGGCCGAGTTGGTTTGGTTGTTGGTGCCACGGTCGGTAACGCTGTTGCCGATTTGGGCATTGATTTAGCTGCGGCGAATGCTCCGATTTTGGCTCCTGGTATCGGGGCACAGGGGGCTACTGGTGTAGATGTGCAGCGAGTGTTTGGTGCAGCTTGTTCGAATGTGTTGGCTAATTCCAGCCGCGGTGTGCTCTCTGTAGGCTCTGATGTGAAAGCTTTGCGCAGCAAAGCTATTGCGACCGCTGAGGAGCTTGCTGAGACGTTGCGGGCGCAGTGAGATGACCCAGGAGTCGTGTTCTGCCGCGAGTGAACCCGTTGGTCCTGCTGCTGACGGTGAGGGGCTCCCTCCTGAGCTGCTCGAGATTCGCCATTCGATTGACAATATTGATGCGGCGATTATGTATTTGCTGGCAGAGCGATTTAAGTGCACGCAGCGGGTAGGTGTGCTCAAAGCCGATTTCAACCTTCCTCCTGCTGACCCAGAGCGGGAAAAAGTGCAGATAGAGCGGTTGAGGGCCTTGGCTGTGGCTGCCAAGTTAGACCCAGGTTTTGCTGAGAAATTCCTCACTTTCGTCGTTGATGAGGTCATTCGGCACCATAAAGCCATCGCCGCAGGTGAGGCGTGAGGGGGTCTAGATGGCTTATCTCCTTGCGCAGGTCGCGGGGCGTCGATAAGTTTCCTTGTGATAGACAGCCTTGTGCGGGTGTGAAGTCGCTCGGTTTGGGGAAATCCGACCGGAAGGCTTTCCGCACATGGGATTGTATGTACAAAATTTGCATACAATCGCGCCGGAGCCGGTCACAGACTCCGCAGTGCCAGTCAATGACAAATCACCCCTCACCTGATGAACGGTGGGGGCTTCAGTCGAGGAGAGACACGTGGCTCTACCCCAGCTCACCCCCGAGCAGCGCGCCGCAGCACTCGAGAAGGCCGCAGAGGCCCGCCGGGAGCGCGCCGAAGTTAAGCACCGCCTGAAGAGCTCTCAGGGGTCCCTGACCGAGGTTATTAAGGAGGGGCAGACCAACGAGATCATCGGCAAGATGAAGGTTTCCGCTCTGCTCGAGTCCATGCCTGGAGTCGGGCGTGTGCGCGCCAAGCAGATCATGGAAGAGATCGGCATTTCTGAAACTCGTCGCGTCCGTGGACTTGGCGCCAACCAGGTCACGGCCCTGCTGGACCGCTTCGGCGAGAGCTGAGGTGTCAGACAGGCGGCGTCTCGTCGTTTTGGCGGGGCCGACAGCAGTAGGTAAGGGCACCATCGCGGCCTATATCCGCGAGCATCACCCTGAGATTCTGCTTTCGGTTTCCGCCACCACCCGCCCTCCGCGTGAGGGCGAGGTGGACGGCGTTCACTACCACTTCCTCGATCAAGAGGATTTCGCCGCTCGAGTCGAGGATGGGGAGTTCCTCGAGTGGGCGGTGGTGCACGGTCAGGCAAGCTACGGAACCCTGCGGGGGCCAGTTGAGGAAGCCCTCGATGCTGGTCGGCCGATGCTGTTGGAGATCGATTTGCAAGGTGCGCGCCAGGTGCGCGCCACGATGCCAGATGCGTTGTTTGTTTTTCTGGAGCCGCCGAGCTGGGATGAGCTTGTTGCTCGTCTTGTGGGGCGCGGCACTGAATCTCCAGCCGAACAGGAAGCCCGACTCGCTACAGCAAGGGTCGAGTTGGCAGCGCGCAGCGAGTTTGATGTGTCGATTGTCAACGACACGGCCGAGCGAGCGGCTGCAGAACTCGTATCATTGATCGATCCCTGATTCCGATGCGCCCTTCTCAGGCGTGCGTGATCTTCACGGTCAACTTTTGATGAGCGGCCACCGTGCGCTCGAGTTGGCCCCATCAGCGATGAAAGGACACTGCGTGGCAGGCACCGTTGCCGATCCAATCGGTATCACCAACCCGCCCATCGACGATCTGCTGGATGTGGCGGAGAGCAAGTACTCTCTGGTCATTTATGCATCCAAGCGTGCACGTCAGATCAATGCCTACTACAGCCAGCTCTCTGAGGGGCTGCTGGAGTACGTGGGTCCGTTGGTCGAAACCGAGGTCCGTGAAAAGCCGCTGTCAGTGGCTTTGCGTGAGATTAACGAAGGTCTGCTGACGTCGACTCCGGTCGAGGCCTGAGCGGTCGAACGAACCGTTCGTCGCGAGGAACGTGGAACGTCTAAAGGCGCGCTTCTCTGATGAGAGGCGCGCCTTTAGACGTCTGTGCTGTGGGTGCACAGTGTTGCGTTGAGAACATGGGATGCGGGGCAAAGAGGAATTGGTGACTGGTATGGACAGCAATGTTGGTGCTGGCCGGCGCGTAGTGCTCGGGGTAGGTGGGGGAGTTGCTGCATATAAGGCAGCTTTGTTGCTTCGCCTATTCACTGAGTCTGGTTTCAATGTGACGGTAGTGCCGACAGATTCGGCACTGCGGTTCGTGGGAGAGCCAACATGGTCAGCCCTGTCAGGAAACCCGGTGTCCTCGCAGGTGTGGGATTCGGTGGAGCAAGTGCGGCACGTGCTACTGGGGCAACGCGCTGATCTGGTGGTGGTGGCCCCAGCTACGGCTGACCTCTTGGCGCGCGCCGCGCACGGCATGGCCGATGACCTGCTGACTAACGTTTTACTCACTGCTTCGGGCCCCGTTGTGATGGCCCCAGCCATGCATACAGAGATGTGGGAGCATCCAGCAACGACTGCGAATGTGAACACCTTGCGCTCCCGAGGGGTGCATGTGCTTGATCCGTCTAGTGGTCGACTCACAGGTAAAGACACAGGTAAAGGACGTCTGCCAGACCCAGAAGACATCTATGCCGCGGCGCTAGAGGTCCTTGATGGGGCTGAATCGGTAGCTGAGCAGAAACAGCAGCCGTTGCTTGCTGGGCTGCATGTCCTGGTGACAGCGGGTGGCACCAGGGAAGCGATCGACCCGGTGCGTTTTATCGGTAACCGCAGTAGCGGAAAGCAGGGGTATGCCCTGGCGGAGGTCGCTGTGCGCCTAGGTGCGCAGGTCACTGTGGTGGCAGCGAATGTGGCACTGCCTGACCCAGATGGGGCACGCGTCATTTCTGTCGAGTCGGCTGCACAGATGCAAGAGGCTGTCTTGGGGTGCACTTTCGGGGTTGATGAAGCCTCTGGGGGCGACGTTGCGCATGGAGTCGATAACCCGATCGACGTCGTGGTAATGGCAGCAGCAGTCGCTGACTTCCGGCCGCGTTCCATCTCTGAGACGAAAATTAAGAAAACCGATGAGACTGACCCCGCCGCGCAAACGCCCGATGCGCCCACCATCGAGCTCGTACGCAACCCTGACATCTTGGCTGGACTCGTCGCCGAAAGGCGTTCTCGCCGAACCGGACCTCTCCTGGTGGGATTCGCTGCAGAGACAGGTGACAGCGAAGGCACAGTTGTGGATTACGCCCGCGCCAAACTCCGCCGTAAAGGCGTGGACCTTCTCGTGGCTAACGAAGTGGGACACAATCTCACGTTCGGGAAAGACAGTTCCACAGTGCATCTGCTCGCCCCGGACTCAACCGGTGTCGTTACTATCGGACCCGCTGATAAACACGAGATAGCTCACGCTGTCTGGGCTCGGGTCCGCGAGATCCTGAACCAGCCGTAAACTCGAAACAGCGACGTTCGACCGCCGCGAGGGCCAGGTCCCACACCCGCTCTTATGCGGTACGGTACGGCCAGCCATCGCCGTTCGGCCGTCAACCGACGACAACTTTCAGGCGCAATCGACGCCGCCGGAGAGCCGGTGGCAGCAAGGAGAGCATTCGTGTCTCGACTGTTCACGTCCGAGTCCGTCACCGAGGGACACCCCGACAAGATCTGCGACCAGATCAGCGACTCCATCCTCGACGCCATGCTCGAGCAAGACCCCCGCGCTCGCGTGGCGGTTGAGACCATGGTCACAACCGGTCTCGTGCACGTCGCAGGAGAGGTAGCCACCAGCGGCTACGTCGACATCCCCAACTTGGTTCGCCGCACCGTTTTGGGCATCGGCTACGACTCCTCCGTCAAAGGTTTCGACGGTAAAAGCTGTGGCGTAGAGATCTCTATCGGCGAGCAGAGCGCCGACATCGCTCAGGGTGTCGACACCGCCTACGAGACCCGCACCAGCGGTGGCGAAGACCCCTTCGACCGTCAGGGCGCTGGCGACCAGGGTTTGATGTTCGGTTACGCCTGCGATGACACCCCCGAGCTCATGCCCCTGCCGATCTTCCTCGCGCACCGTCTGGCTGAGCGCCTCACCGACGTCCGCAAGTCCGGCAAGATGGAGTACCTGCGCCCCGACGGCAAAACCCAGGTCACCATCGACTACGACGGCGACAAAGCCATCAGCCTGGACACCGTTGTTGTTTCCAGCCAGCACGCCGAAGACATCAACCTCGAGAAACAGCTCCAGCCCGAGATTGAAGCAAACGTCATCCAGCCCGTCCTGGCTGAACTGGCTGACTCCGGCGTAAACCTGGACTGCTCGGACTACCGCACCCTGGTGAACCCCACCGGCAAGTTCGTTGTTGGTGGCCCCATGGGTGACGCTGGCCTGACCGGCCGCAAGATCATCGTCGACACCTACGGCGGCATGGCCCGCCACGGTGGTGGCGCCTTCTCCGGTAAAGACCCGTCGAAGGTTGACCGCTCCGCCGCATACGCCACCCGCTGGGTCGCCAAGAACGTTGTTGCCGCTGGCCTGGCCAAGCGCTGCGAGGTTCAGACCGCCTACGCCATCGGTAAGGCTCAGCCGGTCGGCCTTTACGTGGAGTGCTTCGGTACCGAAACGGTCCCGGTTGAGAAGATCCAGGCTGCGATCACCTCCGTGTTCGACCTGCGCCCGGCCGCCATCGTCGAGCAGCTGGACCTCCTGCGCCCGATCTACCAGGCCACCGCCGCCTACGGTCACTTCGGTCGTACCACCGCTGATGGCGTCGACAACCCCTTCACCTGGGAAAAGACCAACCGCGTCGAAGAGCTTCAGCGCGTCATCCGCGGCTGACCTTTTCACCGCACAGCCCGCCTAAACCGGGCACCAAACAACGCCGGGAGCCGGTGGCCAGCACGCGACGCGTCAGCCACCGGCTCCCGCGCACACCCTCCAGGTTTTGTGACGGTGCACAACCCAGCAGAGGGCAACACTGACAGTGCAATGCGGTAAAAACGAGATAACACCCACAACCATGCCGATGTGACCGAAGGGGGTGTTTATGGCCAGCGAAGACGCAGCCCCAGATCTGCTTCACATGGGCCTGGACCTGGACACCGGGCCGGTCACAGTCACTAAAAAGACCCACGAGGGCGTTCCCCTTGCGCCTGAAAATCCAGTCGCTCGCGTCGTCGTCAGCCTTGGCCTACCGCAACTAGACCAAACCTTCGACTATCTCGTTCCAGCAACGATGGACCACAGTGCCCAACCAGGTGTACGAGTGTGCGTTCCCTTCTCCGGCCGAGAACTCAACGGATTCCTCATCGAACGCACAGACACCAGCGATCATCACGGCAGCTTCTCTCTCATCCGCCGTGTAGTAGGCAGTGAACAGGTCCTCACCCCTGAAATCCTCACACTCGCCCAAAAGATAGCCCACGCCCACGCAGGCACACTTGAGGACGTCCTACGTCTAGCGATCCCACCCCGCCATGCCACCGCAGAACGCGACCTGCCCCTGACAAGACCAAACGACCCTGCCCCGCTACCGCCACCTACCAGCCAACCATGGCAGCGCTATCCAGCGGGAGAGCATTTACTGCGGCACCTACGCGAAGGCGACAACCCTGCAGCAGCCTGGGTCGCCTCACCTGGCCTACCACATGACGAAGACTGGCCATACGCGTTCGCGCACCTGGCCGCCGCCACACTCAACTCCGGTCGCGGGGCCCTCATCGTTGCCCCAGACCACCGTGACGTCGCCACCCTCGACACCGCCCTAACCGCCGTTCTCGGGCCAGACCAGCACGTATGCCTCACCGCAAGTCAAGGCCCATCAGCCCGATACACGGCCTGGCTGAAAGTACTCCGCGGCCACGTCCGCTGCGTAGTCGGCACCCGCGCAGCAGCTTTCGCCCCCGTAACCAACCTCGGACTCGTTGCATGGTGGTCCGACGGTGACCACTGCCTAGCCGAACCACATGCTCCCTACCCGCACGTGCGCGACATCCTCCGCACCCGCCGCGAACTCAACAACTGCGCCCTGTTCGTTGGCGGCTGGACACGCACAACCCATACCCAAGCCTGGATCGATGACGGATGGATCCACCCCATCAGTGAAGACCCCACCCAGCGCCGCCACCGAGCCGCCCCCATCACCATCGCCGGTGAACATGCACAAGAAGAGCGCTACGGCCCCGGAGCCCACGCCCGCATCCCCTCACTGGCCTGGCGTGCTGCTAAAGCAGCACTGGCACACGGCCCCGTCCTAGTTCACGTCCCGCGACGCGGATACGTCCCGTCCATCCGATGCACCTCATGCGCGCTGCCTGCCCGCTGCCCCGACTGCCACGGGCCGCTGTCTTTTCCCACCGCTGACGCGCCGCCCACCTGCCGCTGGTGCGCCACGACAGTGCCGCGATACCAATGCCCGGACTGCCACGGCTTTCGACTACGGGCCACTGTCATCGGCAGTGAACGCACCGCTGAAGAACTTGGCCTAGCGTTCCCCGGCGTGCCCGTTCGATTCTCCGTCGGAGCAGACATAAAAGACTCAGTACCCCCCACTCCAGCCTTGGTTGTCGCAACACCAGGAGCCGAACCAGCTGTTGATGGTGGTTACGCAGCCACCATCATCCTCGACGCATGGTCTGCACTTGGGCATGCCTGCCTCGACGTCGGTGAAGAAGCGCTATCCCGATGGATGAGTGCCGCCGCACTCACCCGGCCACGCAGCCGAGGGGGGCGCGTCATACTCGCAGGTGTTCCCGACAGCACTGCACTAACTCCAGTAGAAGCTTTCGTGCGCTGGGCGCCGGAATGGTTTTCCAGTAGAGAACTAGCCGACCGGTGCGGCCTGGACCTGCCTCCGCTCATGTGGCCAGCCAAACTCACCGGCAACTACGGTGCCCTCACCGATGCGTTAAACACCATGCAAACAGACCTCCGTGACACTAATGCCCGCGTTTTTGGCCCCGCCCTGTTAGCCACGGGCGAGAGCAAAGATGAAGACACTCCCGTCTCGGAACGACCCGCAGCTGCCCTAGTAACTTGCGACCTCGAGCATCGAGAGTGTGTGGCTGCCCTCTTGGCGGCGATGCGCGCCACTCGAGCAGCCAGACAGGAACCACAGGTACGTGTTCGCGTCGGGGACGCTGACCTCGAAGCCCTCGCCTGAGCGGCGAAGCATCGAACACAACCCCCGTAGACTGAGCGATCGACCTGACCGCCACCCAACAACACACGACGCGACCCAACAGCGTGCCGCACCCCGTAGAAACACAGCAGGAAAGCAGGAATTTAATGCGACTTGTCTTCGCTGGCACGCCTGAAGTGGCAGTGCCTTCACTCCAGGCACTCTTGGAATCTGGTCACGAAATCCTCGCCGTTGTCACCCGCCCTGATGCCGCCGCAGGCAGGGGGAAAAGACTCCGCCCCAGTCCAGTGCGGGAAGTCGCCGAAGCTGCCGGTATCGAAGTACTGACGCCTGCCACTCCTTCAGAACCCGAGTTCGTTTCCCGCATGCGTGATCTCGCCCCAGACGCAGCCCCCGTGGTCGCTTTCGGGGGCCTTATCCCACCGGAAGTGCTCTCCATCCCCACACATGGCTGGGTAAATCTGCACTTCTCACTGCTGCCAGCATGGCGCGGAGCCGCCCCGGTGCAGCAAGCCATCATCGCAGGAGACACCGTCACAGGAGCCAGCACCTTCCTCCTCGAAGAAGGCTTGGATACAGGGCCAGTCATCGACACGCTGACTACGCAGATCGGGGAACATGAAACTTCCGGTGAACTGCTGGAGCGTCTTGCTCAGGAAGGAGCCGCTCTACTGGTGTCCTGCCTCGATGCTATCGAGGCAGGAACAGCCACACCTGTCCCGCAACCAGAGGAAGGCGTCAGTTACGCCACCAAACTCTCACACGAAGATGCGCGACTGGACTGGTCAGTCAGCGCCATCGACCTGGACCGTCGGGCACGGGGCTGCACACCTACCCCTGGGGCGTGGACCTTGTTCCGTGGTGTCCGTTTGAGGGTGGGACAGATGCAGGTCGCGGCCCCTGGCGCTGTCGAAATTCCCGAAGGAGCCGAACCGGGGCGGCTTGTGGTGAGCAAGAGATCAGTCCATGTGGTGACTGGCGATGGAGTTGTTGAGCTGCAGCGGGTTCAGCCAGCTGGAAAGAAAATGATGGTGGCCAGTGACTGGGCGCGCGGCGTCCGTATCGAGGATGGGGAGTTGGTAGGACGATGAGTGACGCGCGTGGTCAGGGCAGAAACGGGGATCGGGGCTTTGAAGGACGAGGGCGAGTGAGGTACGGGGGGCGCGCCCGGGTCAATGATGCCTCGCGTCGTTCTGCGCAGCGCCCTTCGCAGCGGTCTCGTCATGGAGATAAAGCACGTTCGGTGGCTTTCCAGGCGATGCGCGCCATCGATGAAGGGGCGTACGCGAACCTGGACCTTCCGGCGCGGCTACGTCGAGCAACGCTGCATCGGCAGGACTACGCGTTCGTCACAGAGCTTGTCTACGGCACTACGCGGATGCGGGGGTTTTATGACGCGGTGATCAGCGTGGCGGGTAGTCGTCGTGTTGAGGAGGTGGACGCGGATGTCTTGGCTGCGTTGCGTTTGGGAGTGCACCAGATTCTTGACATGCGTGTCCCAGTGCATGCGGCAGTCGATGAGACGGTTGCGCTGGTGCGTGGCGAGGTCGGTGTGGGAGCGAGCAAGTTCGCTAATGCGATGTTGCGGCGGGTTAGTGAGCGCTCGCGGGAGCAGTGGTGCGAGCGTGTTGTTGAGGGGGTGGCGGATGAGGCTGAGCGGTTGGCGGTGTTGTATTCGCATCCGGCGTGGGTGGTGCGTGCGTTGCGGGCTGCGCTGATTGCTCATGGAAGTGTCTCTGGTGTGGATACTGGGGATGAGGCAGGTGGTCGGGAGGCTATTCAGCAGGCGTTGGTGGAGCTGCTGGAGGCTGATAATGCTGGGGCGAAGGTGGCTTTGGTGGCGCGCCCTGGTTTGGCTGATGTGCAGGAGTTGGTGGAGGCCGGGGGTAAGCCGTTGCCGTTGTCTGCGTATTCGGTTGTTCTTGATGGTGGTGACCCTGGTCGTATTGCGGCGGTGCGTTCTGGGCGTGCGGCGGTGCAGGATCCTGGGTCGGTGTTGCTGCCTCCGGCGTTGGTAGGGGTTCCGGTGGATCCAGTTGCCGGTGGTGGTGAGCGTTGGCTGGATATGTGCGCTGGTCCTGGCGGTAAGGCGGGCTTGTTGGCTGCGTTATCGATTGGGTATCCGGGTGATGTGGCGGTGTTCGCTAATGAGGTGAGTGAGCATCGAGCTGAGTTGGTGGAGCAGGCGGTCTCGGCTGCGCAGGATGCTGGCGCTGAGGTGTTTGTTGGTGTTGGTGATGGGTGTTCTTTGGGTGTGGAGGAGCCTGGTGGGTTCGATCGGGTGTTGGTGGATGCCCCGTGTACGGGGTTGGGTGCGTTGCGGCGCCGTCCGGAGGCGCGGTGGCGGCGTGCTCCGCGGGATGTGGCGGAGTTGGCGCAGTTGCAGGGGCAGTTGTTGGATTCAGCGATTGCTGCCACGCGTGCGGGGGGTGTGGTGGCGTATGTGACGTGTAGTCCGCATCCGGTGGAGACGGTGGATGTGGTGCAGGGTGCGTTGGGTCGGAATGCGCATGTGTCTGTGTTGGATGCTCAGCAGTGGGTGCGTGGCGCTGATGGTGAGCAGATTCAGGGGTTGGGTGCGGCGCCGTATGTGCAGTTGTGGCCGCATGTGCATGGCACGGATGCAATGTTTTTGGCGTTGCTGCGGGTGGGTGATGTTGCTGGGTGAGGGTGTTGATGGTGGTGGTTGTGTGATCTGAGCGGTTGCGCGAGCGATGGAGCCTTGGGGGTGGGGGTTCTATCGTGGATTTGTGCAGATTTCACCGAGTATTTTGTCCGCAGATTTTGCTCATTTGGCTTCGGAGTTGCAGGCGATTGCGAATGCTGATTGGGCGCATGTGGATGTGATGGATAACCATTTCGTCCCGAATTTGACGTTGGGGTTGCCCATCGTGGAGTCGTTGTTGAAGGTGACTCCTGTTCCGTTGGATTGTCATTTGATGATTGAGGATCCGGATCGGTGGGCGCCGCAGTTCGCGCAGGCCGGTGCGCAGAGTGTGACGTTTCATGCGGAGGCCGCTGCTGATCCGGTGACGTTGGCGCGCGCTATTCGTGCTGCGGGTGCGCGGGCGTCGATGGCGATTAAGCCGGGTACGGATTTTGGTCCGTATGAGGATTTGTTGCCGGAGCTGGACATGGTGTTGGTGATGACGGTTGAGCCTGGTTTTGGTGGCCAGAAGTTTATGGCTGACATGATGCCGAAGGTGGCGCAGGTGCGTGAGGCTGTGCGTCGTCATGGTGGCGATATTTGGGTGCAGGTTGATGGTGGCGTGTCGGCGTCGACGATTGAGCAGTGTGCTGAGGCGGGCGCGGATGTTTTTGTGGCTGGTTCTGCCGTGTATGGGGCGGAGTCTGCGGCTTCGGCGGTGGATGAGTTGCGCGCGTTGGCTCACAAGCACAGGCATGTCTGATGCCTGAGGTTGTGGGGGTTGAGGAGGCGTTGGCTCGGGCGTGCCGGTTGGGTTTGGGGGCTTCGGCTGGTGGTGAGCGTTTTGTGTTGGGTTTGGTGGGGCCGCCGGGGGTGGGGAAGTCCACGTTTGCGCGGGCGTTGATGGAGTCGCTGTGGGGTGATGTGGATGCTGCGTTGTGCGGGATGGATGGTTTTCATCTGGCGCATGAGGTGCTCGCGGCTCGTGGTGATGTGGGTCGTAAGGGGGCGCCGGAGACGTTTGATGCTGAGGGGTATGTGAATTTGTTGCGGCGGTTGCGTGCTCGTGATGAGGAGGTGGTGTGGGCTCCGGTGTATGAGCGGGCGTTGCATAACGGGGTTGCGGGTGCGGTGGGGGTGCCGGCGTCGGTGTCGTTTTTGGTGACGGAGGGGAATTACTTGTTGTTGGATTCGGGGGCGTGGGCGAAGGTGCGTGGTTTGTTGGATGAGGTGTGGTTTGTGCAGGGGGATGAGTCGTTGCGGGTGCAGCGGTTGGTGCAGCGGCATCAGTTGCATGGTCGTTCTGCTGAGGCGGCGTTAGAGCGGGCGACTCGTGGGGTGGATGCGCAGAACGCGGTGTTGGTTGCGGCTACGCGGGATCGGGCGGACTTGGTGGTGGATGTGCGGGGTTGGGAGTGCGCTGTTTGTTGAGTGGGTGGGGTGTGGCTGGGTAGGTGGTGGGATAGTGTGATTCGTACGTGCTCCGGGGTCGGTGTAATTCCGAGCCGGCGGTGAAAGCCCGCGAACCGAGTTTCTGCACTCTGTGTGCAGGATCTTGGCCGATCTGGTGAAATTCCAGAGCCGACGGTGAAAGTCCGGATGGGAGGCAGTGCGTGCGGTGACGCTTGTGGCGCCTGTGTGGTGTCGTTGTGGTGTTGCTGTTGGCGGTTGATGCCGTGCGTGGTCACGTTGGTTGTGGCTGCGTGTTCGGTGCTGGGTCGACTCGTCGTGAATCCCGGAGTGCTGTGTGCGTTGCAGGCTCATCCGGGAGGTTTAGATGGTTGCGGCCGTGGTCGGGGCGCGTGATCTGGTTCATTTGCGTGCCGCGTTGGATGCTGCCGTGTTGGGGCCAGCTGCTGATCCGAATCCTCGTGTGGGTTGTGTGATTACGGATTCGGCCGGGGTGCAGCTGGGGGTTGGGTATCACCGGGGTGCTGGTACGGCGCATGCTGAGGTGGATGCGTTGCTCCGGGTACGGGAAAGTGGCGTTTCACCGGTGGGGGGGACGGCGTACGTGACTTTGGAGCCGTGCAATCACACTGGCCGGACGGGACCGTGTGCGATGGTGCTGGTGGAGTCAGGTGTGTCTCGGGTGGTGGTGTTGCGTCACGATGCGGGCGTGTTGTCTGGTCGGGGTGCGCAGACGCTGCGTGCTGCTGGGGTGCGGGTGGATAGTGTGCCGCAGTGGTGCCGGGATGCTGGGCAGAGCGATGAGGCGCGGTGTGCGCGGGAGTTGGTGGCCCAGGCTGGTGACTTGGTGCGGGAGTGGGAATTTGCGGTGCTGCAGGGGCGCCCGTGGGTGACATGGAAGTTCGCGGCGACGTTGGATGGGCGTTCGGCAGCGGCTGATGGGTCGAGTAAGTGGATTACTGGTCCGCAGGCACGCGCGGATGTGCATGTGCGGCGTGCAGCGGCGGGGGCGATTGTGGTGGGTACGGGCACGGTGTTGGCTGATGATCCGGCATTGACGGTGCGTGATAGCTCCGGTGGGTTAGTGGGGCGGCAGCCGTTGCGGGTGGTGGTGGGGTGTCGTGATGTTCCTGGTGATGCGCGTGTTTTTATGACTGTTCGGTCGGCGCCGTCGTTGTTGCCAGCGCTGCACCTGCGGACGCGGGATCCGCAGGTGGTGTTGGCGCAGTTGCATGCTCGGCAGGTGCGGCATGTGTGGCTGGAGGGTGGGCCGACGTTGGCGGCGGCGTTTGTGCGGGCTGGGTTGGTGGATGAGGTGGTGGCGTATGTGGCACCGGCGTTGTTGGGCTCTGGGGTGGGGGCGGTGGGTGATCTCGGTGTTTCTTCGATGAGTCAGGTGCGTCGTTTCGAGTTGTGTGAGGTGGAGCGCGTGGGTGCAGATGTGCGCTGTGTGTTGCGTGTTCCGGGTGCGGTGCACGAGGAGCGAGTCAGTGGTGTTTCGGTTCCGGAAAGGTCGGTTGCGTAGATGTTCACGGGAATTGTTGAAGAGGTTGGTCAGGTCGTTGCGGTGCAGTGGTTGACGGATTCGGCTGTGCTGCGGGTGCGTAGCGCGTTGGCGACTTCGGATGCGTGTCCGGGTGATTCGATCGCGGTCAGCGGTGTGTGCTTGACGGTGGTTGAGGTGGATGGGGACACGTTTTCGGTGGATGTGATGCGTGAGACGTTGCTGCGTTCTTCACTTGATGGGGTGGAGCCGGGGGTGCGGGTGAATGTGGAGCGGGCGATGCCAGCCTCGGGTCGTTTTGGTGGGCATGTGGTGCAGGGGCACGTGGATGGGGTGGGGACTGTGCGTTCGCGTGTGCCGGGGCAGAGATGGGAGGTAGTTGCTTTTGATCTGCCGCAGCAGTTGCAGCGGTATGTGGTGCATAAAGGGTCGATTGCGTTGGATGGGGTGTCGTTGACGGTGAGTGCGTTGACGGCGACGGGGTGTGAGGTGTCGTTGATTCCTACAACTTTGGAGGCGACCACGTTGGGTCAGGTGGAGGTTGGGGACAGGGTGAATGTGGAGGTTGATGTGGTGGCCAAGTATGTCGAGCGGTTGTTGGGTCCGTGTGGCCAGGGTGCGGTGGGAGCGTGATGAGCGTGTCGGCGCAGTCTTTGGTTAATGGTGCCGCGGGGGAGTCCGTGGAGGGTTTGGCTTCTGTTGAGGAGGCGTTGGAGGCGCTGCGGGCGGGGCGTCCGGTGTTGGTTTTGGATGACGCGGACCGGGAGAACGAGGGGGATGTTGTTCTGGCTGCGGCGACGGCGGATGCGGCGTGGGTGGCGTGGACTGTGCGGCATTCGTCGGGGTATTTGTGTGCGCCGATGACGCAGGAGCGGGCTGATGCGTTAGGGCTTCCCGCGATGGTGCAGGATAACCAGGATCCGCATGGCACTGCGTATGCGGTGACGGTGGATGCTGCTGTGGGGGTGAGTACGGGTATTTCGGCGGCGGATCGTGCGTTGACGGCGCGACTGTTGGCTGACCCGCAGGCTGGCCCGCAGGATTTCACGCGGCCGGGGCATGTGGTTCCGTTGCGGGCTCGGCCGGGGGGTGTGCTGGTGCGGGGTGGGCACACGGAGGCGGCGGTGGATTTGTGTCGGTTGGCGGGGTTGCCTGAGGTGGGGGTGATTGGTGAGTTGGTGCATGATTCTGGGGAGATGATGCGGGCTGAGGCGGTGTTGGCTTTGGGGCGTGAGCATCGTCTTGCGGTGATCACGATTGAGGATTTGGTGGCGTATCGGCAGCTGCATGACCGGGTGCGGCCTGGTTCTAGGACGGTGTTGCCGACGGTTCATGGCACGTTCGACATGGTGGGGTATTTGGATGTGTTGACTGGTGCTGAGCATGTGGCGTTGATAGCGCCAGGGCCTGGTGGGGTGGGGGTTGATGCGCAGGGGGTGAGTACGGTGCGGGTGCATTCGGAGTGTTTGACCGGGGATGCGTTTGGGTCGCGGCGCTGTGATTGTGGCCCGCAGTTGGAGGCGTCGATGGCGCGTATCGCCCGTGATGGGGGAGTGGTGGTGTATCTGCGTGGCCACGAGGGCAGGGGGGTTGGTTTGTTGTCGAAGTTGGAGGCGTATGCGCTGCAGGATGAGGGGGAAGACACTGTGGATGCGCAGACGCGGCTGGGGTTGCCGATTGATGCGCGTGAATATGGTGCCGCGGCGGCTGTCTTGGCCGATGTGGGGGTGGACAGGGTGCGCTTGTTGACGGGTAACCCTGCAAAGGTGTCGGCGCTGCGGCAGGCAGGTTTTGATGTGGTCGAGTCCGTGTCGGTAGCTACGCCTGTGACCAGTGAAAATGTTCGCTATTTGGAAACGAAGGCTCGCCGTATGGGCCATGACGTGATGGGCATACCGGAGGGCGCAACCTCCGGGGCCGGAAAGGATATGTGATGGCAGGTTTTGGGTCACCAGATTTGGAGCACATGGATGGAGCAGGCCTGAAGGTCGCGATCGCCGCAGCCAGTTGGCATGACCAGTTCATGGATGCTCTCATCGCTGGTGCGCAGCTGGCATGCGAAGAGGCCGGGGTGGCGGAGCCAACCGTGATCCGTGTGCCCGGAAGTTTCGAACTACCTGTTGTGGCAGCCAAACTCGCGAAGAACCACGACGCAGTCGTGGCGCTTGGGGTAGTGATTCGTGGCGGCACACCACATTTCGAATACGTCGCTCATGCGGTCACAACAGGGCTGACCCGAGTGGCGCTAGACAGCGGAACCCCGATCGGGTTCGGGGTTCTCACGTGCGACAACGAAGCCCAAGCCGCTGACCGTTCCGGCTTGAGCACTTCACATGAATCGAAAGGACACGAGGCCGCGCAGGCAGCAATCGCCACCGCCGTGGCATTACGTGACCTGTAAGCCTTCCCCCGTCAACACATATGGCGGGTTCCTCCTGAAGAAAGGCACGGCGAGACAGCTGTGAGCGACGTTTTACAGTCGATCTACGAGGCACAGATCGACGTGGCCGGTTACCCCCTGTACTGGCGAGAAATCATCGGCAACGGGTTCGGTTTAGCCTCGGCGATTGGCGGTATGCGCCGGCGCGTATGGGCCTGGCCGGTCGGGATCATCGGCAACGTGATCCTGTTCACGGTGTTCGTTGGCGCCGCTGTCGGGTTCGCTGACGGCCGCCAGCCTCTGCTCGGGCAAGCGTTCCGGCAAGTGTTCTTTGTTCTCACCAGCGTGTACGGATGGTGGATGTGGCGCCGCCGCTCTGCAGGAAAAGCAAAAGACGCCCCAGCGATCGTGCCGCGCTGGGCCACCACTAAAGAACGCGCTACGTATGTCGCCACATGGGGCGTTCTCGTGGTGATCTGCCAGCAAATGTTCGCAATGATCGGAGCGGGCTGGCCCGCGCCGCGCTGGTATTACTGGACAGACGCATGGATTTTCGTTGGCTCATTCATTGCCACTTACGCCATGGCCCGCGGATGGGTGGACTTCTGGCTGGCATGGGTGGCCGTAGATGTGGTGGGGGTGCCGCTGCTATGGCACAGCCAGTACTACCCATCAGCAGTGTTGTATGCGGTGTATGGCGCCTTCGTCATCGCTGGTTTCGTGGTGTGGCTGAACGCGGCCCGCAATGAACAAGCCACCGTCCCCCCACAAACCGAACTGGAGACCACCAGCGACGGAGGATAACCTTCGCGAGTGGATCAACCCGAGAACAACAACTCTCCTGCCCTGACCGACGACGTAGCCGTGCGCCGCATGCTAGGCGACGCAACCGAACCTGAGCCAGGCCGACCCCCACGAGTACGGCCCGGTGCAACAGCCACAGCAGGCCCCGTCGCAACGATGTCAGAAGTCGGGGTAGCGCGAGTGAAAGAAACAATCGCTCACGCCAAAGGAGAACTGCTGTTCTTCGGCATCACCCCACCACGGCGCTCCACTGATCCAGAAAAACTGCCAGAAATCGCCGAACGCACCCTGGCCCGCCTGGACGGCCTCGCGCTGGACTCACTGATCCTGTACGACCTCGCCGACGAAAGCAGCCGCACCGAACAAGAACGCCCATTCCCGTTCTCCGAAACACACGACCCGGCCTCCTACCAAGCCGAATACCTACAAGCCTGGGAAGGGCACAGCATCATCTACCGTTCAGTCGGTAAATACACCCCAGAACAGCTACGCAGCTTCTTGCACACCGCACCTGCAGAAGTGTCCACCGTGTTCGTGGGGGCACCCTCAAAAAACACCCCCGTAAAAATGACCCTGCGGGACGCCTACGAGGTATACCGACACGAAAACTCACCGACGCGACTAGGGGCGGTTGCCATCCCCGAACGTCACGCTCGCCACGGAGACGAGCAAGATCGCCTCGTCATGAAACAACGACAAGGCTGCTCCTTCTTCGTCACCCAAGTCGTCTACGACCGAAGGTCCGCCAAAGACATGGTGTCCGACTACGCCCGCGCCCTACGCACCGAAAAAGACCTCCGCCCCGCCCCCATCATCTTCACCCTGTCCGTCTGCGGATCCCTGAAATCACTCGAGTTCCTACGCTGGCTCGGTGTAGACGTACCCCGATGGCTCAGCAACGAACTCGAAGACACCGACAACCCCCTGGCTCTATCTGCCGCACATGCCATCGGAGCCGCACAAGAACTATCCCAATACTGCCGCCACCTAGGCATCCCCTTCGGATTCAACGTCGAATCAGTCTCCAGCCGAAAAGTAGAAATCGAAGCCTCCGTGCAACTCGCCCACGAAGTCTCCCAACTACTTCGACGCTAAAAACATCACCCAACCGTCAGTACATATCAACCCCTGCGTGCCCCGAACTGATGCCATATCCACGCAGGGGTGAGTGCGGTATCGGATACGCAAGCACCAAATCCAAAGAAGAGTATCAGTGCAGGTCAGATGTAGCTAACCCCTAAAAATTTTAGTTAGATCCATCAAGTCTCCTGGGTATCCTTCACATAGGACCCACGCAAAGGAGCGCCATGGAGTCACAGCAGCCATCGCATGCATGGAGCACAGCCGTGCAAGCGATCTGGGGAAAACAAATCCCCAACAAGACTCATGGCTGCCACTATGGCGCCACCTAGAAGACTCCGCCCACGTCGCAGAGCTCCTTTGGGATAACTGGCTCCCCACCGCCATAAAAAACACCATCGCCTCGCATCCTAGGGCGTCCGCTTTGGGTGTTGCCGGGTGTCTATTGGTCACATCCACGGAGGCGTCTACGCCGCCCACCTGAGGTTGTTAGTTCGGTGTCCGGCCTGGTGCGTACTCTTGTGGCGCGGTTGGTAACGTGGCGATGGCGTTGCTGTGGATGGCAGCTGCGATTGCTGTGCTGGTAGCGCACCTGAGGTGGCGAGAATTCTGAGCCGCAGAGATAAGCATGCCCAGATGTGCTGAGCTGTGTGCGAGAGGGAGAAGGGAGAGGCGGTGGATCCGTATGCGACGTTCCGCCCGGTGCGGGGCAGGTGGGTTCCCGTGGCCGTTTCCGTCATCGTTTTTGTGTCGTTCACGTTCGCGGCGATAACGATCCAAGGTGCGCAATGGACACTGGTAGACCGCTTGTTCGTGTTTGCGTTGGGGGCGGGGATCGCATGGTTTTGCTCAAGATTCGTTGGGGTACGGGCGGTGCCTACGGAACAGGGGCTTATGGTTCGGAATCTGTTCCGTAAGAGACATTTTGAGTGGGCGGAGATTTTGCGGGTCCAATTCGGCGGGGGAGGGCCCTGGGCATACCTGGATGTCATGGATGGGGAAGTTTTGGAAACAGTGAGTGTGATGGCGATCCAGAAAGCTGACGGCGCCAAGGCAATCAAAGAAGCCTCACGCCTGTCAGCGCTGGTGCAGTTCCACTCCAGCGCTGAACCACATCGGGACACCCCAGGGGCCTAGCCGTCACGCGGCTGGCTCCGCCAGTTGCAGGAAAGATGATTTCTGAATAGTTAAAGGGCTGCACACGCCAGCCGATGGGTCGAATGTGACTCGTACAACGCATAACTCTGTCCGTTTTCGACGACTCGCGGTCTCAGCTACAGCGGCAGCCATGCTGTTGCCGATGTCCGCTCCCGCGCATGCCGCCACCCGAGACACCGTAAGCCGCCCCACTAGTGGCGGCTTTGTTATTTCTGGGCAAGGGTTCGGTCACGGCCGCGGAATGAGCCAGTGGGGCGCATATGGTGCAGCAACCGCTGGGCTTAGCTGGAGCCGGATCTTGGACTTCTACTACCCGGGCACCGTGCGCTCCAAGCTCCCCGAAAGCACAATGCGTGTTTGGCTGAGCGCAGATAACGACGGTGACACCCGCATCGCACCGGCACGCGGAATGTCCCTCACTGTGGGAGCAACCCGAAGAGCACTCCCATCGGGTAACGGATACCGGGCATGGCGCGCAGTCCGCTCCGGTAAAACTCTCAACGTCCAGTACCTCAACAACGCAAACACCTGGCGGCCATACACCACAACCACGGGTTCAGCTGTCATCTTTGCCACAAATTCAGGACTCGTGGACGTTCTCCTGCCAGGTGGAAATGTCAAACGAGTACGCGGATCGGTTTCTGCCGTCAGTGACCGCGCCGCCACCTCGGGGATGCGCACCGTCCTGAATTCCAGCATGGAGTCCTACCTGCGCAGTGTCGTCCCCAACGAAATGCCCGCCTCTTGGCACCCGAACGCTCTGGCTGCACAAACGGTCGCTGCCCGCACCTACGCGGCCGCATACCGCACTAACCAACGAGCAAGGAAAGCTACCTGGGATATCTGCGACAGCACTACCTGCCAGGTTTTCAAAGGCGTCGCAAACACGAGCAGACGCGGAACTCGCACGCCCGGTGAATACACCTCAACCGACGCCGCGATCAAAGCCACAACGGGAACGGTGCTACGCACCCGAAACAAAAACTTCGCTTTCGCTGAATTCTCTGCCAGCAATGGCGGATGGACCGCCGAAGGTGGCCCGTATTACCAGGTAGCAAAAGCAGACCCATACGACGGTCGAATGAAAAACCCGAATTCCAGCTGGTCTGTCACCATCTCCCCAGCGAAAATGGACGCAGCATTCGGGGTAGGGACGGTGCGCTCGCTGCGGATCACGCAACGCGATGGGCACGGCGCTCGCGGTGGGCGGGTGTTGAGTGTCTTGGTGTCTGGTTCACGGGGAACGAAGACTGTTTCTGGGGATTCGTTCCGGTGGGCGCTTAGGTTGCGTTCTGATTGGGTGTCGTTCGCTGGGTGATTTTTCAGTGAATAGATGTTGTTGCCGGGAGCGGGTTATGTGGGGCGCTCCCGGCAATGGTGTTACAGGTGGTGCAGGTTGGCTCGTTCGATTGTGGCGAGTCGGTTGAGGTCTTCTGTGGTGTCACTGGTGACGATGGATCCTCCTGCCGCTAGGACTGAGGTGATGAGGGTGAGTGTCTGCATTCGGGATGTGTCTGCTGACAGGGGGAGCAGGAGTCGTTCTGGTGAGTGGGGGCTGATGAGGTCGTTGTAGGTGACTTCGTAACCGTGGTCGGAGCAGGCGGGGTCGTGGGGGTCGGCGATGGTGGCCAGGTCTGCGTTGTCGGGGTAGGAGGAGATTTCTGCGGCTTCGTCAAGTGCACCGGCGAGGTCGCTGTCGAAGCTGCGTGCTAGGGGGGCGGTGGAGACAGCGATTGTGTCTAGGGGCAGGTGTGTCCACTTGGTGGGACGGTCAGTGATGGCTAAAAGGGGGGACCCAGTGGATGTTGTGACGGTGGCTAGGTCGGTTTCGGGGTCGATGATGTGTAGGTGCGCTCCGCATGCCCAGGTTGCCAGGGCCCAGTAGAGAGTGCGCCAGTGGCCTGCGGGTAGGTCGAGTGCGATGACGTCCAGAGGTTGGGGGCTGTATTCGGTGCGAAGTAGGTTTGTGGCTTTTGCTACCCAGTTGCCCAGGACGCGTCCGGATAGTTCGATTCGTCCCCAGGAGTCGTAGCGGGTGATGCGTGGGGTGGTGGGGTCGGTGGTGAGGGTGTTGAGGAAGCGGTGGGTGTCAAACACGAAGGTCAGCCTAGGTGAGGTTGGGTGTGCTTGGTGTGGATAGGGGGAGGTGCCTGGTGTTTGTGGCGAGTAATCGGTGTGGGAGATGGTGGCTGGAATTCATGAGTCAAGGGATCGCAAAATCTCTGTAAGACGCGCACAAAGTGGGGTCTGTGTGATTGGTGTGCACGGTGGGGGATTTGTGGATGGAATGGGGTGTTGTTTTTTGTGGAGTCGTTGTGAAAGCGGTGATGGAGTTCCTGGTCAAGGGTTCGTTTTAGGAATTGTTAGATGCCCGATTCGGTGATTGAAAAACTTTATTTGCACTTATGACCAAGACGTTTGTTTTGGACGAGTGTGCAGGTCCAATTATCAAATTCGAGCTTGACGGCTGCATTCGACACGCGTGTAATTTCGTTGTCGTTGCTTCTCTGACGCATCCGAAGTTTGGGTGCCAGGGAACACGTTCTGGCAGTAGGCATTTCCGAAGTTGATCTTGCAGGCTGTGAATGCTTCCGGGAATGCCCGTTTGTGTGGATATTAAGGCGCGAGCTCGTATAGGACCTCGGGCTAGGAGGCGTTTTAAATGAATGAGCTGCAGCTGGTTGTCGAAGAGCTAATGGTTGAGGAGACCGAGCTTTCGTGGCAGGACCGCGCATTGTGTGCCCAAACCGATCCTGAGGCATTTTTTCCCGAGAAGGGCGGATCGACACGCGAGGCTAAGCGCGTCTGCACCGGGTGTGAAGTCCGAGCCGAATGTTTGGAATATGCGCTCGAAAATGATGAGCGTTTTGGAATTTGGGGTGGTTTGTCGGAGCGGGAGCGCAGGAAACTGCGCAAGCGTGCAGTGGTGTGATGTGTTTTAACTTTCCCCTTGGTGGTGAAAGTTAGTCCCAGTCACGGGGACGGTTGGGATCCAAGGTGAGTGGATCCATGCCCAGTGCGTCGGCGACTTGGTCTACGACGAGATCGAATACCACGTAGCGCAGGTCGTCGGGGGATTCCAGGCCGGTTTCGATGGGGCGGCGGTATAGGACGATCTTGCCGGGCAGTGACTGTTCTGGCGGGAATAGTCGAGATAAGGGAACTCGTTGCTCTTCCCATGGGTTAGGGTCGGACGGAGGAACGAGTTCTACTGCGATCTCGAGGTTTTCGATATGTCCGCCGAGTCGGCGTTCAATGCGTTCGAGAGCGTCGAGGACAGCTTCGTCGAAGCGGTCGGAACGAGATTTCATTGCTGGCACTGCGGGCCAGGCGAGCGGCCCGCGGATACCGCGTCCGCGGCGGTCACGACGACGCGGTGTGTGAGGGCCGGTTGCGTTCATAGGACATGACGATACGGCGTGGTGAGCGTGGTCGGTTGTTTGAGGGGGTTTAAAGTCGAAATCGTGCCTTCCATGCGACGTTGTACCCGGACCGCGTGTGGGCGGCGGGCGGTGGCCACGCTGACCTACAACTACGCCGACTCCACGGCGGTGCTTGGCGCGTTGTCTACCTACGCCGAGCCACACAGTTACGACCTGTGCCCCAAACATGCTGAGCGGCTGACTGCTCCGCAGGGCTGGGAGGTCGTGCGGCTTATTGACGATTTTGAAAGCCTTCCTGACCCAACGGATGACCTGACAGCTGTTGCGGACGCTGTTCGAGATGCGGATGTGTGGGAGCAGGCGACGCGACACGCAGCTCAGGAGGATCGCGCGTTGTCACGTTATGGCCGTTCGCGCCGTGACGTTGCGGTAGGGGGCGAACCGTTGACGTCGAGGACTCCTCGTCTTCGTGTGCTTCGAGACAGCGACGTTCCGGACTCCGGCCGTTAGGCTGTGACCGTGAGCTCCCGTAATCTTTCCGATTTCATCAAGGCATATGACGTCCGCGGTTTGGTGCCCTCTCAGTTGGATGCCGGGGTTGCGCGGGCAATCGGTTCTGCTTTCGCGCAGGTGGTAGCACGTCCGGACGGGGCTTCTTCTGTAGTTGTTGGGCATGATATGCGCCCGTCGTCGCCTGAGTTGAGTCAGGCTTTTGCTGAGGGCGTGGCAGCTCAGGGCCTGGATGTGGTGATTATTGGCCTGTGCTCCACCGACGGTTTGTATTTTGCGAGCGGGTCGATGGGGTTGCCGGGGGCGATGTTCACAGCTAGCCATAATCCGGCGGAGTACAACGGGATTAAGTTGTGCCGTTCTGGTGCCCGTCCGGTGGGGCAGGACACGGGGTTGGCGCGGATTACTGAGGTTGCGCAGCGAATTGTGGACGGGGTGAGCCCGTTGGCTCCGGAGGGGATTGCTCCGGGGGCGATTGGTACACGGGAGACGGTGGAGGACTACGCCCGGTGCGTTCGTGATCTTGTTCCTTTGGGTGATATTCGTCATCTGAAGGTGGTGGTGGATGCGGGTAACGGCATGGGGGGATTCACTGTTCCGGCAGTGTTGGAGGGGCTGCCTTTGGATGTTGTTCCGTTGTATTTCGAGTTGGACGGGACGTTCCCGAACCATGAGGCCAATCCGCTAGATCCGAAAAACTTGGTGGATCTGCAAAAAGCTGTGGTGGAGCATCGAGCCGATGTGGGGTTGGCGTTTGATGGGGACGCGGATCGGTGTTTTGTGGTGGATGAGAAGGGCGATCCGGTTTCGGCGTCGGTGATCACTGCTTTGGTGGCGGATCGGGAGATTGCT
Source organism: Dermatophilus congolensis (assembly GCF_900447215.1). Taxonomy (NCBI): domain Bacteria; kingdom Bacillati; phylum Actinomycetota; class Actinomycetes; order Micrococcales; family Dermatophilaceae; genus Dermatophilus; species Dermatophilus congolensis. The sequence goes on from NZ_UFYA01000001.1 coordinate 712,341, forward strand.
AAAGAGGTCGCGCGGGGTGTTGATCCTTCGGATATCACTGTCGTGTACAACGTGATTTCGTCGCATGTTGTTCGTGAGGTGGTCAGCGAGGCTGGCGCGAAGGGGTTGCGCACTCGGGTGGGGCATTCGTTTATTAAGGCGCAGATGGCTGAGCACGATGCGGTGTTTGGTGGGGAGCATTCAGCGCACTATTACTACCGGGATTTCTGGTTCGCGGACACGGGCATGCTGTCGGCGTTGCATGTGTTGGCTGCGTTGGGGTCGCAGAGTGAGCCATTGTCGGCGATGGTTGAGCCGTACGTTCGGTATGTGCCCTCTGGTGAGATCAATTCCACGGTGTCTTCGGTTGAGGATGCTGTGCAGCGGGTGTGTGAGTGGGCGCAGGAGCGTCCGGTGATGATTGACCGCTTGGATGGCATTACGGTGGAGAGCACGAGCACGGAAGCGCCTATGTGGTGGTTTAACCTGCGCCCGAGTAATACGGAGCCGTTGTTGCGGCTGAATGTTGAAGCTGCGGATGTGGCAACGATGGAGAAAATCCGGGATGAGGTTCTCGGGATCGTGCGTGCGTGAGGCTGTGCCGTACCGGCAGGCTGCACACAGATCTGGCAGGATCAGGGAACGCGTTGTCCGTGCGCCCAGAGCCCGGGCTACAGCTACCGTTCCTCGTTGGGGAACGAGATTCAAGGAGATAGAGAATGAGCACCACCGGTATCGAGCCTTGGCTGCGCGAGATTTTGCGTTGCCCTGTGACGCAGAGTGAGTTGGTTGACGGCACTGGGCCTGATGGGCAGCCTGAGCTGCAGGCGAAGGATGCCGACGCGCAGGGGCGTCGTCGTGCTTACCGTGTTGAGGGTGGCGTTCCTGTCCTCATTCCGGAAGAGGCTCGTTTCATGGACTGACCTCTTTCTGGTTGGTTTTTCGGGGCGTCGCGTGTCCGCTGCGGGGATGCGCGACGCTGTCGTGTATTCGGCGTTGTGTGAGTGTTGTGGTGTTGGTGCGAACTGAGTTCGGGAGGTGGCATGCCGTATATCGATGAGGGTTGTCTCGATGATGCGGGGTGGTTGGCACAGCAGGATCGGGCTGGGACTTTGCGTGCTTTGGCCAGCGCGGGGGCGCAGGTGCGCGAGGCGCGTTTTCTTGCTGATGAGGCGGGTGTGGAGCGGCTGCGGTCGTGGGATCGTCCACGGTCGGTGTTGGTTGCGTCGGTGGGTGTGTCTGCTGCGGTGGCTGCGGTGTTGGAGATGTTGGCTGAGCCGGCTTCTCCGGTTCCTGTGACGGCGCGCCGGAATGTGCCGTTGCCGGGGTGGGTTGGGGCTTTGGATTTGGTGGTTGCGGTGTCGTTGTCTGGGCGGTCGCCGGGGGCGTTGGCGTTGGCTGCGGAAGCTGCGCGTCGGGGTGCGTCGTTGTTGACGGTGGGTGCTGTTGATTCACCGTTGGAGGCGGTGACTAGGCAGGCCCGTGGCGTGCATGTGGGGATTGGTCTTGGTCGGGTTTCGTCGCGTACGTCGTTATGGTCGTTGTTGACTCCTGTGTTGATGGGGGCTCATCGGCTTGGGTTGGTGTCGGTTCCAGATAGTGATTTGGATGCCGCGATTGCGCGTTTGGATGAGGTGGCTGAGTCTGCTCGTCCGAGTTCGGAGTCGTTTGTTAATCCGGCGAAGTCGTTGGCGTTGGGGTTGTCCGAGTGTGTGCCAACTGTGTTGGGGGATAGCCCGTTGAACGGGGTTGCTGCGCAGCGGGCAGCGTCAATGTTTTCGCGAACTGCGCGGATTCCAACCACTTTTGGGGAGATCCCAGATATGGCTTCGCAGGTGGTGGCTACGTTTGATGGGCCTTTCACTGCTGGTGGGGGCCAGGGGGTGGGCGTGAGTGCGGCGGATGACATTTTTGCTGATCCGTATTTGGATGGCCCGGCCCAGCCGCGGTTGGGGTTGTTGATGTTGCGGGAGCCGAATCGGCCGGCTTCTACTCCTGATGAGGCGCAACGGTTGGCGTTGGTGGATGGGATTGTGGAGACTGCGCAGCAGGCTGGCGTGTCTGTGCATGAGGTTTTTGCTGAGCCTGGGCCAGCGGTGGCGCGTCTTGCTGGGCAGATGGCGTTGACGGATTTTGCAGCTACGTATCTTGCGTTGGGTATGGGGGCGGATCCGTCGTTGTCGCGTCATGTGTCGGTGTTGAGGGATTTCACGGGTCGCTGATTGGGTGCTGTTCTGTGGTGTTCTCGCGCCTAGTCTGGTGCAATGGCAGATTTCGACCTTGCGATCATTGGTGCTGGTTCGGGTAACAGCCTTGTCACGGACGACTTCGCGGATGCGAAGGTGGCTGTGGTGGAGCGTCACCTGTTTGGTGGGACGTGTCTGAATGTGGGGTGTATCCCTACGAAGATGTTTGTTTATGCGGCGGAGGTCGCGGGAACAGCTCGGTCAGCTGCGCGCTATGGGGTGGATGCGCGTGTGGATGGTGTGCGGTGGCGGGATATCCGGGATCGGGTTTTTGGTCGGATTGATCCGATTGAGGAGAGTGGCCGGAGGTATCGGGTAGAGGGTGAGAACACGACTGCGTTTTTGGGTAGCGCGCGGTTTGTGGGTGACCGTCGTCTGCGGGTGGAGCTGAATGAGGGTGGTTCTAGTGAGTTCACTGCTGATCAGGTGGTGATTGCTGCGGGGGCTCGTCCTCGAGTTCCGTCAGTGATCGCTGATTCGGGGGTGCCTTTCCAGACTTCGGATTCGGTGATGCGCATTGATGAGTTGCCTTCTCGGATTGTGATTATGGGTGGTGGGGTTATTGCTGCCGAGTTTGCGCATGTCTTCTCTGCTTTGGGTGTGCAGGTGGATGTGGTGATTCGTGGTCCGCGGATGTTGCGTGCGTTTGATGAGGAGTTGTCGCAGCGTTTCACTGAGTTGGTTAAGGCGCGGTGGAAGGTGCATGCAGGGGTGGATGTGGTTGCTGCGCGTTCGACGTCTGCTGGTGGGGTGGTGTTGACGTTGGATGGTGGTGGTGAAGTTGCTGGCGACATGTTGTTGGTTGCTACGGGCAGGGTTCCGAATTCGGAAGATTTGGATGCTGCTGCTGGTGGTGTGGAGTTGCGTTCAGATGGTCGGGTGCGGGTGGATGAGTTTGGGCGTACTAGTGCTGAAGGTGTGTGGGCGTTGGGGGATATTTCTTCGCCTTTCCAGTTGAAGCATGTGGCTAATGCGGAGGCGAGGGCGGTGGCGCATAACCTCACGCATCCGCAGGATTTGCGGTCGATGCCGCATGAGGTGGTTCCGGCGGCGGTTTTTTCTGACCCGCAGGTGGCGTCGGTGGGGGCTTCTGAGGATGAGTTGCGTTCGGCTGGGGTTCGGTATGTGTCGAAGGTGCAGTCGTTTGGTGATACGGCGTATGGGTGGGCTTTGGAGGATTCTGAGTCGTTTTTCAAGGTGCTTGCGGATCCGGCCTCTGGTCGGATTTTGGGTGCGCACAGTATGGGACCGCATTCGTCTACGTTGATTCAGCCGGTTGTGATGGCGATGTCGTTGGGGTTGGATGCGCGGCGTGTGGCGCGTGATCAGTATTGGATTCATCCGGCGTTGGCTGAGGTTGTGGAGAATGCGCTATTGGGGTTGGAGTTTGATAAGTAGCAGATAGAAACTTCAATTAATCACCCGATTTGATCGCTTGTTCAATTCGGGTGATTAATTTTTTGAGTATTTTGGGAGTAGTGTCGCGTTTTAAACGGTTAAGAATAGTGAGATAGTTGAATTGCCTGGGAGTGAAAGCCGGTGGGGGAGTTGTGAATGTGGCCGGCCTCGGGGATCCGGGCGTGACGGGTCTCCTCATCCCCCTTCGCTAATGCACGGGGCTGTTTAGCACGTGGTGGCCGTTGTCACTGGTTTGCGTTCAATGCTCGAGTGGCATTGTGTGCATCTTCGATAAGAAAGGCCACTCATGGTTTCGCGGGCTCTGTCTTCTCGCTTTCCGTTTTCTCTCCTTGCGGGGGCTGCGGGTGCGAGTGTTTTTGCTGCTTCTGTTGTATTTCAGGGTGCTGCGTATGCGGCTGTAATTGATGATGCGGTTAAGCGGGTTGAAGTTGTGGAATCTTCTGCTTCCCCTGGCAGTGACGTCACGGTTGTTGTGGACTGGGCGGTTCCGGATGGGGCGCGGCGTGGCGATACGTTCACGCTTACGTTGCCGACCATGCTGGTAGCGGATGTTCTTGATGATGTTCATCGGGATGTGAAGGCCCCTGATGGTGCAGTGGTGGCGCATTATGAAGTTCATGGCCAAACTGTCAATTTCACAATGACAGAGTTTGCTGATGAGTATGTGGGCGTGCATGGAACGGTGCGTTTCGGTGTGCGTTTATCACGTTCTATTCAGCCTGGAAGTAGTAGTGAACTTGTTTTTCTTGTAAATGGTGTTGCTTTTTCTCATCAGGATGAGATTGTTGCCGTCGCTCCGCCTGCTAAAAATGACTATTCAGAGTTGGCGACTAAGTGGCAGACCTGGAAGAGTGTTGGGGAAGATAAACGAGGCAGAATTCAATGGGGGATCACTGGCCCTAGAGTGCCGCGTGGGATGGTGACAGCTTCGTATCGGATTGTTGATGAGGCTGGTCCAGGGCAAGCTATTGATTGTTCGTCGTTGACATTGTGGTCTGGGTCAGCGAATGAGGCGGGGGGTCTCAAAGAAGCCAGGTGGGTGCCGGTAAATCTGTATTCGAAGTCCTGTGATGAGAAGTCGGCTAGCGCAGTTGTGACTCCGGATGCGAGTTTGTTTGGCCGTGTCTTGATGCTGATGGGTGGTTCGCGAGTAACGGATCGGGCTTTGAATGCCTATCAGAACAGTGGCTACGTCAGCGTGTGGGACACCGCCCCGCTCCGTGTGAGCGACACCCTGCTGGTTGAAGCCACGGGGGAAGGGGCGGGCACGCCAGCTGCGGTTCCTTCGGTAACTATCACCAACCCAGCGATCCCGCCTGCTGTGACGGTCACGGTTCCACCTACCCCACCCGCGGTGACGGTGACACCTATTGCCCCCAACCCGCAAGAGCGTCCTTCGACGCCTTCAACAACCCCGATAACGGGTGCTCCTGTGAAGCCTATCCAGAATCCACAGGCTTCAGTGACTCCTTCATCGCCTAGCTCGTCCACCTCAAAACCAGCGGTGGTTTCAGTTGTTAATCGTGGGGTTTCGTATGCGGATGCTTCGCCTTCACGTATTGAGACGGGGCAGCCTGGCGATGGTCCGAATGTGCCGATGCTGGCTGCAGGTGGAGTGCTGGTCGTTAGCTCAGTTGGTGTGTTGGCAGCGGCGTTGCGTTCGATGGTGCGACGTCGGCGTATCTGATTAAGAAGATGCGCGCGAAGCTCCCTGATGTAGGGATGGGGCGGATACGTAATTTTCTTGTGGCTAGCGGTGCGGTAACGGGGGTTTTGTTGCTTTGGGGAGGCCTGAAAGGTTCTCCTCCGGATGCGGCGCCGCTGCCTGCCCGTACGTTTTCTCTCAAGGTTGAAGATGCTCGTCGTCTTACTGCTGTGCGCCACGATGCACGAGCAGCTGGGGTACGTCGGCTCTTAAGGATTTCTCCGTCGCGGGTTGTCATTCCCTCGCTGGGTGTGGATGCGCCGATAGTGGATGCGCCTGTGCGCGCAAGAGAGCTCGTCGTTCCTGGTGATGTGAAAGTGGTTGGGCGCTGGGGTGCCGGTGCGTCACTGGGAGCGGATCAGGGAGACACTCTTCTTGCTGGGCATGTTGATGTCAGGGGTGATTTGGGTGCGTTGCATCAGCTTTCGCGTATCGAGCCGGGAGCTGAGGTGTATACGAGTGATGCTGTTGGGCGAGTAAAGTTTTGGACCGCGGCTTCTTTGATTGTTCGTGCGAAAGACCATTTGCCTTCGTGGCAGGCTAGCGGTCCGCGTCGTCTGATTCTTGTCACCTGCGGGGGGCCGGTCCAACGCCGTGAGGGGCGCTGGAGTTATCGCGACAATATTCTTGTGACGGCTGTCCCCGCTGCCCTAAAGCGCTGATGTGTTGGTTCTAGGGAAAACCCCAGCGACCTTATTGTGCGGACGCGGGTAGGATGTTTTGTGGAGGTCGGCGTGTGTTCGGCCTGTGAAGCCGCGTGGAACGCGGTTCGTCTTGCAGGGGAGCCCCCCGAGCTTATTGATCGTGTCTGCTTTTGCGGGCGCGTATCCGTCGACCGTGACCGGCCATAAAGGCCGCACCCATCGGCGTCTGTGCACCAATTGCGTTTATCAACGAAAGAGGAATTCATGACGTTCGACTACAAGATTCGGGACATCAACCTGGCGGCTGCTGGCCGTCACCAGTTGCGTCTGGCGGAGGCCGAGATGCCCGGTCTGATGTCGCTGCGTGAAGAGTATGCCGAGCAGCAGCCTTTGAAGGGCGCCCGTATCGCTGGTTCGTTGCACATGACTGTTCAGACAGCTGTGCTCATTGAAACTTTGACAGCTCTGGGGGCCCAGGTGCGCTGGGCTTCGTGCAACATTTTCTCGACCCAGGACGAGGCTGCTGCTGCTGTTGTCGTCGGCCCGAACGGAACCCCTGAGAACCCTCAGGGTGTGCCCGTCTTTGCCTGGAAGGGTGAAACCCTCGAGGAGTACTGGGACTGCGCTGAAGCAATCTTCACCTGGCCTGAGGGCTCCGGGGCGAACATGATCCTTGACGATGGTGGTGACGCCACCATGCTCGTACACAAGGGACGCGAGTGGGAGCTGGCTGGCGGTGTTCCCCCCACCACTGAGGAAGACTCTGAAGAGTTCACCGTGTTTAAAGCTTTGGTGCGTCGCACCATGGAGCAGAACCCGAACAAGTGGACCGAGATCGCTAAGCAGATCAAGGGTGTCACTGAAGAAACCACGACGGGTGTGCACCGCCTGTACGAATTGGCCCGCAACGGCGAGCTGCTCTTCCCGGCCATGAACGTCAATGACGCGGTCACCAAGAGCAAGTTCGACAACAAGTACGGATGCCGCCACTCCCTCATTGACGGCATCAACCGCGCCACTGACGTCCTCATCGGCGGTAAGACCGCTTTGGTGTGTGGCTACGGAGACGTCGGTAAGGGCTGTGCTGAGTCGCTACGTGGACAGGGCGCCCGCGTCATCGTTACCGAGATTGACCCGATCTGTGCGCTGCAGGCCGCGATGGACGGCTACCAGGTTGCACGGTTGAAGGACGTCGTTGACCAGATCGACATCTTCGTCACCACAACGGGTAACAAAGACATCATCATGGCCGAAGACATGGTCAAGATGAAGGACAAGGCCATCGTGGGCAACATCGGCCACTTTGACAACGAGATCGACATGGCTGGCCTGGCCAAGGTGCCTGGTGTCAAGCGCACCGAGATCAAGCCGCAGGTGCACGAATGGACCTTCCCCGCTGATGGTGAGCGTGGTGAGCGTTCGATCATCATCCTGTCTGAGGGCCGTCTGCTGAACCTGGGTAACGCTACGGGGCACCCCAGCTTTGTGATGAGCAACTCTTTCGCTGACCAGACCATCGCGCAGATTGAGCTGTTCACCAAGCCGCAGGAGTACAGCAACGACGTCTACGTGCTGCCCAAGCACCTTGACGAGAAAGTTGCACGCGCACACTTGGCTGCGCTGGGTGTTGAACTGACGGAGCTGACCAAGTCTCAGGCTGACTACATCGGTGTTGATATCGCTGGTCCGTACAAGCCGGACAACTACCGTTACTGATTGTCGGTAGATTCTGCCTACGGGTGATCCGTGCGTCCACGATCAAGGACGCACGGATCACCCGTAGCGGGGTGGAAGTGTGCGCGCCTGGCGCAGTGATTTTCGGGCTGCGGGTAGCATGGCGGCGTTGTGAGAGCCGGTGGGGTGTGTGTCCTATGTGGTGCAGGACCCGCGGTTTTGGCAAGTGGCATGTGCGCTTGTGTCGTTTCTGAGGAGGTCTTGTGAAAGCTCACGTCCTGGTCGTGGATGACGATCTTGCGCTAGCTGAAATGCTTGGGTTGGTGCTGCAGAACGAGGGTTTTCATGTGACCCATTGCCCTGATGGTGTTTCAGGGTTGAAAGCGGCGCGTGAGCTGAAGCCGGATCTGGTGTTGTTGGACGTCATGATGCCGGGGATGGATGGCATCGAGGTGGCTAAACAGCTTCGGGCCGAGTCTGGAGTGCCAATCGTGATGTTGTCTGCGCGCTCGGACACGATTGATGTCGTGGTGGGTCTGGAATCTGGTGCAGATGATTATGTCGTTAAGCCGTTTAAGCCGCAGGAGTTGACTGCTCGTGTGCGGGCGCGGCTGCGTCGCGGTACGGATACCAATCCTGAGACGTTGCGGATTGGTGATGTGGTTATCGATGTTGCTGGTCACTCGGTAACAAAGAATGGTCAGGTCGTTCAGTTGACGCCGCTGGAGTTTGATTTGTTGGTGGCGCTGGCGCGTAAGCCGTGGCAGGCGTTTAGCCGGGATGTGTTGTTGGAGCAGGTGTGGGGTTATCGGCATGCCGGAGATGCGCGGTTGGTGAATGTTCACGTGCAGCGACTGCGGGGCAAGATTGAAGATGATCCGGAGCACCCGAAGATTGTGGTGACGGTGCGTGGCGTGGGGTACAAGGCGGGGACGAACTGAGCAGATGCCAGGTGACGTCGTGAGGTCTGCACCGATGGATGGGGTGGCCTCCGTCGAGGTGGGGGAGGTTGTTTCTCCCGGCGGTGAAGAGGCGTTGGGTGTTTCGAGTCCTGTTTCTCAGGTGCAGGAACATCGTGGCTGGAAGCAGCGCGTGAAGTCGGGGTGGAGGAACGCTCGGGCAGAGCTTGCTAAGCGGTGGCGGACAAGTCTTCAGTTCCGCACCGTTGTGATCACGGTTGTTTTGGGGGCCGTGATCACTGTGTTGTTGCAGTCGTTTTCGTATAGCCGAACGGCGGCGGCGCTGGTAGAGGGCAAAGTGGAGGCTTCGAAAGAGGACGCTGCTTATCGGGCTTCGGGTGTGCAGAGAAATTTGGATGCCACGGATCGTTCGGATGCTGAGTCGATCCGGCAGTTGACGTATGACTTGATGCAGCAGCAAACGTCGCAGGCTCCTGATCAGGCTCGTGAGGTGATTTTGACGCACGGGCCGAAGAAGTCGCCGGGCAGTATCCCGACGATGTGGACGGCTTTTGGTCCGGAGGTGTTGCCGCAGGCGTTGCGTGAGGCGGTAGTGGAGGATCCAGGGCACCAACAGGTGCAGATTGTGCCGGTGCGGGGGCATGACGGGTCTGAAGCTCAGGCGGTGGTTGTGGGGCAGCAGATCCAGATTCCAGATTCGGATGCGCATGAGTTGTATTTCGTGTATCCGATGGAACGTGAAGCCTCGACGATGGATTTAATGCTGCGTACGTATTTGTTGGGTGGTGTGCTGCTGACAGGGCTGATTGCTTTGGTGTCGTTGGCTGTGACGCGGTTGGTGGTGGATCCTGTGCGTGAAGCTGCCCAGGTGGCGGAGCGGCTGGCTAACGGTCGGTTGGATGAGCGGATGCAGTTGCGCGGTGAGGATGATCTGGCGCGGCTTTCGGGGGCGTTTAACCGGATGGCTGATAATTTGCAGAGCCAGATTCGTCGGTTGGAGGAGCTGTCGCAGGTTCAGCAGCGGTTTGTTTCAGATGTGAGCCATGAGTTGCGGACGCCGTTGACGACTATTCAGATGGCTAGCGAGATGCTTTTTGCGGATCGGGATGCGTATTCGCCTACGAGTCGGCGCTCTGCTGAGCTGTTGCACGGTGAGGTGGAGCGGTTTGATGAGATGTTGTCGGGGTTGTTGGAGATTAGCCGTCATGATGCTGGGTCGGTGGTGTTGGAGACGGACAAGCATGATGTGGTGGCTGTAGTTCAGCGGGTGATTTCGGCAGCGACCACGTTGGCTGAGACCAAGGGTAGTGAGGTCACGGTGGTTGAGTTGACGCCGGGGCCGTTCGTGGCTGAGATCGACCCGCGTCGTATTGAGCGGATTCTGCGCAATCTTTTGGTGAATGCGTTGGAGCATGGGCAGGGTGAGCCGGTGCAGATTGAGGTAGGCGCGAACGAGGAGGCTGTAGCTGTTGCGGTTCGTGACCATGGGATTGGTTTGGAGCCGGGGCAGTCTTCGTTGGTGTTTAACCGTTTTTGGCGTGCGGATCCGGCTCGGACGCGTACGACCGGTGGCACGGGTCTTGGGCTGGCGATTGCTTTGGAGGATGCGCGTTTGCATCGGGGTTTGTTGCAGGCGTGGGGTGTTCCTGGGGAGGGCAGTAGGTTCAGGTTGATTGTGCCTAAGGATGAGACGGTCTCGATTAGTGAGCCGCCTATTCCGTTGGCTGATGGTGAGGGCGTGGTGAGTCATCACGATACGGGGACGTTGCCTGTTGTTGATGGGGTGGTGCCGGGGGCCACGGTTGTTCCGGTGGATTCAGATTCTCAGGGGCAGGTGTGAGGTCGCGGCGCTGGTTGGGTGTTGCGGGGGTGGTGGTCTCGTTGTCGTTGGTGGCGGCGTGTGGTTTGCCGAGTTCAGGGAAGGTGGAACAGGGGTTGGCGGTGCAGGATCGGCCGCCGCCGCCGATCAAGTTGCAGTTTGAGGCTCCGCGGGCAGGGGCGTCTCAGGAGGAGATTGTTCGGGGTTTTTTTGCGGCGCAGTGGTCGGCTGATGATGATTATCGGGCGGCTCGGGCGTATCTGACTAAGGGTGTCTCTGAAAAGTGGTCACCTGATTCGGTGGTGGTGCATCCGACGGGTATGCGGCCGCAGACCGTGAAGTCGAAAGACGGTAGCTCGGTGACGGTGACGGTTGTTGAGATAGGGGTGTTGGATTCGGACGGTCGTTTTCATGCTTCAACGGCTGGGACGACGCGGCAGGTGGAGATTTCGCTGGCCAAGGTTGATGGTGAGTGGCGGATTTCTTCATTGCCCAAGGGGTTCGGTTTGTGGCTCTCGGAGTTTTATTTCGATTCGACGTATCGTCCGTTTCAGGTGTCGTATGGCTCGACGGTGGGGAGCACGTTGGTGCCGGATTGGCGTCGTTTTGCGGTGGGGCCTGGGTTGACGACGTCGTTGGCGCGGGCGTTGTTGGGGCCTGTTCCTTCGCATTTGGCTGGTGCGGTGCGTAGTGGTTTTCCTTCGGGGACTACGTTGGCTGTGGATGCGGTTCCGGTGGGTAATGGTGTGGCCACGATGGATTTGACTGGTCGGGCCTTGGCGATGAATTCCTCTGAACGTCATACGGCGTGGGCGCAGACGTTGCGGACGATGCGGCAGGCAGGGACTGTTGATCGGGTGGCGATGACAGCGGAAGGGCGGCCGCTGGAAGTGATGGGTTTGGGTTCGTTGCCTGAGCGGGTGGGGGATGTGGGCTTTTCGGGGGCGCCTGCGCGTTCTCCGGTGGTGGTTCGTCGTGTGGGTGATGTGTTGACTCCGTTGTCCTCGGCGTCTTTTCCTGCAGAGGTGGGTAAGGCGGCGTTGCCTGCGTTGCCGAAGGTTCCGGAGGAGTGGTCGCGTGCGGCGATTTCTTTGGACCTGCGTGATGTGATGGCTACTAATGAGTCGGGTACTGCGTTAGTGCGCTGGGTGGATGGGCAGCGTGCGTCGGTGCAGAGTCCGGGGTCGGGGATGAGCGCGCCGGCTTATGACGTGATGGGGCATGTGTGGTTGGGGGGCCAGGATGCCAAGAGTGAGGGGGCGGTGTGGGTCTTCCATCGGGTGGGGGATGCGGGTGCGGTTTCTGAGCCGCGTCCGGTGCGGGTTTCAGCGCCATGGTTGCGTGATCGGCGGGTGATTGATGTGCGGCCTTCTCCAGAGGGGCATCGGGTGGTGGTGTTGAGTAAGGATGCTGCTGGGGTGATGCATGTGGATGTTTCTGGGGTGGTGTCGCCTTCGGGGGTGCCTTCAGCTTTGCCTGAGCCGTTGGCGGTTGCGCAGGATGTGGTGGATGCAACGTCGGTGATGTGGGTGAATGACAGTACGTTGGCGTTTGTGGGGTCGCGTAATGCGGGGCAGCCGTTGGTGCCTTTGGTGGCGCCGTTGGCGGGGGTGACACAGGAGTATTCGGGTGTGGCTGGTATTTCGAGGTTGATTTCGATGGGTGGTGAGCGTGGTTTGGTGGGGGTGGATCAGGCCAATCAGGTGTTGCGTAAGGTTGGCAGTCGGTGGCAGCGGATTGGTACGGCTTCGGATTTGTTGGTTCCTGCTCGCTAGGGCGTTGTCCGCAACCGTGGTGGTGGTTCGGTGGTGGGGATAACCCGCTTTGGGGTGGGTGGGGTGGTTGAGGCTGTGGGGATGGATTGGTGTGTGCGTTGGTGGCGTGGATGTGTGGCGGCGGTGCTGGCGCTGTGTGAGTTGGTGTGGCCGGTGGTGTGTGCTGGGTGTGGGCGGCATGGGCAGTCGTGGTGTGCGCAGTGTGCAGATGTGGGGGCGTTGCCGGATGCGGAGCCGTTTTCGGTGGTGGGGTTGGGTGAGGAGTTGGTGGTGTGGTCTGCTGCGGAGTTTGTTGGGCCGGTTGCTGCTGCTGTGGTGGCGTTTAAGGACGGTGGGCGTCGGGATGTGGGGAGTGTGTTGGGGGTGGGGTTGGCACGTGCGGTTGAGGCGGCTGTGGGAGTGGAGGTGTTGCGGGGTGGGCCGCTGGATGGTCCGGTTGTGGTGGTGCCGGTTCCTTCGCGTCCTTCGGCGCGGCGTCGGCGTGGTGATGTGCCGTTGTTTGAGTTGGTTGATGTTGCGTTGGGTTCGGGTGTGTTGTCTTTTCAGGTGGGTGCGGTTGAGGCATTGCGGTGGGCGCGGCGGGTGCGAGATCAGCGTGGTTTGGGGCGGTTGGGCAGGGTAGTGAATGTGTGGGGGTCGATGGGTGTGGTGGAGCGTTGGGGTGGTGAGGTGGGTTCTTGGGGGTTGGCGGTGTTGGTGGATGACGTGTGTACGACGGGGGCGACGTTGGGTGAGGCGCAGCGGGTGTTGAGGAGGTGTGGTGCGCTTCGGGTGGTGGGCGCGGTGGTTGCGGCGACTCCGGGGGGTTCTGGGGTGTGATGTGGGTCACTGGTTGGGGGTGTTGGCTGAGTGGTGGATGCAAGTTGGCTGACAAATATGCCGGGTTCCTTCCTCCTGGTCAGAGTTTCCTCTACCGTTCTTTTATCGGGTGTTCACCCCATTGGGTGGTCGCCGGGATCCGATGTTTTGCGCGTTGTCGCGCATTGAAAGAGGTGATGCCTCACTCGCGTTAGCGAGTTGATTTCCGGGCCCGGTGTGGATTGCCTGTTTTCCCAGGGCCCATCTCAGCCCCGTAGTCCGGTTCGGGCCGTTCGGGACAGCGCTTCCAGGAGGAACTGATGGAACTCACCGTCACTGCACGTCACGTCCAGGTGTCTGATCGTTTTCGCTCCGTGCTGGAGGAGAAGATAGAGAAGATTGAGCACTTGGCGCCTAGGGCGCAGCGTGTTGAGGTCATTGTGGGGCATGAGACGTCGCGGAATGCTCCGAAGGGCAGTGTGCGTGTGGAGATTACGTGCATTGCCAAGGGGCCGGTTCTTCGTGCTGAGGCTTTTGCTGACGATCCGTATTCGGCATTGGATCTTGTTCTTGCGAAATTGTCTGAGCGGTTGCGTCGGGCGAATTCGAAGAAGAAGGTGCGTCGGCACCGTGGGCCGGATTTAGCGACGGCGACGGCTGATCTTGATGTGGTGGAGGCTATGCCGCAGGGTGGTTCTTCAGGTGGCGGCGATGAGGTCAATCCGTTGGAGGCCAAGCTTGGTGTGACGGGTGATTCGCCGGTGCAGGTGCGTGAGAAGGTGCATGCTTCCTCGCCGATGACTTTGGATCAGGCTCTTTATGAGATGGAGCTGGTGGGGCACGATTTTTACCTCTTCCATGACAAGGATTCGGATAGTCCGTGCGTGGTGTATCGGCGTCGTGGTTGGGATTACGGCGTGATCCGTTTGGAAGTTTCTGAGGCGGAGGATGTCGCGCAGTAGTTGCTTGTTTTGACCCCGCGGCATCGATGTTTTTGGTGTTGCCGTGGTGGTTGTGAGTGTGTGGGGCTGTCGTGGTGTGTTGCGGCAGCCCTGCACTGTGTCTGAAGCGTCATATCCTGTGTGAGCCCGGGTTTGGTTATCCGTGTGGGCGCGCCGCGATGAGGTCGGGGAACGCGTCGACGGTTGTAAGCGTTTAGCCTGGGTCTGGGGAGTGACCGGTGGCATGTCCTCATGTGATCTCGTTGTGGGGTCGGCGTGAGGGCGCGGAGTTCGCTGTGTTGGCGTTTTCCAGCTGGTGTCGTTTCCTGGGTGCCCAGCCGATTACTAGGTGTTCGAGGGCCGGTTTTCCGGTTTCTGTGTTACACAACGAGGAGTGTCCGTGCCGAAGATCATCGATCGAGTCCTGCGAGCAGGTGAGGGGCGTGTGCTGCGTCACCTAGAGGGCATCGTTGCTCAGGTGAACGCGATCGAGGAGGATTTTCTGTCGCTCTCTGATGCGGAGTTGCGGGCAGAGACGGACAGGTTTAAAGCGCGTATCGCTGATGGTGAGTCGTTGGATTCGCTGTTGCCGGAGGCATTTGCCGCGGTTCGTGAGGCGTCTTCTCGAACGATTGGTAAGCGTCACTTTGATGTGCAGGTGATGGGTGGAGCGGCGTTGCATATGGGCAATGTTGCTGAGATGAAGACCGGTGAGGGTAAGACGCTGGTCGCGACTTTGCCGAGTTATTTGAATGCCTTGTCGGGTAAAGGTGTTCACGTTGTCACGGTGAACGACTTCTTGGCTAAGTATCAGTCTGAGCTGATGGGTCGTGTGCACCGCATGTTGGGGTTGGAGACAGGTGTGATCTTGTCGCATCTGACGCCGGCTCAGCGTCGGGCGGAGTATGCGAAGGACATTACGTACGGCACGAATAATGAGTTCGGCTTCGATTACCTGCGTGACAACATGGCGTGGCAGACCGAAGAGTTGGTGCAGCGGGGGCATAACTTCGCGATTGTGGATGAGGTGGACTCGATCCTCATTGATGAGGCGCGTACGCCGTTGATCATTTCTGGTCCGGCTGATGGTGTGACGCGGTGGTATGTCGAGATGGCGAAGATGGTTAAGCATCTTGAGCGGGGGCGTGGCGCGGATCGTCTGCGTGGTATCGAGGCCGAGGGTGACTACGAGGTCGACGAGAAGAAAAAGACGGTCGGGATTCTTGAGCCGGGCATCGCCAAGGTGGAGGACTACCTCGGTATTGACAACTTGTATGAGAGCAACAACACGCCTTTGATCGGGTATTTGAACAATGCGATCAAGGCTAAGGAGTTGTTCAAGCGGGACAAGGATTACGTGGTCATGGACGGTGAGGTGCTCATCGTTGATGAGCACACGGGCCGTATCTTGGCTGGTCGTCGCTATAACGAGGGGATGCACCAGGCTATTGAGGCCAAAGAGGGGGTGAAGATTCAGAACGAGAACCAAACGTTGGCGACGGTGACGTTGCAGAACTATTTCCGCCTGTACAACAAACTATCGGGTATGACGGGTACGGCTCAGACGGAAGCAGCTGAGCTGCACCAGATTTATAAGGTTGGGGTGGTGCAGATTCGGACGAACCGTCCGATGGTGCGTCGTGATCAGCCGGACTTGGTGTACCGGACAGAGGTCGCGAAGTTTGACGCGGTGGTCAAGGACATTGTTGAGCGTCACCGTAAGGGCCAGCCGGTGCTGGTGGGTACGACCAGCGTGGAGAAGAGCGAGTATCTTTCGCAGCAGTTGGATGCTCATGGTGTGCCGCACGAGGTGCTGAATGCGAAGTATCACGAGCGTGAAGCGGCCATTGTGGCTGAGGCTGGCCGTCGAGGTGCGGTGACGGTTGCGACGAACATGGCCGGTCGTGGCACCGACATCATGCTGGGTGGTAACCCAGAATTCCGTGCAGTGGATGCATTGCGTCGTCGAGGGCTGTCGCCGGAGGAGACACCTGAGGAGTACGAGGCGGCTTGGGATCAGGCTTTGGCTGAGGCTGAGGCTGCGGTGAAGTCTGAGCACGACGAAGTGTCGTTGCTGGGTGGTTTGTATGTGTTGGGTACCGAACGGCACGAGTCGCGTCGTATCGATAATCAGTTGCGGGGTCGTTCTGGTCGTCAGGGCGACCCGGGGGAAAGCCGTTTCTACCTGTCATTGCAGGATGATTTGATGCGGTTGTTTAACGCTGAGCGTGTGAACCGCTTCATGGTTGCTGTGAAAATGGACGATTCGGTTCCGATCTCGGCGAAGATGGTTACCCGCTCGATCCAGAGTGCGCAGACGCAGGTTGAGGGCCGTAACTTCGATATTCGTAAGAATGTTTTGAAGTACGACGATGTTTTGAACACTCAGCGCAAGGTTATTTACGGTGAGCGTCGTCGTGTGCTTGAGGGTGAGGATCTGCATGAGCAGATGCGTTACTTCATCAACGATGTGGTGACTGAGTATGTGCGTGCTGCGACAGAGGAGCAGCTTCCGGAGGATTGGAAGCTGGAGCAGTTGTGGTCTGATGTGGCTGAGTTGTTCCCGGTGTCGTTGACGTTGGCGGATGTGGAGTCTGCTGCCGGTGGCCGTAGTTCGGTGACTCGGGAAATTCTTGTGCAAGAGCTGATCTCGGATGCTCAGTTTGCGTTGGATGCACGGGAGGCGCAATTTGGTCGCCGTGCGATGCGTGAGGTGGAGCGTCGTGTGGTTCTCAGTGTTCTGGACCGTAAGTGGCGTGAGCACTTGTACGAGATGGATTACCTCAAAGAGGGTATTGGGCTGCGTGCGATGGCTCAGCGTGACCCGGTGGTGGAGTACAGCCGTGAGGGTCACCACATGTTCCAGGCGATGATTGAGGCCATTAAGGAAGATGCTGTGCGTCTTCTGTTCAATGCCGATATCAAGGTGGATGAAAGGCAGTTGCCTCCGGAGGAGTCACCGGAGCAGAGCTCGGGTGAGGCTGTGCGTGGTGAGGGTGTCGAGCATCCTGATGCGCGTCGCTTTGCGTATTCCGGCGGCGGGGACACTGTGGGTGAGACTGAGCAGCGGGGTAACCGTCGTGAGCGTCGTTCGCGCAGGTTGCGTCGCCGCGGACGTTGATGTTGTGGTGTCCGTAGCGTTGTGAAACGTAGCTTAAGGCCCGCACGGAACACCGTGCGGGCCTTAAGCTACGTGCTGGTGGGTTACTTGGTGGTGATTTTTTCGATGCTGACTTTGGCAGAGCCGATGGCGGCGTTCTCGGAGTTCATGATTGTGAGTTCGCCGAACATGTGGCGCCCTTCGTCTGGTTGGGTGTTGGGAGTGATTTCACCCGTGATGGGCAGGGTGGCTCCGTGTTCGAGGGCGTGCAGGGAGCCGTTGTTGATGGTGAGTTTGCCTAGCGTGCTGCTGTAGTAGACGTCTTGGTAGTCGTAGGCCATTTTGCCGCTGGGGATTGTGTATCCGTCGATCTCGACTGTGTAGGTGCCCGCGGTGGGGTGAGCGAGGGTGACGGTTTCTTCAGCGGAGGATGATGCTGCGCGGCCTACTTCGGTGCCGGAGGCGTCACGGACCACGATGTCTAGGTCAGAGTTGATGTCTGCTGGTTTACCGGTGGAGATTTCCAGTCGGTTGGTTCCGGCGGGTACGGCTACTTTGTAGGTGTGTTTTTCGCCTTGGCTGATGCTGGGGCGTTCTTCGTGTGCGGAGCCTAGGGGGCCGCCGGTGCCGCGTACGGGGGTGTTACCGAAGTCGTTTTTGATGTTCCAGTTGATTTCGGTTGGGCTGCCCACTGATGCGGTAGGGATGGTTTTTTCGGCGGGGTCGACGGTGACGCCTTGTGCTGATGCGGTAAGGCGGAAGGGGTTGGATGTGACGGGTGTGCGTCGGCTGGCGTCGACGACGATTTCCCATACGCCGGGGCGTGGGTTTGTGTATGCCCGTGAGGTGGGTGGGCAGACTTTGGCGTCACCGATGGATGTGTAGCAGCGGTTTTGGATTTCTTCGCTTTCGACGGGCATGCCCAGTGGGTCGATTGCGAGGAAGCGCACGGCAGATCCGTGTGCGATTCCGGCGAGGTTGACCTGGAGTGCTTGGGTTTTTTCCGGGACGGTGACGAAGATGCTGCGTGCTCGGACGCGGTCGATGTTCCCGGCCATGGAGGCGGTGTATGGGGCGGAGTCGAGTGCGTTGGATGTGATGATGTCGGCCATCATGCGGGTGCCGCGGATGGTGTTGTCACGAGGTGTGATGTCCAGGATGGCGGCGTGGGTTCCTAGTGTTTTGGGGGTGGCGATCACCGGGATGGTGACGGGTTTTCCTAGGGGTAGTTCCACGGCGTTGGTTGAGGAGTAGGTTCCGTCGTTGCCTATCCAGGTGAGGGTGTGTGATGTGATTTCTTGGGGGCCAGCGGTACGGGTGATGGTCACGTTGTATGTGCGGCTTTGGCCAGCTTTGTGTCCACCTTTGGTGGCGTCACAGCGGTTGTAGATGCCTTCGCCTTTGTTGGGTGTAGCTAGCAGGTGGGCTAGTGGTGTGCACACGGGGGCGGAGATGGCGTATTTGTTGGAGGCTTCGGGGGCTTTGCGCAGTATTGGCCAGGCACGGTCGATGCGGATAAGGCCGTTGCCTTGGGCAGTGGGTTCGAGTCCGGGGATGAATCGTGTTGTTGATTCTAGGGATGCGCGTAGTTGTGCCGGTGTGACGGGTAGGTCGTTTTGGCGTGCTGCGGAGAGCAACAGCGCTGCTGCGCCGGTAGCTTGTGGGGAGGCCATGGAGGTTCCGTTGAACATGGATAGGCCAACAGGAAGTTTGTAGCTGACCTGCGGGATGTCTTCGGGGTCCATGAACATGGGGACAGCGCTGATGGCTGACCCGGGGGCCATGATGTTGGGTTTGAATCCGCCGTCTTCGCGGGGTCCGCGAGAGGAGTAGTTCTGTGCCCAGTATTCTTCTTTGGCTTTAGCGCCGTAGTTGGCTAGCCAGGTTTCTTTGGAGGCTCCGGCGGCGACGCTGACGGCATCGGTTGCTACGGAGGGGTCGCCGATGGTGTTCGTGCCTGCTCCGGAGTTGCCTGCGGAGATGAAGATTTGTACACCGTATTCGTCGATGATGCGGTTGTAGAGAGCAGATCGGGTGTTGTTGCCGTCGTTGAGGGCGGGGAGGCCGCCGATGGACATGTTGACTATGTCGACGCGTTGGTTGGCAACGAGTTCGATCATGCCTTCAGTGAGGGCGACGGAGGTACAGCCACCTGCGTAGACGCAGGCTTTGGCGGAGACAATTTTTGCTCCGGGGGCTGCTCCTTGCATTTTCCATCCGGGCATGTTTGCTGCGGCGATTCCGGCGACGTGGGTGCCGTGGGCGCTGGCTACGGTGCCGATGTTGATGACGTCGGCCGTGGTTCCGGCATGGCCGATGGGGGTGAGGTCGACGTTTGTGCGGTATTCGACGACGAAGGGGACGTTTTCTTGGACGCGTGTGGAGGGGTTGTCTTTACCGAAGTGTCCGACTTGGTTTTTTTCGGCGTATGGCCGCATGGGGGTGTTGTTGGTGAAGTCGTGGTCGCCGTCGGTGTCGACCCAGATGTCGTGGGTTCGGTAGTCGTACAGGATTCCCCAGCTGTCGTCGGTTTTTCCGTTCCTGTCGATGTCTCCCTTGAATTCGCTTTGCGCAGAGCTTGATTCGCGGAATGTGTCGATTGAGTATTGGGCGTCGTCGCGGTGGGGGAGTTTCCAGCTTGTTCCGCGGAATGTAGCTGTTTCTCCGGATACGCGGTTGAGCATGACTCGCCAGGTGGGGTCTGATTCCAGAAGTGGATCTGTTGCGGTGATCCAGTTGCTGATTTTGCGTTCACCGGTGGTGGTTGTTGCCAGTGCTGGGTGTTCTAGGTCTACGCCTGAGTCAAGGACGCCGATGGTGATTCCTCGCCCGTCGTAGGTGGGGTTTTTCTTGGTGAAAGCAACTGCGCCGGTGTCAGCGGTGGGGAGGTAGGGGTTTTCGGCGGGGGTTTGTGGTGAGGGGCCGGTCCAGGGGCTGGAGCCGGTGCTTGTTCCTGGTGTGGGGTCAGGTTTGGGTTCGGAGACGATTTCATCGAGGTCTACGTATTTGACCTGCGGGATTGTGGAGATGTGTTCAGCTTTGCTGGTGGGGACAGATGCGCGTACGTATCCGAGTTTGTCGTGGACGTAGCCGATGGTTGCCCCAAGTGAGGTGAGGTGTTTGACGACTTCGGCTGTTTTTCCTCGTTCAGTGGCGGCCATTACCGTGACGCGTGATTTGCCTGCGGCTTCTGCCTCGACGAGTAGCTCTTGGCTGTGGCTGCTCATTTTTTCTTTGTCGGGTGCGCCTTTGGCTCCGTCGGAGACCTCTCCTGTGGTGGAGGCAGGTGGCAGGGGATCTGCGCTTGCGGGGATGGCGGTGGCTCCGCCGAGTGTGAGTGCCAGGGCGAGGGTGGCTACGTTGCCGATCCTCGACGTGCGTGCACGCATGGGTGTTGTCCTTTCGAGAGGGGGCGAAGTGTATGGCCTTCGATCCCCCCTGGCCGCTCCGCTGTGCACACTCTCGCTGGAGGGGTGTTCTTTGGTGCGACATTTCGACGTGGTTTTTTCTGGTGTCGCGGTGAATTCCCAGGTGAATGGGTAGGTCTGTGGTTTTCGTGTCGTGTTGTTGGGGTAGCGGTAAGGCCGTGCTGGCCACTGTGATGGGTGGCTGGCACGGCCTTCTTGAAGGGTGCTGAGGGTTAGTCGAGGTAGAGCTCGGTGACGATCCAGCGCCCCCGGTTTTGGGTGATGCGTAGGGCCATGGTGTGGATGACACCTTCTTCTTCGAGGATGACGGCGGCGTCGTAGATGCCGTTTTTTGGGGTGCTGCCGACGACGGTGCGTAGTCGGACGGGTTTGATTTTCATGGTGCTGCCTGCGCGGTGGCGGCGTCGGTCGAGGGATCCGTGGATTTTGGGGCTGACGAATCGGGCGAGTGTGGAAAGGGGGCGGCGGCCGCGGAGGACTTCGAAGAGGGTGACTGCGAGGCGGCCGACGTAGTTTTCGGCAGGTGGGAGTATTTCGGGTTCGGTGGGGCGGGTGGCAGTGGTGCTGCGGGCGGGGGTGAGTTGTATGTCGAGGCGGTCTTGGGCGTAGGGGGTGGGGTTTTCCGGTTCGAGGGTAGTGGGGCGGGTGCGGGTGATGACGGTGGCGTGGGTGGGGATGTTGCTGGGGGAGGGGTAGATGCGCCATGAGCCGATGGTGGTGCTGGGGATGGTGGTGCTGTTGGTGGCCGAGTCGGTCATGGCTGTCTCCGAGGGGTCGGTGAGGGTGCTTTTGTCGGGTGGGCTACAACCTCACCTTAATGCAGTTTGATGCAGTTTGATCTTGTTTATGGGTTTAAGTGTCTCTTTAGACCTTGTTGATTTGTTGGGGTGGTTGCGGTGGTACGTAGCGGGTGTGTTGGCTTGGGGCACGTTTACAAGGAGGACGAATGCGCTGGGAACGACTGTTTTCCGATCTCGAAGGCATGGCTGACGAGCAGGATCGGGCGTTTCTGGAATCCGAAATCGCGGACCGTGTTCGTCGCGAGCTCGCTCGAGTAGAGCTTTCGGATCGTCTGCGGGCCAACGATGGCCGCATCTGTCTGGTGTTACGCGGAGGCCGAATGCTCTCCGGGGACCTCATTGATGCAGGTGCAGACTGGCTGCTGATGGAGAACCGGGAGCAGGTTCTTGTGCCTCTTCATGCCGTCATGGAGATCAACGGTCTAGGTAGGGCTGTTGCCGCGCCCTCTGATATGCGTAAGCGGTTGTCTATGTCACACGCTTTGCGTGTGATTGCGCGGCATCGAGTTCCGGTGGCTGTTGAGGATGAGATGCGGCGGGTGCGCACCGGCACGATCGATATCGTGGGTGCAGATTTCTTCGAGTTGGCCGGGCACGCCCCTGACGTTCCGCGCTCGGCGCGTTACGTCCAGGGGGTGAAGATCGTGCCGTTTAGTGCCGTGGTAGCTGTGACGACTCTGGCTAATCAGCGCAATTCATCAGCGGAGTCATCTGCGCTTTGGGGAGATTCGGCGAGGTAACGGCGCGTTTCGGCGTACATGCGTTGGATGTAGTTCTCTAGTTCCACCGATTCGACGCGCCATTGTCCGCGTCCTCCTACCCGAATGGCGGGTAGTTCGCCGCTACGCACGAGTGCGTATGCCTGGGCAGAGGAGATATTGAGGACCTCGCAGACATCGGACAACAGCAAGAAGCGTGATGTCATCGCTGGTCTCCTTCGTGGTTGCTGTGCAGGTGTGTCGACGTCAGAGATACCGGCACCTGGGTGTGGGTGGAGCCAGCGCCCGTACAGTCAACGGTCGACCGAGTTTAACCGCAGGTTGCGAGGCAAGTCGTATCGACTGTGGGCCCTGTGGATAGCTGACGTGGCGTGCGGGGAGAGCTGTTCGTGGCGGCGCTGTAGGGGGAGCTGCCGCGAGGGGCATTGAAGATCAAGGGGATTCGTAATGCGGGCTGCGCGTGTGCGAGTGATAGTCGGGGGAAATATCGGCCTTTTGCGTGAGGCGCTGGCTATCTCACGTGGTGTCGACGTGGTTGCTGAGGAAGAAGAAGTCGCCGGGGTGGCGGCTGCGGCAGAGGCAGCCCTGGCAGATGTGGCCATCGTGAATCTCACAACCGTGAGGCTGCAACGATCTCTGGTGGAGAAAATGCGTCAGCGGGGTGTGGCAGTGCTGGCCGCAGTACCACCAGGAGCAGCTGATGAGGCCCAAACCGCGTTGCGGATCGGGGTTGACGGGCACATGTTTATGAATGCGAGTCCCACCGATGTGCCTCCACTCTTACGACAGGCCTGTGAGCGCGTTGCCTGTGATGATCAGGCACGCACACAGCGACTGCGGGGGCGAGGCCCGCGAGGGCGTGAACTCCAGGCCACCAAAACCGGAGAACTCGGCGCAGCTGTGGAAGGACAGTTGGGAAGCGTCATTGCGTTGTGGGGTCCTGCGGGCGCTCCGGGACGGACAACGATTGCTGTGGGGGTGGCGGCAGCGTTAGCTGGGCGCGGTGTGCGCACACTGCTCATCGACGCCGACACTTACGGCGGCGCAGTAGCTGGTTCGTTAGGTCTTGAACAGGAATCTCCGGGACTCGTGGCGGCGCTGCGGCTAGCCGATCGGGGGCTTTTGGAGCCTGTCGATGTTGAGTTGCTTTCGGTGCAGGCAGGGCCGCTGCTGCAGGTGTTGACCGGCCTGGATCGCGTTGACCGGTGGCCAGCTTTGGTTCCTGAGTTGATTGGCCCGGTTTTTGACGTGGCACGCCGGTATGCACAAGTAACGGTTGTTGACTGTGGTTTTGCGTTGGAAGATGACCCGGAGTTGAGCTATGACACGTATGCTCCGCGCCGTAATGGGGCAACTTTAGCTGCGCTTGAGGCAGCTGATCACGTAGTCGCGGTGGGGTGTGATGATCCGGTTGGGCTGTCGCGTTTAGAGGATGGGTTGTTGGAGTTGGCCGCTGTGGGTAGCCCAGCGGAACGAGTTGTGGTTAACCAGGTCCGCACGCCGTTGCCCAAGATCACGCGAAGCGGGGTGCAGGAGGGGGAGTCCGGGCCAGTAATGGCGCGATCTGCGGCGTGGCGGCGATTGTATTTAGGGCACACGGTGCATTTGGTTCCAGCTGACCCCGAAGGCGTATGGGCTGCGCGGATGAAGGGAGTACCGGTTACTGCTCTACAGGAGCGTTCACCTGCAGGGGCGGGCATTGATCATTTGGCGCAGGGACTGCTGGAGCAAGTGGCACAGTACTCGTCGGTGTAAGGCCAGGCAGCTAGTTACCTGGCCTTAATCTCTGCTGGCAAGGCAAGAAACGTACGATGACAGTGAAGGCGTGATTAATCGGTCACGTTATATGCGTTACTGAAGCTGTGGAGGGTCCGGATGGGTGAGGTGAGGGTGTTCATCGGGGTGGGGCAAGAGGTGCCTGCTGCAGTGGCGCAGGGAGGTACATTGCTTGCTGCTGGGGGGCGTGCGCACATGCTCACGCCGACGTTGTCTGCGGTTTTTCCAGAGCATGATGAAGAAGACCTGGAGTATGAAGCACTGTGGGAGGCAGCGGCAGATTGTCCTGGCCGGATTGCTGTTGCAGCTGCAGATGTTCCAGCGGCATGGGTGAGCGAACAGCCAGAAGAAGATGCACTGGGGCATGTGGTGGTATCGGCGGAAATCCCACTTTCAGCTGTGGTGAGTTGGCATATCGAGTTAGCTGAAGATGGCCCTGACGATGAGCTCTCCTGGTACGACGTGACAGAGACGCATGAGGTTGCCCGGCTCATGGCGTGAGCCTCGCAACCTCATGCAGGCGTCCCTATTTCCTGGGCGACAGCCCGAATTGTCTCTACCAGTGCTGGGGCAGCTGCTTTTTCGATGCTGGGTCCGAACAGTGGTACGGCGGCGGTGATGTCCGCGTCGAGTTCTAGCTGGCAGCTGTCGGGGTCGGTGGGGCGCAGGTTCAGGGTTCCGATTCCGGTAACAGGGGTTCCCGGGGCGGTGATGTTGACAGATGAAGTGCGGGTTCCCTCCGCTGTGGCTGCTTCCCAGTGTTGGGTGAGTCGGACAGTCAACGTGGGGCCAGCTAGCCGCGCTGCTGCTGAGGGCATGCCTGTTGTGGGTAGAGCGAAAGTAGCTTCGACGTTAAAAGCGTCTTCCTGTTGTGTGATGTGCACGTCTGCGTTATGGGCGCCGATGTGTTCGGCGCCGCGGTGATAGATCGCCTCATCAGTAAGACGACGACCAGCCTCTTCCGCGGTTGTTGCGATCAGAAATGTCTCGTGCACATGCATGGGCGACAGGCTACCGGGTTCCTGCTTCCTGGCCGGGGTGGGGTCGTGAGGCGTTTATGTGAGGTAGTTCTGGTTCGGGGCATCCGTGCCGGAGGCGTTCGGTGGCCAAACGTAGGCGGTAGCGCGCTTTACCGGTGGCGGTGGCGTGGCGGTGGCGGCGAACATCGTCGTCAGATTCGGTGCTTGTTGGGCGAAGCAGGTCGGCGCGTAGGGCGCGCATGTTTTCTGTGAATGCGTGTAGGGCTTGTCCGAGAAACTCAGCGTCGGTGGCAACCATGAGCGAAGAGGGCATCGCATCGGGGGAGTGGGTGATTGTTGCGGCGTAGGCAAAAAGTTTGCTTGCGAGCGCGGCACAGGAGTCTACGTCTGCGTGGCATTCCAGGGATGGTGGGTTTTCGTCGTTGTTGGTGCTGGTGTGGCAGCGGCGACTGGTGCGTTCGGCGATGGCGCCAGGGGTGGGGATAGGGGCATTTTGGGTTGCGGCGCGGACGTGTTCGCTTGTTGGGTGGGCAAGGGTGGCGCGTCTGGCGATGGTGGCCAGGGCGTCGAGTAGGTGTTCTTGAGTGTGGTGGTCGCCAACGTCTACACAGGTTGTCGCTGGCAGTCTGGCGAGGGCGTGAAGGGCGATTTCGTGGGGGGTGGGGTGGTTGGTCACGGGAACACCCTAGGGTGCGGGGCGCTGGGAGGGGTGTTGCGATGTGTGCCTGTGGATGGGGTGTTTGTGGTGGGTGTTGTTGGGGATGAGTTGGTTGTTGTTGGGCGGCGCTAGTCTGGGGATATGGCGACGTTCAGCGAGAAATTGCAGTTCGTTCCAGGGCTGCGCAGTAAGGACGTCGATTGGTTGCACATGCTGGTCGGCGATTGGCAGTTAATCGCTGATTTGGCGATCGGTGATCTTGTTTTGTGGGGGCTTGCTCGTGATGAGGGGCAGGTTTGCCAGGGTGGTTTTGATCAGGCTGCGGATGAGGCGGCGTTGTTGGCTGGTCGTCGTCCTGAGGGAACGAAGTGGACGGTTTTGGCGCATGTGCGGCCTAATACGGGGCCGTTGGTGTTTTATGACGATTTGGTGGGGGATCAGGCGAATGAGGCCAGCACTTTGATGTTGGATCAGGCTGTTGCTGCGCGGGCGATTGTGACTGCGGGGCAGTGGCCGCACAGTGTGTTGCGGCGGGTGGAGGCTACGCCGGTGGTGCATCGGGGGGCGGCTATCGCGGTGGTGACGCGGCATCAGTCTGTGGCGCAGGTGCGTGCTGCTAGTCAGCTCGAGCGGGTGTATCAAGCGACCGCAGATACGTTGATGGGAATGATTCGTGATGGTGGTTTTCCGTTGTCAGGTCAGCCGAAGTCGCAGCGTCATGGCACTCCGCGGGCTGGGGATGGGGTTATTCGTATCGACAATGACGGTGTTATTGAGTATTTGTCGCCGAATGCCACGAGTGCGTTGTTGCGATTGGGGCATGAGGGCCCTTTGAAGGGTGCGTATTTGTCGAAGGTTGTGATTGACCTTCTGCAGGGGCATACGATTGTGGATGAGACGTTGCCGTTAGTGACGATGGGGCGCGCGGCGTGGCGCACTGATGTTGAGGCTGATGGCGGCGTGATGGCTATGCGGGCGGTGCCGTTGCGGCAGGGCAAGGAACGTTTGGGGGCGTTAATCCTTGTTCGCGACATCAGTGAGTTGCGGAGGCAGGAAGAGCAGCTTCTTACAAAAGATGCGACTATCCGCGAGATTCATCATCGGGTGAAAAACAATCTGCAGACGGTTGCTGCGTTGTTACGGTTGCAGGCTCGTCGTGTAACGGATACCTCTGCGCAGGCTTCGTTGGCTGAGGCTGGTAGGCGGGTGTCAACGATTGCGTTGGTACATGAGACGCTTTCGCGCAGTTTGGATGAGAGCGTGGGGTTCGATGAGATCGCTACTCGGGTGATTAACGCGATTCTTGAGGTGGCCGGTGGGACGGTGTCGTGGTCGCGGCAAGGCAGCTTTGGTCATCTTGATGCTGCGGAGGCGACACCGATGGCGTTGGTGCTAGCTGAGCTAGTGCAGAACACGGTTGATCACGCATTTGGTCCTGATGGGGGTCATGTGGTGTTGAGTGTTGCTGAGGCGGATGCTGGGGTTTTGCGGGTGGATATTTTTGATGATGGGGTCGGCTTGCCGGAAGGGTTCAAACCGGGGCGTTCAGGGTTGGGGACGCAGATTGTGCGTGCTTTTGTGCAGGACTTGCGGGGGAAAATCACGTGGGAGGCGCGCCCTGAAGGGGGAACGAAGGTGACTTTTACTGCGCGTAAACGCCTCACGGCGCACTCCCGCGCTGGGTGAGCGTGGCGAGTGCGCCGTGAGGTTTCGCCGGTGGTCGACCGGCGGGTGTGAAGTTAGCTGGCGCGGCGGGCGCGGGCGTTGCGGCGCTTGAGGGCGCGGCGTTCGTCTTCAGACATGCCACCCCATACGCCGGCGTCTTGGCCGGATTCGATGGCCCACTGCAGGCAGGTGTCCATAACTGCGCAGCGGCGGCATACGGTTTTGGCTTCTTCAACCTGGAGCAGGGCGGGGCCGGTGTTTCCGATGGGGAAGAAAAGCTCGGGGTCCTCGGTCAGACATTCTGCTCGGCTGCGCCAATCCATGAGGAGTTCTCCTTGAAGTACGTAACGGGGAAAGTGGTTGGTGGACCGATTGAGTCGTCGAGTTGTTCACCGAGGTGTGGTGTGGAGGCCACATCTCGGACATGTGCTTCCGGCATTCTGTGGAACAGGTGGGCACGTGGTGGGTGTGTCTGTTCCGTTGAACGTGTGACATCACAGGAGGATGCGTGTTCGTTAGCCGGTGTGCGTGACGCCAGGGCGTCGCACGGCAACATCCACTGACCTGCGGTGGCCAATGGGCCGCTGCCCTACGACGTCGAGAGCGATCATGCTCGCGTTGTTTGGGTCCGGTCTGTTTCACGTGCGTCTTTGCATCCCTCGTTCTGGAGGAGGAGGGCGAGTGAAACAGGTTGATCCTGTGCGCAACTCAAGATGAGTTGACCGTGGTGTGAGGGATTGATCAGTGCTTTGGAGCAAAGCGTGGTGAATGACCGCCTTCACCGCGGTGCTGTAACAGCGAAAGTTGCGGGTGGAACTGCTCAAGCATCACAGTGTGACCCGCTTTAGGGAAGAGATCTCTCAAAATTTGCGCACAAAAACTACGTCCGTTGCATACGGACGCTGCGTCAAAGTACCGCTATGCATCACGGATGGATGCCTGTGGGCGGCAATTACGTCAGGAAGGCGTGCGACCCATAGAGGAACGCTGCATATCAGCGGCTCACTGATAGAGCCTGGCCCTGTGGGTCGCCTTGACTGTCCAGACATTGCTGACTCTAACCCCAGTGAGTCCATATCGATAAATCGCGCACCATGCGACGCGATTTGCAAATGCCCACATCGCATGCTCTTGCCGTCGATCAATACATCTAGCGAGGGGTCTAGACGAGAAAGTTTCGCTACCGTAACCTACGAAACCGTAACCTAAAGTTACGTAACCGTAGGTTGCGGTCATTGCGGCCGCCCACACGCACGTGCACCACCACTGCACGGAGAGGACGGCAATGAACACTTCGCTACCAACAGTCATTCAAGGCGGCATGGGAGTAGCAATCTCCTCATGGTGGATGGCGCGCAAAGTTGCCCAAACCGGCCAGCTTGGTGTCGTCTCAGGAACAGCCATGGACTCAGTCCTAGCCAGAACCCTCGAAGACGGAGACCCCGGCGGCCACTACCGCCGCGCACTCCAACACTTCCCAGACCAAGACATGGTCAAACGCGCACTCCAGACCTACTACCGCCCCCATGGACGCAACGGAGCCCCCTACCGGCCCAACCCAAAAATCACCATCAACATCTCCCGCAAAGCAATCGAACTGGCAGTTCTAGGTAACTTCGCCGAAGTCTGGCTCGCCAAAGAAGGCCACGACGGACCCGTCGGCATCAACTTCCTCGAAAAAATCCAAATGGCCACCCCCAGTGCAGCACTGGGCGCCATGCTCGCCGGAGTCGACTACGTCCTCATGGGTGCAGGCATCCCCCGCGAAATACCAGCCCTACTGCGCAACTACGCAGCACACAAACCCGCAACCCTCACCATCGACGTAGCCAACGCCACCCGCACCCACACCACAACTCTCGACCCCACCAGCATCCTGAGCACCCCTCTACCACCACTAACCCGCCCCCACTTCCTCGCCATCATCTCCCTACACTCCCTAGCCACCTACCTGCATCGCGATGAAGAAATCCGTCCCGACGGATTCATCGTCGAAGGTGCCACCGCCGGCGGACACAGCGCACCCCCGCGCGGAAAACTCACCCTCGACCACCACGGTGACCCCATCTACGGCCCCCGCGACACCCCTAACCTCACCGCCATCGCCCGCCTAGGCCTACCGTTCTGGCTCGCCGGAGGAGAGTCCACCCCGCAGGCCCTCCACCAAGCCCAACAAGCCGGAGCCACCGGCGTCCAATGCGGAACAATCTTCGCCCTGAGCAACGATTCCGGCCTTGACTCCCACATCCTGGCCACCCTGCACCAGCACCTACGCACAAACACACTCACCATCCGCAACGACCCCCGCGCATCCCCCACCGGATTCCCCTTCAAAATCGCTACCCTCGCCGACACTCTCTCCGACCCCAATGTCTACGAACAACGCCCCCGCATCTGCGACCTCTCTTACCTACGCACCCCCTACGAACGCCCCGACGGCAGCATCGGCTACCGATGCCCCGCCGAACCCCAAGACGCATACATCAAAAAAGGCGGAGACATCGCCGAAACCGTCGGCCGCAAATGCCTCTGCAACGCACTCCTGACCAACCACGGCCGCGGACAACGCCGCAAAACCGGATACGAAGAACCACCCGGCGTCACCCTCGGCCAAGACCTCACCGGCGCGCAACGCCTACTCGACCTCTACCCCAACGGCTGGAGTGCCCAAACCGCCACACACTGGCTACTCAGCGCAGCCCACACCCCACACAACGCCAGCGGTAATCACCCTCAACTGATCTCAACCCGACGCCACTCATCAGAACGATAAAAACGCCGAACCTCTTCAAAGACCCCTGCCCGTACATACGCGACAAGCAACACCCCCGAAAAATCATCCCGCCGCGCCGTCCACTGCCCATCCCGCGGATGACCAAAATCCTCCCGACGACCATCACGCAGCCACACCCGCACCCCCACCGACCCTCCTCCTGACCCGCAACGACAAACACCACCCCCCACCCACAACAATCGGCCCCCACCAGGGCACAGTGAGCACAACAACCAACATGGTGAGAAGCAGCCACAAGCGTCGCGTAACCTTGACCATTGTGGCTGTTGACTTCGAATCCGAACTGACCGACCTCCGGACGACTATGAAGTCGGTCCGTGACGTGACCGACGTGGACGCCCTACGCGCCAAAATCGCCGACCTCGAAAAACAGTCCGGCGCCCCAGACCTGTGGGACGACGTCGACCACGCACAAAAAGTCACCTCAGCTCTCTCACGCGCCAACGCCGAACTAGAACGCGTTGAAAGCCTCGACTCCCGCATCGAAGACCTCGAAGTACTCATCGAACTCGGCCGTGAAGAAAACGACGCCGATACCCTCGCCGAAGCCGAACAAACCCTCGAACGACTCAAAAAATCCGTTGGAGAACTCGAGGTCAAAACCCTCCTCGCCGGCGAATACGACGAACGAGAAGCTGTCGTCACCATCCGCGCAGGAGCAGGCGGCGTCGACGCAGCCGACTTCGCTGAACAACTCATGCGCATGTACCTACGTTGGGCCGAACGTAACGACTACCCAACCAAAGTCATGGACACCTCCTACGCTGAAGAAGCCGGCCTGAAATCCGCGACCTTCGAAGTAAACGTTCCTTACGCCTACGGCCACCTATCCGTCGAAGCAGGCACACACCGCCTCGTACGCATCAGCCCCTTCGACAACCAAGGACGACGCCAGACATCATTCGCCGCGGTTGAAGTTGTTCCCCTCATCGAACAAACCGACCATATTGACATCCCCGAAAACGAACTAAAAATTGATGTGTTCCGCTCCTCCGGCCCCGGTGGACAAAGCGTTAACACCACCGACTCTGCCGTCCGTATGACACACATCCCCACCGGCATCGTCGTGTCCATGCAAAACGAAAAATCCCAGATCCAAAACCGCGCCGCCGCATACCGCGTGCTCCAATCCCGACTCCTACTGCAAAAACAGCAGGAAGAAGCCGCCGCAAAGAAAGAACTTGCCGGAGACGTCAAAGCCACCTGGGGTGACCAGATGCGCAGCTACGTCCTCAACCCGTACCAAATGGTTAAAGACCTGCGCACTGGCTACGAAGTTGGTAACCCTGACTCGGTCTTCGACGGCGACATCGACGCATTCATCGAAGCTGGCATCCGTTGGAAACGAGCAGCTGAAAAAGAGTGACCCCTAGCGAGTGTGCTGCCTTTCCAACACACTCAGCAACGGAACACGTAATCCGCTCAGCACGCTTCTAGACTCGAAAAATCGGGTGTCAGCGAACGCACCAGGGCCGCGGGCGCCTGCCCACCCAGACGAGACCTGGAGGCCACCATGACTGACGAGACTCGTGCCTACACCAACCGCATCGTTGTTGGCTACGACGGCTCACCCGTCTCCCAACGAGCTCTCACCTGGGCTGCCGGCGCCGCCGAACACAGCGGCGCCGGCTTAACCGTCCTCACCGCAGTCCAACTCACCGCACCCACCATCGGCGACGGCAGCTGGTACGAGCCAGCCACCGACGTACTCCTCGATGTGGCTCGCCGCGAATGCGCCGAAGGTGTCGAAACAGTACGTGCACACCACCGCGAACTTGACGTACACGCAGTGACAAGCACCGGCTCACCTGCCCACCTACTCATCGAAGCCTCAAACCACGCCCGCATGACCGTTCTGGGGTCACACGGGCGCGGCGAAGTAAGCGGACTGCTGCTCGGCAGCGTCTCCAACGCCGTGGCCGGACACGCACACGGAGTAGTGACCGTCGTACCCGAAAGCACTACCGCAGATAAGAGCGCTCCGGTAGTTGTTGGAGTCAGCGACAGCCCTGATGGTCGCGCCGCAACACGCTTCGCCGCCCAAATGGCATCTGACCTCAACGTTCCACTCATCGCCGTGCGCTGCTGGGGCGCGCTGCGCAGCTGGACCATGACAGACGAAGACCACGCACGTTTCGCTACTGCAATCGAAAACTCATCACGAGCTGTGCTCGAGGAAATCATTGCCACCGAAACCACCACCCACCCACACCTGAAGGTGGAAAAACGCCTCATCCACGGCGGCCCGGAACAAGCTCTACTGGCTACAGCCCAGAACGCTCAACTGATTGTTGTCGGATCACGCGGCAGAGGCGGATTCCACGGGCTACTCATGGGATCCACATCCCGCAGCATCCTGCATGCCGCTCCTGTGCCAGTGACAGTGGTGCACGCCTAACCGCACCAGAACCCAATACACGCCACAACTAACAGGGGTGGTGTAGCCAGCTGACTACACTACCCCTGAACAGCGAAATATGTTTAGCTTTCCGCCCACTGTAGGAGCACCTGACCGTTCTGCACGGCCTGCCCCACAGTGACCTCAACGGAAGCAACCACGCCATCCTTGGGCGCGGTCACTTCCGTTTCCATCTTCATCGCTTCCAAGATGAGCAAAGTGTCACCGGACTTGACCTCGGCACCATCTTCAACAAGCACTTTGACAACCGTGCCAGCAATGTTGGCCGTCAAAGCACTCGCCGAGGAGGCAGGAGCTTTCACCGCGGAGGTAGCAGGAATACCACCACCGAAACCGCCAACCTGGATCGCGCCGAGCTGTTTCTGTTTACGCGTGTCCTCGACCTCGACCTCGACGTCGTAGACCGAGCCGTTGACTGTGATCTTGAGCTTCATATCTTCCCTCGTATGGCTCTTGCTGGTCATTCACCGGCTGATCATCGAACGTTCGACGACTGCGGTCGGATGGTGTGCGAATGCTGAATATCACTGCGGCCTTGGTCAGCCCAGCCCGATCCAGACTTCGAGGCGAAGTGGATCTGTTTGATGGTGGCGCGCTTGCCCAGTGCCGCGGCCACCGCCGCAGAGATAGCGAGAATGACGTCCTCGCTGATCTCTTCGGGGTCGTGAAGTTCAGCAACCCTGCTTTCTAGACGTTCTACGCGGGCGCTGAGGTCTTGCACGAGTACGCGCAACTGTTCGAGCTCAGAAGGCTCAGACACATCACTCATGGTGTGTTCTCCGTTCTCGTCGACGTGTTCGTCGTGGTGAAACGTCGCCGATCACATCGGGATGAGGCCGTGCTTCTTGGGCGGTCGGATATCGCGTTTGTTCGCGAGATACTCCAAGGACTGCGCGATCATTCGGCGGGTGCTGGCTGGTTCGATGATGTCGTCGACTTGGCTGCGCGCCCCGGCAACGTAAGGGGTGGAGAACGCTTCGCGGTAATGCTGGACCAGTTCGGCTCGTTTGGCTTCGGGGTCTTCAGCGTTGGCGATTTCTTTGCGGAAGACTACGCCTGCAGCGCCCTCAGCACCCATCACAGCGATCTCAGCGGTAGGCCACGCGAATACCCGATCCGCGCCAAGGTCTTTAGAACACATGGCTAGGTAAGAGCCGCCGTATGCCTTACGGAGAACAACAGTGATCTTAGGAACCGTGGCCGAGCTGTAGGCGAAGAGCATTTTTGCGCCGTGGCGGATGATGCCGCCGTACTCCTGCTCAACCCCAGGCAAGAAGCCGGGAACGTCAACGAGGTTGACTACAGGAATGTTGAAGGCGTTGCAGAAACGCACGAACCGGGCAACTTTGTCGGAGGCGTTGATGTCTAGAGAACCAGCGAGGAAGTTGGGCTGATTCGCGATGATTCCCACAGATCGACCAGTCACTCGTCCGAAACCGATGACAACGTTCATTGCCCAACCAGCCTGCACCTCGAGGAAATCCGAATCATCAACGATGAGCGAGATGACCTCGCGGATGTCGTATCCGCGCTTGGTGTCTTCGGGAATGATGTCGTTGAGCTCAGGGATGTCTTCGACATCGTCGTTGCCATCGACGATGGGGGGCATTTCGGAGTTGTTGCTGGGCAGGAAGCTCAGGAGTTTCTTCGCGATGAGCATGGCTTGAGCGTCATCGTCGGCAACAAAGTGCGTGACACCGGAGCGGGTCATGTGCGCGCCCGGGCCGCCGAGATCTTCAGCGGAGACTTCCTCTCCCGTGACCTGCTTGATCACACCAGGACCGGTGATGAACATGCGAGATTCTTTGGTTTGGATGATGAAGTCGGTTAGTGCGGGGGAGTAGGCGGCACCGCCAGCGCACGGACCAGCGATGATAGAGATCTGTGGCACCACCCCGGAGAGCGCGACGTTCTGGAAGAACACTTTGCCGTATCCGGATAGCGAGTCGATGCCTTCTTGGACGCGGGCTCCACCGGAGTCGTTGATGAAGATGAAGGGCGTCCCGTTTTCCAGTGATGCTTTTTGAACGACCGTGACTTTTTCGGACTGTTTTTCACCGGCGGAGCCGCCCATGACGGTGAAGTCTTGGCTGGCGATGTGAACGGGGCGCCCCAGCACGGTAGCGGAGCCAGTGACGACGCCGTCGGCGGGGGCTTTGGCTTTGTCCATGCCGAACAAAGTGGTGCGGTGTTGAGCGAAGAGCCCTAGTTCAGCGAAGCTGCCTTCGTCGGCGAGTTCGGTGATGCGTTCACGGGCTGTGAGTTTGCCTTGCTCATGCTGTTTTTCGATGCGGGCTTCGCCACCGCCAGCTTCGAGTTCTGCGCGGTGGGCGCGGAGTTCTTTGATCCGCTCCGCCATGGTTGTGGGTTTGTCAGCCATGTGTGGTCCTTAAGAATGTGTGGAGGCGGTTAGGGGCTGTGGTCAGGCCGGTTTAACGGTGACGGAGTGGCTCTTGCCTCCGACGGTGACGTTGTAGGTGATGGGGACGCGGATGGGGCCGTTTTTGGTGTCTCCGGCTTGGGCTGCGCGTTCTGCTTCGAGCTCTTCGGGGCTTTGGCCGACGTTCTTGGGGCCTTCGGGCCGGGTAGCCCAGAAGCCAGGGGCGACTTTGGGGAACATGGCGTAGGTGAGGACGTCTTCATCAGTGCCGTCGAAGCCGGGGATGTTGGCTGCTTCCTCTTTGAGCTTGTCCCATTCGGGTTCGATGAGGTCGGCAGGCCGGACAGTGATGGGCTCTTTGCCTGTTTGTGCTTTGGCTTGTTCGACCACTTCGGGGTTCATGTCGCCGATGGTGGTGCCGTAGTAGCCGAGCATGAGGTCGGCGAACTCGGCGGTGAGGACTTTGTATTTGCCCATGAGGACGTTGAACACCGCTTGGGTGCCAACGATTTGGCTCGAGGGAGTCACGAGTGGGGGGTATCCGGCGTCTTTGCGGACGCGGGGTACCTCTTCGAGTACTTCTTCGAGGCGGTCGGCAGCTCCCTGTTGTTTGAGCTGGGACTCCATGTTGGAGATCATGCCGCCGGGGATTTGGCTATCGAAGATGGCGGTGTCGACGGTGTAGCTCGACATGAACTTCTGGTAGCGGGGTTTGATTTTGGCGAAGTGCTGTTTGACGTTTTTTAGCAGCTCTTTGTTGAGGTCAGCGATGTAGCCGGTGCCTTCGAGCATTTCTTGGAGGGATTCGGTGGGGTTGTGGCCCGGCCCTAGGGACATGGAGCTGATGGCAGTGTCGACGACGTCTGCGCCTGCCTCGATGGCTTTCATAAGGGAGACCAGGGTTACTCCGGTGGTGGAGTGGCAGTGGATGTTGATCTGCATGTCAGGCAGTTCATTTTTGATGGCTTTGACGATGTCGTAAGCCGGTTGGGGTTTGAGTAGGGCTGCCATGTCTTTGAGGGCAATAGAGTCCACACCCATGTCGGCTAGCTGTTTGGCGAGTTCGACGTAGCCCTCAACGGTGTGCAGCGGGCTGGTGGTGTAGCAGACGGTGCCTTGGGCGTGCCCGCCGGCGCGTTTAACAGCAGCGATAGCGTGTTCGAGGTTGCGAGGGTCGTTGAGGGCATCGAAGACACGGAAAACATCCATGCCGTTTTCGACGGCTTTTTCAACGAAGTGGTCGACGACATCGTCCCCGTAGTGGCGGTAACCCAGGAGGTTCTGCCCGCGCAGCAACATTTGTGTGCGCGTGTTTGGCATGAGTTTGCGGAAGGTGCGTAGGCGCTCCCACGGGTCTTCGTTGAGGAACCGGATACAGGAGTCGAAGGTGGCTCCGCCCCAGCATTCGACGCTCCAGAAACCTGCTTGGTCCAGGTCTGCGCAGGCGTCGACCATGTCCTCGAGTGCCATGCGCGTTGCCATGAGGCTTTGGTGTGCATCGCGGAGTGCGAGTTCGGTGACGCCGATCTGTCGCTGCGTGGTCATGGTGTGAGGTTGTCACGGTCTTGGTGGGATGCGCGCAACCTTTGGAGAAACCGGGACCAGAGTCACATGGAAGGTGTGAGCTGGGTTACGGGCTAGTGGATGGGGTTGCGACGCGCCGCTGCAGGAACGGGGTTCGTGTGGGCGAGGCGGCTAGGGTGCTGTGGCGTGTAGCCGGGGGTTTCTTGTTCGTTTCGTGTTCTGGGAGGGCAGGGGTTGTGATCTCGTTCACGGATGTGGTCAAGACGTATCGGCGTGGTGTGAAGCCGGCGTTGGATGGGGTTTCTTTTGAGGTGGGGGCCGGTGAGTTTGTTTTTGTGGTGGGTGCTTCAGGGTCGGGTAAGTCGACGTTGATTCGGTTGCTGTTGGCTGAGGAGAAGGTTTCTTCGGGGGAGCTGTCGGCGTTGGGGTGGGATGTGGTGCGGCTGCCGCGTCGGCGGGTGCCGCAGTTGCGTCGTCAGATTGGGGTTGTTTTTCAGGATTATCGGTTGTTGCCGGATCGGGATGTGCAGGCGAATGTGGCGTATGTGCTGCATGTGTTGGGGTACAACCCTGCGGATGTGGATCGGTTAGTGCCAGAGACGTTGGATGTGGTGGGGGTGGGGTCGTTAGCGCGGCGGTTGCCGCATGAGTTGAGTGGTGGGGAGCAGCAGCGGGTGGCGTTGGCGCGGGCGTTGGTGAAGCGGCCGTCGTTGTTGTTGGCGGATGAGCCGACGGGAAATCTGGATCCGGAGGCGACCGAGAGCATTGTTGAGTTGTTGGGGCGGGTGAATGCGGAGGGGACGACGGTGTTGATGGCTACGCATGATGATCGGGTGGTGGATATGGCTGGTCGGCGGGTGATTGAGCTGTGTGATGGGGTGGTTGTTCGAGATGAGGTTGGTGGTAGGTATCGGGTGGTGGCTTCGGGTGAGGGGCATGGGGGTGAGCTGCTGTGAGGCCGACGTTTTTGGTGCAGGAGGTGGGGGCGGGTTTGCGTCGCAATCTAGGGGCGTTTGTGTCGATTGTGATTGTGGCGATGGTCAGTGTTGTGTTTTTGGGGGTGGGGATGTTGTCGGGGCGGCAGGTGGATGCTGCGAAGGGGTATTGGTACGACAAGGTTGAGGTGTCGATTTTTTTGTGTACGGCATCGTCGCCGGATGCGGGGTGTGGGGGTAAGCCGGTGACTGCGGTGCAGCAGGCGGCGGTGCGGGAGTTGCTGGATGCCTCTTCGAAGGTGGTGGCGTCGTATGAGTTTGAGTCTCAGCATCAGGCGTATGAGCGGTTCCGGGCGCAGTTTGCGGGTAATCCAGCGTTTGCGCGTACTCCGGCTTCGGCTGTTCCGGCGGCGTTTCGGGTGAAGTTGGTGGATCCGAGTGAGTATGCGGTGGTTCATCAAATGTTTGGTGGGATGCCGGGGGTGGCGGCGGTGAAGGATATTCGTCAGGTGGTGGATCCGTTGATTCGGGTGTTGGACTTTTTGCGGGTGACTGCGTGGGGAGTTGCTGGGGTGATGTCGGTGGCGATGGTGTTGTTGTTGGTGACGACGATTCGTCAGGTGGCGTGGACGAGGCGTCATGAGACTGGGGTGAAGCGGGTGGTGGGGGCTTCGAAGGGGGCTTTGCAGTTGCCTTTTATGGTGGAGATGGTTGCTGCGGTGCTGGTGGCGTGTGTGCTGGCGGTGGGGGTTTTGTGGGGGGCGGTGCGTTTTGGGGTGGCTGAGTTGGCTGCAAAGTTTTCTGATTTTGGGTGGATTACTCCGGTGGATGTGTTGGTGGTGGCGCCGGTGTTGGTGGGGTGCGGGGTTGATGTGGCGGTGGTTGTGTCGTGGGTGGCGTTGGGTCGGTATGTGCGGGTGTGAGTCGGGGGTTGGGTGTTGTTGGGGTGCCTGTACGGTGGTGGAGTCTGAGCGTGAGCTATGGAGTGGTTTGCGCGGTAGTTGTGTGACCAGTGGGAGCACTGGGTTGAGGAAGGCAGTGGCAGATGGCCAAGGAGTCGGGTGTGAAGGTGATCGCGCGTAATAAGAAGGCGCGTCACGATTATTTGATTGAGGACACCTATGAGGCCGGTCTGGCGTTGATGGGTACTGAGGTGAAGTCGCTGCGGTTGGGGCGGGCTTCGTTGGTGGATGGGTTTGCGTCGTTTTCGCGTTCGGGTGAGGTGTGGTTGGAGGGTGTGCACATTCCGGAGTATGTGCAGGGGACATGGACGAATCATTCGGCTCGGCGGCGGCGCAAGTTGTTGTTGCATCGGGCTGAGATCGAGAAGTTGGAGTCCAAGGCCAGGGAGGCAGGGCACACGGTGGTGCCGTTGTCGCTGTATTTCAAGGATGGTCGGGTGAAGGTGGAGATTGCGTTGGCCAAGGGTAAGCGGGAGTACGACAAGCGTCAGGCGTTGCGTGAGCGTCAGGATCGTCGTGAGGCGGAGAGGGCGATGTCGGTGGCGTTTAAGCGGGGTCGGTGAGGCGCGGCTGTTTTTTCGTGAATGGGATTGGGGCGTAGTGATGGGGTTGTTGATGGGTGTGGCTCGGGTAGGTGTTGCCTCGGGGATGCGTCGGTGGGTGGGGCGTGGCGTGTCGGGGCTGTGTGTGGCTGTGGTGTTGGTAGGTGTGGGTGTTGGTGGGGCGTGGGCGCAGCAGGGGGACCGTATCGCTGATTATCGGGTGGAGTATTCGCTGCGTCCTGATGGTGAGGTGTGGGCGCGGGAGACGGTGGATTACGTGTTCGGTGGTGGCAAGGACCGGCACGGCATTTTTATGGACTGGACGGTGCGGCGGAATCTTCCGGAAAGTCCGGGGCATTTCCGTGAGTACGAGATGTCGATTGTGAATGTGACGAGCCCTACGGGTGCTTCGACGGTGTATGAGAAGCGGGATCGTGGTGGTGTGTTGCGGCTGCAGATCGGGGATAAGAAGCGGTCTGTGTCGGGGCGGCAGCGTTACGTGGTCGAGTATCGCGTTAAGGGCGTGGTGAACCGGATTCCGGGTAAGGATGGTGCTGCCGATACGCAGGAGTTGTTCCTGAACCCGGTGGCGACTCATTGGGAGGCGCCGATTGATCAGGCGACGGTGACGGTGACAGGTCCGGTTGGTTCTGAGCGTCGGGAATGCTGGGTGGGGGAGGAAGGATCCAGGGATAAGTCTGGGTGTGTTGGGGAGTCTGTGGGGGGTACAGATACTTTCATTGCGACAGGGTTAGGGATGCAGGGTGAGAAGCACCTGGGCATGACTGTGGTGACGGGGTATCAGGGTGGGACGGTCAGTAATGATCAGCCGATCATCCGGGAGGGTGATGCTGAGGGTGGGCGTGCGCTGACGGAGTTTGTGCCGCAGTGGGTGGCTACGGCGATGGGTGCGGGCAGTGTTGGTGTGGGTGGGTTGGCGTTTGTGGGCGCGGTTGTGGGGGTGGGGGCTGCGTATCGGCGTCGTGGTCGTGATGAGCAGTTTGTTGGGTTGACCCCTGGGGTATTGCCTGGTGGTGAGGATGCGGTGACGGAGGCGGTGCGGTTGTCTGCGTCTGCTCCGGTGGCGGTGCGTTTTGAGCCTCCGCAGGATTCGCTGCCGGGGTTGATTGGGACGTTGCAGGATGAGTCTGCAGACATGGTGGATGTGACGGCCTCGATCGTTGACTTGGCGGTGCGTGGGGTTGTGGTTATTGAGGAGGTTCCGCGTCAGGGGAAGGATTCGGATTGGCGGATTCGTCGCGGTGAGAACTTTGATGAGGGTCAGCTGCTCAGGTATGAGCGGACTTTGGTGCAGGCGTTGTTGGGGTCTTCGGAGACGGCGTTGTTGTCTTCTCGTCGTCGGCAGATGGCTACGCGGGTTGATCTGGTCAAGTCGTATATGTATGACGAGGTGACTGCGCGTGGGTGGTTTAGGCAGAACCCGAAGCAGACACGTTCGGCGTGGGCTGGTTTGGGTGTGATTTTGCTTATCGCGGGTGCTGTTTTGGCTGCTCCGTTGCTGTTTATGTCCGGGACTGTGGCGTTGACTGGTGCGCAGTTTGGGATGTTTTTGTGTGCTGGTGCTGGGGTCGCTGCCGCTGGCGTGGTGGTGTTGTTGATGGCGCGTTCGATGGTGGCGCGTACGGCGGCAGGTACAGCTGTGTTGCATCAGGCTCGTGGTTTTAAGGAGTACTTGGTGACGGCTGAGGCGGGGCAGATCCGTTTTGAGGAGGCGGAGAAGGTCTTCAGTCGTTATTTGCCGTATGCGATTGTTTTTGGGGTGGCAGAGAAGTGGGCGAAGATCTTCGATGAGGTTGTGGCTGCGGCTAAAGCTGAGGGTGCGGTAGTGGATTCGCCGTCGTGGTATTCCGGTGGCGCTACGGCGTGGGATTACGTGGTTTTCACCTCGATGCTGCGTGATTTTTCGGGAAGTGCTGAGAGTGCTTTTTCTGCCCCGATTGACAGCGGTAGCGGTGGGGGGTCTGCGGGCGCTTCAGGGCAAAGCGGTTTTGGTGGGGGCGGTTCAGTTGGTGGTGGTGGTTTTGGTGGAGGTGGTGGTGGTTCGTGGTGAGGTGGTGTTTGAGCACCGCTGGCCGTGATGTGGGGTTAGCGTGGTGAGGTGGGCGCTGCGTGCAGTGTCGGGTGTTTCGTTGTTGCACAAGGATGTACGAGGACAGGAGCGGCTATGGGCGACGAGATGATTCATGAGATGACCAAGGAAGAAGCCGTCGAGGTTCTGGAGTCGTTGAGGTTTGGGCGGCTTGCTACAGCGGTAGCTGGAGTCCCTTTTATTACGCCGTTGAATTATGTTGCGCGTGATGGTGCTGTTTATTTCCGGACGGCCGAGGGAAACAAATTAATGGGTTTGACCATCAATGCGGATGTGGCTTTTGAGGCGGATCGTTTCGTTGATGGGTGTGCTGAGAGCGTGATTGTGATGGGGCGCGCTGAGGAGGTGGTTGCGGGGCAGGAACGAGAGTTTGCTGAGTCGCTGCCGCTGCAGCCGTGGATTGAGACCGATAAGCAGCATGTGGTGAAAATCGCGGTGGGGGAGATTTCTGGGCGGCGGTTTCAGCTGAATGAGTTTGCGCAGTTGTGATGGGTGCACGGTGGTAGCGGTGTGTTTCTGGTGAGGGGTTTCGCTGCTGGAGCGCGCTGAGCTATCGTTGGTTTCCCGGTCTGTGGTGTACAGGCAGGGCGTGTTACTCGATAACAAAACAGTGTGAGACACCCCATGGGGGTGATCGGTTTCGACGTCGATAGTTCGGCCAGGGGAAGCGGGCCGAGGATGCAGGGTTATCTCGTTAACGCTCCCTGTAAACCAATAGGTGCCGATTCCAAGCGCACCGACTTCGCCCTCGCCGCCTGAGCGAGCGCATAAAGAAGTCCGTCAGCCTAGGTTTGATTCCGGCCTAGTTCCTGGCGTCATCTAGGAATCTTGCTGCAATGTCATGTCGGGGGGCATTGCGGGACTTTTACTCGACTGGGCCTGTGTTCGGGAACGTGTGCGTGCGTGCCCGAAGGCTGAGAAACACCTAAGCGCACTGCGCCCGGAGAAGTCCTGGTCTTTCATCGGCGGACGCGGGTTCGATTCCCGCCACCTCCACCATTTGTGTGTCTCGCACTGGTTATCTGTGCGCGTGAAGGCCGGGCCCCATCAGGGGCCCGGCCTTCACGCTATGGGTGGGTTTTAGTTGCTGTCGCCAGCTTGTTCGTTGCCCTGGCGTTCTGCCATTTCTTTGCGTACCTGTTCCATGTCCAGGTTGCGGGCCTGGGTGATGAGGTCTTCGAGGGCAGGTGCTGACAGTGCGCCGGCTTGGGAGAAGACTGGGATGCCTTCTTTGACGATCATGATCGTGGGGATGGAGGTGATGTTGGCGGCGGCGGCGATGGACTGTTCGGCCTCAGTGTCGAGCTTGGCGAACGTGATGTCTTCGTGCTTTTCAGATACCTGTTC
Source organism: Dermatophilus congolensis (assembly GCF_900447215.1). Classification (NCBI taxonomy): domain Bacteria; kingdom Bacillati; phylum Actinomycetota; class Actinomycetes; order Micrococcales; family Dermatophilaceae; genus Dermatophilus; species Dermatophilus congolensis. Next base: position 754,400 of record NZ_UFYA01000001.1, read on the forward strand.
GAAGATGGGTGCGAACTGGCGGCAGGGGCCGCACCAGGAGGCCCAGAAGTCGATGAGGACGATGTTGGTCGCGGAGATCGTCTGCTCGAAGTTCTGTTCGGTCAGTGCCACTGTGGTCATGATGGCGGCAACGTCGGGCAGGGGGTGTTTGATTCCTTAGTCGATGAATCTGTGTGAATCGATTCGACGCGACCCTGCTAAATCCTGCAGACGTGTCGCACGCTGTATCCGGGGGAGTTGTGTGATGAGTTAGCAATCAGCAGCTGGGTGACAGCGGTCGTCGTGCGCAGGGCGACTTCGCGAACGTGGAGGTGTGAGTCGTGCAGACCGTGATTGCTTATGCAGGCGGGGGGCTCCTCGGAGCGTGTGCAGCAGGGGTTGCTTCGGGTGGAGCGAGCCTACGAGGGCAGGTGGGGTGTTAGACCTAAGTCGCATGCGCATCACTCTGCAACGTGCGGGCTAGTTGAGTGGTCGCGCTGCCCGTCGACGTTCCGCTGGCCCGCATGGGTGCAGCAAGGGTCGCAGGCTGTGGCCTCGGTAGGCACCCCGTTGGGTGTTGAGCGCATCACGCAAAAGGCACCTGCAGATGCGGCGATCGAGGTGGCGCGGGTTCTTCGGAGCGCTCCTCGCAGGATCTTGGATCTTACTCCTCCGTTCGTCCTCGGATGCATCGATGCTGACGCGGACCGGCTTGACCTCTTTACAGACGCGCTGGGTGTCGGGCGGCTATTTGAGGTGCGCACTGCGTGGGGACGGGTGTGGAGCAACCGGCCTGTAGCGGCCATCAAGTTCGCTGGGCTGCCGCTGGTGCCAGACCCGCTCGGTTGGTCACAGATGGCAGTGGCGGACGAACTCTTTGGCGAGGTGACCCCGCTCAGAGGAGTCCGGGTTGTTAGGCCGGCAACGAGGGTGAGTTGGCGGCGCTCACGTCTAGCAGTTCAAAGCTTGGACACCGTGTCGAGTCAGCTCTCGTATGAAGGGGAGCTGGATGATCTGGTTGAGGAGGCGGCCGCGGACCTGAAGGGCACAGCGTCCTCCATAGGTCGTTGGTTTGATGGGACCCCCACGGTGGACTTGAGCGGAGGGCGGGATTCCCGTCTGGTCGCGGCCGCGTTCCTCGCTAGCGGAACGGCTATCACACTCCACAGCCACGATGCCGTCCCGGGAGACCTCGTCATTGCCAAGGAGTTGGTTGGACTCCTGGGGCGAGAAGTCGAACACCGTATCGAGCACACGAAGGCAGGGGGTACTGGGGCTGTTCAGATGCCCCCCGGGATGGATGCTGCCTATGCCTGGCATGAATACGCAGAAGGACTGCGCCCCTCATCGTTCTTGCTCCATCGCACCCCACGAACTTTGGATGTTGAGACCAACGTCGTCGTCGGCGGTGTTGGCGGAGAAGCGGCCCACTCCTATTACGGACCCCTTGGAAGAGTGGGCGAGCCGCAAGGGCTGCAGAGTGAGCTCCTGAGAGGAATCGAACGCGCATCTGAAGAGGAGGATGTGCTCAAGGCGTGCGCTGATCGGATTGTCCGGCGTCACTGCACTGGCGAGGCAGTCTTGGATCCTTACCGACAAGACTTGTTCATGCATGTCTTGTCAGTTCTCCGGAGGATCAGCCGTTCAGGTGTCCCTAGCTCGGCTGTTCTGGATCATTACTACGTGCTCGAGGGATGCGCAGGTGGGGTACAACGGGCGAAAGGAATGGTGTTTGTTCGCCCTTGCTGACGCCCAGTTTTCAACGAGCAGCTCTTGCTCTCGATCCTGGGCAACGCCGTGCAAACATGCTCCATCGCAGGCTTACTGAACGACTGGTACCTGAGTGGATTGGGGTTCCTTTCTTCCCTGGGGAAGTTCCGCAAACTTCCCCGCGGCACGGCGCTCCTCCCCGAGTCTTGCGCATGGCGGAGTGTCCTGATGCTGCTGCTATTGAGCAGGTCCTTGCTTCCGGGGATGAGGAGCAATATCCGTTCGACAGGGAAGTTGTGGCGCGGTTGTGGCGGCGGTCGGCTGCGCAAGAGACCACTGCTGACGAAGAGCTCATTATTCGAAGGGTTATTTGGCGAGCGGCATTCCAGGATTTTTTGGCAGATCTCGATGGCTTGCCTCGGTGTGAGAGGACCGGGGGTCTTCCTGTTCAGCAGGCCCCGGATGACGCGCCAGATCACAACCAGCCGGTTAACAGAATGAGCCGCATTTCAAAATCGCTCACGGTTGCGAAGACAGCGGTGCGGCGCTCTCACCTAGCGAAGGCGGTCGCAGCGAGCAGGCTGTGGAGGTACTACCGGAGCACGTGGTGCGGCCGAATGGTTCGGAGAATGCTGGCCACTGGGTAGGTGCTCTATCGCTGCCTCGTCTACCTGCCTTCCCTACAGTAAGCATTGGCATAGCCTGACCTGGTGGCGCCGGTGGGGCGCTGATAGGGACACAGTCCACGACTGCGCTGCTCGCGGGCAGGATCAATGGGTTACCGGGTGGGTGGGGGGCTTTTCGCCTGATCATTCGGGTACGGGCATCGTCTTCTTTGGGATAGAGTTAGTCACGGATGCCTGTGTTTGTGCAGGAACGATCCGTGTGTCATGTAGTTGCTGATTCCGTATGTGCGTGTGCGCATGGGATGTGGGACATGGTGGACGGTATCGGGAAGAAGTAGGCCAGCAGCACATACGCGGCGGTCCTTTGTGACTGCTGCACTTAGTGGCCTGTCCAAAGATTCCTCGGTTGCCGAGGAATTGGTGTTGTCCGGTTCGTTATGGATACGGGCGATAGCCACAGACAGGCAGTAACGGCCCGCTTGACAGGTTGCTCACCTGAGTCAGCCGGCCGAACAGCATCCGTTCTGCACGCAAACGCAATGTTGTGCCGTGCACACCAGCAGTCGTTCACATGCGCGGACTCCTCTAGCACGTTGCGTCCACGTCCCCGAAGACTGCTCATGAGATCGGTCCGACGAGGGGCCGAGCACGCGGCGATGTGACGCGTGCATGTGAAAACGACGTATGGCTCGTTCTCGACAGCGCATTCGATGTGTGCCCGGGTGAACGCGCCTGCCCGAGAACGAGAAGCGAGAGAGCAGATGCCAGACTTTCAGCAGGAAACCAACTCCGACAGCGGTACTTCTAGCCGTTCCGAACGCCACTCCGGCCCTAAACAGCGCTGGAGCCCAGCCCGCAAGGCGCAAGCCCGTAAAGCAAAAGAAAAACCGTTAAGCCCGCGTGAGCAGCGCCGAGCAGCCGAGTTCGGTAAAGATCGTCGTGATGGTGACCGTGGTGGGTTCCGTGGTGGCTTCCGTGGTGAACGCGGCGGCTACCAGGGTGGTCGGGGCTTTGACCGGCCTGGTCGTTTTGATGAGGACCGCCGTGATGAGCGTCGCGGGGACCGTGATGACCGTGGCGGGTTCCGAGGGAACCGCCGGGACTTCCGTGATGGTGACCGGGGCGGTTTCCGTGGTGAGCGCGGTTTCGACCGTGGCGAGCGTGGCGGTTACCGCGGTGATCGGGACAACCGTCGTGATGGTGACCGTGGTGGCTTCCGTGGTGAACGCGGCGGCTACCAGGGTGGTCGGGGCTTTGACCGGCCTGGTCGTTTTGATGAGGACCGCCGTGATGAGCGTCGCGGGGACCGTGATGACCGTGGCGGGTTCCGAGGGAACCGCCGGGACTTCCGTGATGGTGACCGGGGCGGTTTCCGTGGTGAGCGCGGTTTCGACCGTGGCGAGCGTGGCGGTTACCGCGGTGATCGGGACAACCGTCGTGATGGTGACCGTGGTGGCTTCCGTGGTGAACGCGGCGGCTACCAGGGTGGTCGGGGCTTTGACCGGCCTGGTCGTTTTGATGAGGACCGCCGTGATGAGCGTCGCGGGGACCGTGATGACCGTGGCGGGTTCCGAGGGAACCGCCGGGACTTCCGTGATGGTGACCGGGGCGGTTTCCGTGGTGAGCGCGGTTTCGACCGTGGCGAGCGTGGCGGTTACCGCGGTGATCGGGACAACCGTCGTGATGGTGACCGTGGTGGGTTCCGTGGTGGTGACCGCGGTGGCTTCCGTGGCGAACGCGGCTTCGACCGCGACAACCACCGCGAAGAGCGCGGCAGCTACCGTCGCAACGACGAACACACACACCACGAAAAACGCGAATTCCGTGGCCGTGACGAGCAACGCCGCACCCACAGCGGCTCCGACTTCGCTCGGGACAAGCACCGCCGCCCCCGCTCATACGACCCAGCCCGCGTAGAAGAAGCCCCCCGCGAATACGAAGCCGAGCGGATGCGCCGCGCCGAACGGCCCCGCCGCGTGGAAATCCCCGAAGACCCAACCCAGGGCTTCCAGGGCCTGGGCGTACCGATGCCTATCGTTGAGCGCCTCGCCCGGGATGGAATCGCTGAACCATTCCCCATCCAAACCGCCACCATTCCCGACGCCATCGCTGGCCGTGACGTTCTAGGCCGCGGGCGTACCGGCTCGGGAAAAACAATGGCATTCGGGATTCCCGTACTGACCCGCCTGGCAGGACGCAGCAGCGAACCTCGCTGCCCACGCGCCGTGATCCTCTCACCCACGCGTGAACTCGCGATGCAAATCGGGGACGCTATTGGCCCACTCGCTAAAGAGATGAACCTGCGCCACAAACTCGTCGCCGGCGGCATGCCCTACGAACCCCAAATCAACGCCCTCGAGCGCGGCGTAGACATCCTCGTGGCAACCCCCGGGCGCATCAACGACCTCGTCGAGCGCGGCGCAGCCTGCCTAGACAACGTGGAAATCTTCGTCCTTGACGAAGCAGACCTGATGGCAGACATGGGATTCCTCCCCGACATCACCACCCTGCTCGAGGCAATCCCCGAAACCGGTCAGCGTCTGCTGTTCTCCGCAACCCTCGACAAAGGTATCGACGACGTCGTCGAAAAATACCTCCACGACCCGGTCGTGCACTCCACCGACGAAGCAAAAGCCTCCGTCGCGACGATGTCACACCACATCTTCCTCGTGGACCCCAAGTACAAGAAACCCATCACCGGTGACATCGCTAACCGACCGGGCCGCACCGTAGTGTTTGTCCGCACCAAGCTCGGCGCCGACCGTGTCGCCATGCAGCTACGCGAACAAGGCGTGTTCGCCGCTGCCCTGCACGGTGGCCTCAACCAAGGCATGCGAACCCGCATTCTGGCCGCCTTCAAAGACGGCACTCTCCCGGTCCTTGTCGCTACCGACGTCGCATCCCGTGGTATCCACGTCGATGACGTCTCAGCAGTACTGCAGGTCGACCCACCCCGTGACCACAAGGACTACCTACACCGCGCAGGCCGCACCGCACGCGCCGGCTCCAACGGTGTTGTTGTCACCCTGGCGTTGCCGCACCAACGCAAACTGATGAAGCGCATCGCCAGCGACGCCGGCCTTGAGGTAGAGCCACAGAAAGTCGACCTCGGTCACCGTGAAATCATCGAAACCACAGGCGCATCACGCCCCAGCGGTGAACCGATTTCCGAAGAACGCCTCCGCGCAATCACCGACCCGCCCCGCCGCCCCCGCGGCGGATTCAAAGGCGGCCGCGGCGGCTTCAAAGGCGGTCGCGGACACGGCCGCGGCGGACACGACCGTCCCCGTCGCCGCTACGAGGACTGAGAACCTCTCACACTGACTGACCACGCAGGGGGCCCAACCGATTGTTCGGTTGGGCCCCCTGCGTGGTTAAATACCGCAGCTGCGGCTGCTCAACCACACGGCAGCGAATGCACACACGTAGTGATCAACCGTGCGGCCGTCCTGGCAGTGCGCCCATCAATATCCAGCTGCGGACACAGCTCCACAACATCAAGCACAACTAACTTGCCCGTAGCCGCCACCCGACGACACAACGCCTCAACTACCTCCACCGGCACACCAAATCCCGCAGGTGCGCTCACCCCCGGCGCAACAGCAGCAGGAAGCACATCCAAATCAATTGACAAATGGATAGCATCAACACGGGCAGCCAGCTCATCTACCAGCTGCTCCAATGCAGGAAGATACGCAGCCGTCGCCGCGGTATCCAGCACATACCTCACCCCCAAAGCATCAGCAGTGTCGAAAAGAACCCGCGTGTTCGACGCCTGCGCAATCCCCACCACCGTGTAATCAAACACACGACCAGCGGCGGCATCAGCAGCTGCCATCTGCAAAAACGGTGTACCCGACGTAGGCCCATCAGCCTGACGAAGATCGAAATGGGCATCAAGATTAAGCACCCCCACTCGAGCATCACCCCACCGCGAAGACCCAACCCGCCCTAAATAGCTGCCCCACGCCGTCTCATGACCGCCACCGAGCACCACCACCAAACGATGCGAATCCACAAGCCCAGCCACCCGCTGACCTAACGCAGCCTGACCAGACTCCAAATCCTCATCGAAGACCGCGACAGTACCGCCATCAAACAACGGCACCTGCGTATGCACCGCCATAGGCGCTAACGCAGCCCGCAACACATCAGGCCCAGCAGCAGCACCAACCCGGCCACCATTACGACGTACCCCTTCATCGCTAGCGAACCCCACCAGCGCAACCCCACCACCAGCATCAGTAACGGACATCGAGGCAGCACAAACCCGCTGATGCCACCGCCAATGTTCGCGGCCATGCCCATCAAACCGCCCCTGCCACACCGACGCCCCCGCCTCGCTATCGCTCATGCGTTCGACTCTAAAACCACACGCTGCGGTTGTCCTGCACAGCAGCAACAGATACCAGACACCCCACCCAGGTGTCTGGTATCCCAGACACAAACTGCCCCATCCGCGCTGACCCGACTGCGCCCGAAGCGTTCTCATGGTGACCAGATCCATACGCAGACAAAGGAGTCACCGGATATGGCACTGCCCGGAGCACGCGAAGTCCGCGCCCCACGCGGACCCGGCATCACCGCAAAAAGCTGGCAAACCGAAGCACCCCTACGCATGCTCTGCAACAACCTCGACCCCGAAGTTGCCGAACGCCCCGACGACCTCGTCGTCTACGGAGGCACCGGACGCGCCGCCCGCTCCTGGGAAGCCTTCGACGCCATCATCGCCACCCTCACCGACCTCGAAGACGACGAAACCCTCCTCATCCAATCCGGCAAACCCGTCGGCGTATTCCGCACCAACACCTGGGCACCACGCGTACTCATCGCCAACTCCAACCTCGTCGGCGACTGGGCAACCTGGCCCGAATTCCGCCGCCTCGAAGCCGAAGGCCTCATGATGTACGGCCAAATGACCGCCGGATCCTGGATCTACATCGCCACCCAAGGCATCCTCCAAGGCACCTTCGAAACATTCGCCGCCGTAGCCAAAAAACGCTTCGACGGAACCCTCGCCGGCACCATCACCCTCACCGCAGGCTGCGGTGGCATGGGCGGAGCCCAACCCCTAGCCGTCACCCTCAACGGCGGCGTAGCCATCGTTGTCGATGTCGACCGCACTCGACTCCAACGCCGTGTCTCCAAGCGATACCTCGACCTCATCGCCGACTCCCTCGAAGAAGCCATCACCAAAGCCAACGCCGCCAAAAACGACCAAAAAGCCCTCTCCATTGGCCTCGAAGGCAACGCCGCCGACGTATTCCCCGAACTACTCGAACGCCACAAAAACGGACAGATCCACATCGACATCGTCACCGACCAAACCAGCGCCCACGACCCCCTGTCCTACCTACCCAGCGAAATCCCCATCGACGAATGGGCAGACGAAGCAGCAGCCGACCCCATCGGCTTCACCAAAAAAGCCGAAGAATCCATGGCCCGACACGTTCAAGCCATGGTCGAATTCCAAGACACCGGCGCAGAAGTATTCGACTACGGCAACTCCATCCGCGACGAAGCCCGCAAAGCCGGATATACCCGCGCATTCGAATTCCCCGGATTCGTCCCCGCATACATCCGCCCCCTCTTCTGCGAAGGCCTGGGCCCCTTCCGATGGGTTGCCCTCTCTGGAGACCCTGAAGACATCAAAGTCACCGACGACGCTCTCAAAGAGCTCTTCCCCCACAACGAACACCTCCACCGATGGCTCGACGCCGCCGAAGAATTCGTCGAGTTCGAAGGCTTACCCGCTCGCATCTGCTGGCTCGGATACGGCGAACGAGACAAAGCAGGAAAACTCTTCAACGACCTCGTCCGCGACGGCAAAGTCAAAGCCCCCATCGTCATCGGCCGTGACCACCTCGACTCCGGCTCCGTAGCCTCCCCCTACCGCGAAACCGAAGGCATGAAAGACGGCTCCGACGCCATCGCCGACTGGCCACTACTGAACGCCCTCACCGCCACAAGCTCCGGAGCTACCTGGGTCTCCATCCACCACGGCGGCGGTGTCGGCATCGGACGCTCCATCCACGCAGGCCAAGTAGGTGTCGCAGACGGCACAGACCTCGCCGCAGAAAAACTCACCCGCCTACTACTCAACGACCCAGGCATGGGAGTGATCCGCCACGCCGACGCCGGATACGAACGCGCACAACACGTAGCCGACGAACGCGGCGTGCGCATCCCCATGCACGAACACAACAAAAGAGGCGAAGCGTGAGCGAACTCATCACCGGCATCACCGAACTGCTCACCAACAACCCTGACCACCCCCGCATCACCGACGCCGCCATCGTCATCGACGGCGAACGCATCGCATGGGTCGGCCAAGCCAAAGCAGCCCCAGCCACAGACTCATGCACCGACGTAGCCGGACGCGCCGTCCTCCCCGGATGGGTCGACTCCCACAGCCACCTCGTCTTCGCAGGCGACCGCTCCGCCGAATTCGAAGCCCGCATGGCCGGAGAACCATACGCAGCCGGAGGGATCGGCGTCACCACCGCAGCAACCCGCGCCGCCAGCGACGACGAACTCACCCACCTCGTGATACAGCGCGTAGCCGAAGCCCACGCTGGCGGAACCACCTACTTAGAAACCAAAACCGGATACGGCCTCGACGTGGAACAAGAAGCCCGTGCCGCGCGCATCGCCGCCAACGCCGTCGACGAAGTGACATACCTAGGTGCCCACCTGATCCCCCCAGGATCCGACGGGCGTCCCATGGACGCCGACACGTACATCGACCTCGTCACCGGCCCGATGCTCCAAGCAGTACGGCCATACGTTCAATGGGCCGACGTGTTCTGCGAAGAAGGCGCCTTCACCGTTGAACAATCACGCCACATCCTCACAGCCTGCAAAAACGCCGGACTTGGGCTGCGCGTACATGGAAACCAAATCGGCCATTCCGGGGGAGTGGCCCTGGCAGTCGAGATGGGGGCAGCCAGCGTCGACCACTGCAACTACCTCGACGACAACGACATCAACGCCCTAGCCGCAACAGAAACAGTCGCCACCGCGCTACCCGCATGCGACCTATCCACCCGAGCGCCCCTAGTACCGGCACGACGACTCCTCGATGCCGGGGTAACGATGGCCATCGCCACCAACTGCAACCCCGGCACCAGCTATACCAGCTCAATGAACTTCTGCGTCGGCGTCGCTGTGCTGCAAATGGGCATGACCATCCTCGAAGCAGTCCGCGCCGCAACTTGGGGCGGAGCCCGAGCACTCCGCCGCGAAACCGGCACCGACACCTGCCCAGCCATCGGCTCAATCATTCCCGGAGCACGCGCAGACCTCCACGTCCTCGATGCCCCAGCGGCCATCCACCTGGCCTACCGGCCCGGAATGCCCCTCACCTGGGGCGTCTGGCGTGCCGGAGCCCGAGTGCACAGCAACCGCTGACCCCACAAAACCCTTCCCGCACTGGGCCCTCGACCCACGAAAGGTTCCACATGACACGTCATCAGACCGACGCAGTGACCATTTCCACCCACTCAATGAGCACGAGCGACGTCATCGCCGTAGCCCGCCACGGCGCCCACATCACCCTCAGCGAAGACAGCATCACCAAAGTCACCACTGTTCGGGCACACATCGATGCACTCGCTTCCTCCGCTACCCCCGTCTACGGCATCTCAACCGGCTTTGGGGCCCTAGCAACCGAACACATCCCCGTCGACAAACGCACCAAACTTCAACAGTCCCTCGTGCGCTCCCACGCTGCAGGCATCGGTCCAGAAGTAGAAAAAGAAGTAGTACGAGCACTCATGCTGCTCCGCCTCAAAACACTGGCCTCTGGGCACACCGGCGTACGCCCAGAAACCATGAACGCACTAGCTGCCCTCCTCAACGCCGGAATCACCCCCATCGTTCACGAATTCGGGTCACTGGGCTGCTCCGGCGACCTGGCACCCCTAGCCCACTGTGCCCTGGTACTCATGGGGGAGGGGCGCGCCACCGGCCCCGACGGTGTCGAACGACCTGTCCCGGAACTGCTCGGCGACGCTGGAATCACCCCTATCGTTCTCGCCGAAAAAGAAGGTCTTGCCCTCATTAACGGCACCGACGGGATGCTCGGGCAACTCATCCTCGCCCTCGAAGACCTCCGCACCCTCGTCGATATCGCCGACGTCACCGCAGCACTATCTGTAGAAGCCCTCGGCGGCACTGACCAAGTGTTCCTCCCCGAACTGCACCTGCCGCTGCGCCCCCACCTAGGCCAATCCATATCCGCCGACAGGATGCTGCGCACACTGGCCGGATCCAAAATCGTCAACCACAACAGAAACAACGAAATCCGAGTACAAGACGCCTACTCACTGCGCTGCGCCCCACAAGTGTCCGGATCCCTGCGAGACACCCTCACCTACGCCACCGGTGTCGCTGAACGTGAACTCGCCGCCGCCATCGACAACCCTGTCGTTCTGGACGACGGACGGGTGCTGTCCAACGGAAACTTCCACGGCGCACCCATCGCGCACGTCCTGGACTTCATCGCTATCCCCGTCGCCGACCTAGCCTCCATGGCTGAATGCCGCACCGACCGGATGCTCGACGTCAAACGCAGCCACGGGCTACCTCCGTTCCTTGCTGATGACCCAGGAACAGACTCCGGGCTGATGATCGCCCAGTACACCCAAGCCGGCATCATCTCAGAACTCAAACGTCTCGCCACCCCCGCATCAGTGGACTCCATCCCCAGCTCAGCGATGCAAGAAGACCACGTCTCCATGGGGTGGCACGCAGCCCGCAAACTCCGCAAAGCCGTCGACGGGCTCCGCCGCGTGCTCAGCATCGAACTCGTCGCAGCAACCCGCGCTATACAACTACGAGCCCCTCTAGAACCTGGCCCCGTTGCCCGCGCCATCATCGAGGCGCTCCCCGCGCAGATCGATACTCCCGGGCCCGACAGCTTCATGACCCCACAGCTACAAGCCGCGGAAGAAATGCTTGCTGACGGAACATTCACTACCATCGTGGCAGCCGCACTCGGAGATTAAAACCGCACGAACGTCTCACATAGTCACAACGATTCCTGCGATCGACTTTTCACAACGGCCTCACGGATCGAAGATGGTCTAGTGAGATCCACCATTGGAAAGCTCCTAGTCGCCACCCCGACGATGGAAGGTGGCATTTTTCAGCGTTCGGTCGTTTTCGTGCTTCATCACGACGCCGACGGGGCGCACGGGGTTGTGCTGAACAAACCTCTCGAAACTGACCTGACTCCTGTGCTCCCCGATTGGCAGCCCTACGTCAGTGAGCCTGCCCAACTGTTCCAAGGCGGACCCGTCGGCCTGGACAGCGCTATGGGATTGGCTTCTGTGCCAGGGCAAATGCAGACCGATGGTGTGGTGTCTTTGTTTGGGTCGATTGGCGTGGTCGATCTCGACCACGCCCCGGAGATATTGGCGCAACACGTAGCTTCCTTGCGGGTGTTCGCTGGCTACGCAGGATGGTCTGCAGGGCAACTCGAAGAAGAACTCAGCGCAGATGCGTGGTACGTCGTCGAAGCCGAAGTCGGTGACGTGTTTACCCCGTGTCCCGAGGAGCTATGGCAGTCAGTGCTGGCTCGCCAGCACGGGCGATTGTCCTGGGTGGCGAGGTTCCCTGACGACCCAACGATGAACTGAGGTGATGCCCCTGCGCAGGGGCATCACGCGCATCAGAGCAGCCCTGCCTCGCTGGCTCGCCTATACGTTGCTACGCGGGCAGATTCGATACGTCGACGATTCAGCGCAGTAGGGAAAAGATTGAAATGGGGACGGGTAACCACCTGTCCGCCAGCACGCAGCGCATCCCCCAGCGAGCGTCCGCGCAGCCCACGCTCCTCACCCGCGGCAAGAACCCGGTTGAGCAAGTCATAGCGATCCAACGCAGGCTCAGGGCCATCATCAGCGCCGTCAGCGTGGGAGGCGAACCCGTCGTGGAACAACACGATGGCGCCTCGCTCCAGCGAGCTAGTAGCTTTCGCGACACGGGTGTCATTGTCGACAAACGGGTTCCAATCGTGGCTGGTGCTGCTCCACAACACAGAAGTCATTCCAGCCGAAGTGATCTCACGCCAGGCGGCAATAGTTTGATCACCGTATGGCGGGCGATACCAGCGCACCTGCTGCCCCAAAACATCTTCCAGGTCTGCTTTAGCCACCCGCAGGTTCTCGCGGATCTGCTGCGGATCCAACAGCGAAAGATGCTGGTGATCCAAGCCATGCAGGCCGATCTCATGGCCAGCAGCAACAACCTCACGCAACAACCCCGGGTCATTGCGCACCGATGTCGACAACACAAAAAACGTGCCGGTGGCGTCATGCTCAGCCAACGCCCGCAGGATCTGTGGAGTACGTTCAGCAGTAGGGCCATCATCAAAAGTAGGAACCCAGTGGCCCTGGTCTGTGCGTAGCGAACTGACAGAGCCGATGGAGTCCGGTGCGTGTTCAAGCACCTTCATAACGGCCAGTTTCGCGGTATGGACCAGGTCGCTCATGGAATGCCTTCCCCGTTTGTGTATGCACTTGAGTGTAGGGGCGTAGCTATGCAGGAGCAGCGGGCGTGGTACCAGAGGCGGCATACTTGATGGTTATGAGTACTCCGTCGACACCCGAACCCATCCGGCCTCAGGAGATGCCGAGCAGGGGCACTTCGACCTCCACCCTGGAACGCACACAGGCCGAGCCCGATTACCGCCTCGACGACGGCGATCACGAACGGTTTGCCCACTACGTACGCAAAGAAAAAATCACCTCCTCCGCAGTCACAGGCGAGCCAGTCATCGCGCTATGCGGCAAAGTGTGGGTTCCCGGACGCGACCCGAACCGGTTCCCGGTATGCCCCATGTGCAAAGAAATCTACGAAGGACTGCGCGACCCCCAAGACGGCGGAGACAACCCCAAAGAGTGAGGTAGGCCGGGAAGGAACCCCGGCTACCGAACCCAGCTCCGAAGCCACGCCCCACGCGGGTGCCTTTCATGCGCAACCCTTCGACGGACAACGAGGCGTGGACGGCGGGCTGAAGTGAGGTGGTCGGGATACAGTCAGGTCCGATATGAGTACTTCTGCCGCATCGCATTTGTCTCCGTCCTTCCCAGCGAAGGCTGCTTGGGGTACCGCCACGAAATTGCGGGCATGGCAGGCCGAAGCGTTAGCGAAGTACCTGGAGAACTCCCCACGTGACTTCCTCGCTGTCGCTACCCCCGGCGCCGGTAAAACCACGTTCGCTTTGCGTATCGCCACCGAGCTCCTCGCCCGTGGCGAAGTAGAGCGAGTCATCGTTGTCGCTCCAACCGAACACCTCAAAACCCAATGGGCCGACGCTGCCGCACGCGTCGGCGTGCAAATCAACCCCACCTACAGCAACTCCGGCGCAGCCCTCAGCAAGGACTACATTGGCGTGGCCGTCACATACGCCGGAGTAGCCAGCCGTCCCACCGTTTACGAACAGATCGTGCAACGGCACCGCACCCTGGTCATCATGGACGAGGTCCATCACGGCGGGGACGCTCTGGCCTGGGGGGACGCGATGCGAGAAGCGTTCACCGGCGCCACCCGACGACTTTGCCTGACCGGAACCCCGTTCCGTAGCGACACCAGCCCCATCCCTTTCGTCAGATACGCCCCCGATAGCGAAGGGATCCGCAGATCAGAGGCCGACTACACATACGGATACGCTGACGCCCTGCGTGATGGTGTTGTGCGCCCCGTGCTCTTCCTCGCCTACGGCGGAGCCATGCGATGGCGCACCAGCGCAGGCGACGAAATCGCCGCCCAACTCGGAGAACCAGCCACCAAAGACGTCATCAAACACGCTTGGCGCACCGCTCTAGACCCCAAAGGTGAATGGATCCCCTCCGTACTGCGCGCCGCCGATAAACGCCTCTCCGAAGTGCGTAGGCACGTCCCCGACGCAGGGGGTCTGGTGATTGCCTCCAACCAGACCAAAGCGCGCGCCTACGCCAAAGTGCTCACCGAAATGACAGGAATCAGTCCCACTGTCGTGCTATCCGACGACGGCACGGCAGGTAAAAAAATCGAAGCGTTCGCCGCCAGCGAAGACCGGTGGATGGTTGCAGTCCGGATGGTCTCTGAAGGTGTTGACGTGCCCCGCCTGGCTGTAGGGGTCTACGCCACCAGCACCTCCACGCCTTTGTACTTCGCCCAAGCCGTGGGACGGTTCGTGCGAGCACGGCGCCGCGGGGAAACAGCCAGTGTCTTCCTGCCCACCGTGCCTGTTCTACTCAGCCACGCCGCCAGCATGGAAGCCCAACGCGACCACGCCCTAGACCGCCCCCAGAAAGAAGGGCGCGACGAAATCTGGCAAGAAGACTCCCTTATCGAGGCAGCCAATCGCACAGAAAAAACAGTTGACTTCGACGCCCCGAAATTCGAAGCCCTCGAATCTGATGCCCACCTGGACCACGTCCTCTTCGATGCCGAACAGTTCGGCATGGGAGGAGTAGTCGGCTCCGAAGACGAAGCCGACTACCTAGGTCTTCCTGGCTTACTCGAACCCGACCAGGTCTCTCAACTGCTACGACAACGACAAACCGCCCAACTCAAACGCTCCAGCAAACGCGCCTCACGAGACAAAGCGCAACAACACGACGAACCCCTCGCCGCGCACCGCGCACTGACCGCTCACCGCAAAGAACTGAACTCCCTCGTGGCGGCCTACGCCCGCAAAACCGGCAAAGCCCACGCCCAAATCCACCTCGACCTGCGCAGCACCTGTGGAGGGCCAGCCGTGGACGAAGCCACCGCAGAACAAGTGCAAGCCCGCATCAACAAAATCCGTAACTGGTTCGTAGGACGCCGCTGAACTACGCACGCTGCGCGCCGACCCAAAAGATTCGACGGATCAGCGCGCGGCGAACTCAGCAGTAGAGATCAAATCAATGCCGTTGCGCATGGAAAACTTGTCTCATGGATGCGCGCCCTTCCGGCTGGTACGACGACCCCGACGACCCCGAGCTGCTCCGCTACTGGGACGGAGTCCTATGGACTGAACACACAGCGCTTCGCCGCCCACCGCAAAACCGCACCGACCAACCCCCAACCACACCAGTCACCCAACCCACCACATTCCCCCTGAACCCACCAGGGGGAAACGGCATGCGCACCGCCAGCGGAGCATGGCGCGGCATGGGAATCATCGCCGCCGACGGGCACGAACTCGCCCACTGGTGGCGCCGAGCAATGGCTTACATCATCGACGTTTTTGTTCTCGCCGCCATCGCGCTGCCCTTCCTCTACACCCCCATATCTGCAGCCCTACCGCAACTGCAGGCATGGATTGAACGCACCGTAGCCGTAGCTCAACAAGGCGGCACCACCCCGCCAGAAATGCCCCAAGAACTCCTCTCGGCGCTAGCTAGCGCCAGTTTGATGCTCGTCCTCATCAGACTCACCTACGAAGTCGTCACCGTGCGTCAATGGGGCGGCGGCGTCGGTAAACTACTCCTAGGGCTACGGGTACGCGGATACGGTCACACAGGCACTCTCGGGTGGGCCCCAGCACTGCGCCGAGCCGTCATCAAAAACATCTACAGCATGGTCGGCGGTTTGCCCCTGCTGGGGGCTCTAGCCCTCGGATTCCAAGTAGCCAGTTTCGCCTGGCCACTCTGGGACAAACAACGCCAGGCACTGCACGACAAAATCGCCACCACTGAAGTCATACGTATCACTCGAGGCACGCAACAGTGGTGACTAACGCTGTGCGCCAGGCCCCCTGTGCTATAACACAAAGCAGGGGAGCCTGACTCACAGTAGGCACACACCTCAGCCAGGGATGTCACCGACAATCCGCACCGTCTGGTCACCCTCGACCCACATCGTCGGAATGACCGGTGACCCTTTCGACAACCGCAATGCCTTACTCGGCAACTCCGCCAACGCAGCCAAACGCCGCTGGCGTGCCGCATGCGGATCATCCTGCGCCACGATCTGGCCGCCCTGAACCAACGGAACCAGCAGCAGTCGATCATTCGACCCCATGGCGGGAGCCTCACCGATACCAATCACCTCGGCCTCAGCAATACCATCAGCACCCAACCGCCGCGCCGCGACCTTACGGCCACCTACTGAATCCTTCGCGACGCTCCGCTTGGCCACATTCACCATCGTCCCCGCCGAGTTCTCATGCGCGACAAGCTTGTACACCAGCCCCGCAGTGGGGGCTCCCGAACCGGTCACAAGCTGCGTCCCCACGCCATACACATCCACAGGCGCAGCCGCCAAAGCAGCAATCGCATACTCATCCAAATCCGAGGTCACAACAATGCGTGTCTGAGTAGCCCCCAACTCATCAAGCTGGGCACGCACCTCACGTGCCTGAGTCACCAAATCACCCGAATCGATCCGAACCCCACCCAATTCAGGCCCAGCGATACGCACCGCCGTCTCCACAGCACGACGCACATCGTAGGTATCGACCAAAAGCGTGGTCCCCTTGCCCATGCTCGCCACCTGCGCCGCGAATGCTTCCTCTTCGGAGTCATGCAGCAACGCAAACGAGTGCGCACTCGTCCCCGCAGTAGGGATGCCGTGTCTACGGCCAGCCTCCAAATCACTTGTCGTGTTGAAGCCACAGATATATGCCGCACGCGAGGCTGCCACCGCCGCCTGCTCATGCGTACGACGAGCTCCCATCTCGATCAAAGGCCGTGCCCCGGCAGCCGTAGCCATCCGCGAAGCCGCACCAGCCACCGCGCAATCAAAGTTGTAGATCGACAATGCCACTGTCTCAAGCAGCACCGCCTCAGCGAACGTGCTCTCCACAATGAGCAACGGAGAACCAGGGAAAAACACCTCACCCTCGGGATAGCCCCAAATATCGCCTGAGAAACGGAAATTCGCGAGGAACTCCAAGGTGTCTGCATCCACCACCTTGTTCTCCCGCAGGAATGACAACTCCTCATCCCCGAAACGGAAATTCTGCAAAGCATTCAATAAACGCCCAGTCCCAGCCACGACGCCGTATCGACGCCCCTCTGGAAGACGGCGCCCGAAAAGCTCGAACACACTCCGACGATGCGCCGCCCCTGAACGGAGCGCAGCCTGCACCATCGTCAACTCGTAATGGTCTGTCAACAACGCCGTACTGATCACAGCCGACACCCTAGGCGCTTCCTCGAAGAAGAAGTGACGCCCCTAGTGCGTTCCACACAGACCACAGTGAAAAAACCCATCACTACCTCAACGAAGTGGTGTGATCTATCACGCTTCACTGCGTTCTACCCTGTTTCTACAACCACACCACCACAAGCCTCCTACACCACACCCCGATCGTTGAGGACACCATGACGCCCACACAACACCCCGAGGTGATGAGCACCGCACCCACGGGCCCATCCGAGGGGACAGCCACCCTCGAACTACCCGAGATGGATCAACTCCCAGACACCCCATGGATCACGCTGGTGTGGAACGACCCAGTGAACCTCATGTCATACGTGACATACGTATTCCAGACCTACTTCGGCTACAGCAAAGACAAAGCAACCGCCCTCATGCTGGACGTACACCACAAAGGCCGCGCCGTGGTTGCAACCGGACCTCGTGAACAAATGGAACGCCACGTCGAAGCGCTACAGAGCTACGGCCTATGGGCCACATTCCAGAAAGACGAATGATGAACTACGGATTTACTCGTGACGGCGACCGCTTTGTCGCAGACCTTGACGACGAAGAACGCGAAATCATCGTCGGCCTCATCGAACAGACCGCCGAACTCCTGGAACAGGCCGCACCAGCCGAGCCCGAAAACCACCACCCAGACAGCGAGGACAGCACCGGCGACATGGGAGGTGAATTCGAACGCATGATGACCGCCGCCGGGTTAGGCCCCACCAGTCAGGACCCCAGCAGCAACCCCCCAACCACAGGGTTCATCAACGAGAACGCTCTAGCCGCCGACCCCGCCCTCGGACGCCTCCTACCTGATGCTCACCACGATGACCCACTCGCCGCAGCCGAATTCCGTGCCTGGTCCGGCGACACCGTCCGCCGCACCAAACTGAACCGCCTTCACGCCGCCGCAGACACCCTCCGCCCCGACGGAACCCCTCTAAACATCGACGAAGACACAGCCGTCACCGTGCTCATCGCCCTCACCGACCTTCGACTGGTCCTAGCTGAACGTCTAGGGCTCCACGACGAAGAGGATGTTGAACGGCTCGAACAAGCAATCCAAGACGGCCAGATGAACGACGCCACAGCGCTGATCCTCACCTACGACTTCCTCACCTGGCTGCAAGAAACCCTCGCCAGCTCACTAACCTGATCCAGCAATCCGGCAGCCCTAGCCGACTCTGCAAATAGGTGGTAGTCACCCACGAGCGCATATATTCACCTCGTGGTTGAACGCGACGCACCCATCGGCATCTTCGACTCCAGCCTCGGCGGCCTCACCGTCGCCCGCGCAGTGCTGGACCAGCTTCCCAACGAGTCGATCGCCTACCTCGGAGACACGGCCAGGGCTCCCTACGGTCCCCGGCCCATCGCCCAAACCCGCGAATACGCCCTCTCCTGCTTGGACCGCCTAGTCGACAAAGGTGTCAAAATCCTTGTCATCGCGTGCAACACAGCCAGCGCTGCAGTCCTGCATGATGCCCGCGAACGCTACGACGTGCCTGTCGTAGAAGTGATCCGTCCTGCAGTGCGCCGCGCCGCAGCCATAACCCGAAATGGATCGGTCGGCGTCATATCGACCGAAGGAACCCACAAATCACGGGCTTACATTGACGCCTTCGCCGCAGCTCCCCAGCTCACCGTCGTCAGCCAGCCATGCCCACGATTCGTGGAATTCGTGGAACAAGGCACCACCAGCGGAGAAGAACTCCACCAGGTCGCCCACGAATACCTCGACCCACTCATCGAACGCGGCGTCGACACTCTCATCCTCGGATGCACCCACTACCCACTCCTGACCGGCGTGATCAGTTACGTCGTCGGCGAATCCGTGACACTAGTCTCTTCTGCCGAAGAAACGGCGCGGGACGTGTACCGCATCCTCGCCGATCGTGATGCACTGCGTCCTGACACCGCCACCCCACCCATACACACCTTCAACACCACGGGTGACCCAGCCGAATTCGCACGTCTAGCAAGCCGGTTCCTCGGGCCGGAAGTCGACAGCGTCCAGGCCGAAGGGAATGCGGTATCAGCCCAGCCCTAACTGGGCATTGGATAGCCAGCCGCGGTCAACCCTGCCCGCACTGCTCAAGGAGGAAGTACGTGTTCGTCACCGCCGTCGGTAATTCGGGCAGTTACCCTGGGCCACAATCGGCCGCATCGTGCTACCTAGTACAAGCCGAACACCACGGACGAACCTGGAACATCGTGCTGGACCTAGGCAGCGGATCCCTGGGATACCTGCAACGCTACATCGAACCCGCTGACCTCGACGCAGTCCTGCTCACTCACCTGCACCCCGACCACTGCCTCGACATATGCCCCCTATACGTGCTGCTCAGCCATCACCCCACCCGCCGTCGAGATAACCCCATGCCCGTCCACGCACCCCCTGGCGCTGCAGAACGACTCGCCCGGGCCTACCACGTTGACGAAACCGAGCCCCTCACCGACCGATACATCTTCACCGACCTCATCGACCGCACCCCCCTCCGAATCGGCCCATTCCACATCACCCCCATCCGTATGCGCCACCCTGTCACCACCTTCGGATTTCGAATCGAAGCTGACGGCGCCATCTTCGCCTACACCGGCGACACCGACACCACCCCCAACCTCACCCCCCTGCTGCGGAATGCAGACCTCGTGCTCGCCGACAGTGCCTTCATCGAAGGCCGCGACACCGTCCCAGGTATCCACATGCACGGGCGCGCCGTCGCCCAAGCAGCCCTGACCGCAGGGGGCATCAAACGTCTTGTCTTAACCCATATCCCTGCCTGGAACGACCCCGAAATCTGCCGAGCACAAGCCGCCACGCTCTGGCCCAACGTGGAACTCTGCCACCCCGGACAACGCTTCACTGTCACACGGTGACAGCTGCACCCACCACCAAAACGCCCGCACCGATACGGTGAGTTCATGACTCGACACGACGGACGACTAGACGACCAACTCCGCGAAGTACGCATCACCCGTAACTGGCTCGACCACGCCGAAGGCAGCGTGCTCGTCGAATTCGGCCGCACCCGTGTCCTATGCGCAGCCTCTTTTACCGAAGGAGTCCCGCGATGGAAAAAAGGCAGCGGAACCGGTTGGCTCACCGCCGAATACGCCATGCTTCCCCGCGCCACCAACACCCGCAGCGACCGCGAATCCCGCAAAGGAAAAATCGGAGGCCGCACCCACGAAATCTCCCGACTCATCGGGCGCAGCCTGCGCGCCTGCGTCGACCTAAAACAACTCGGCGAAAACACCATCGTTCTGGACTGTGACGTACTCCAAGCTGACGGAGGAACCCGCACAGCAGCTATCACCGGCGCTTACGTCGCCCTCGTCGACGCAGTCCGCGCCGGACGGAGAATGGGTGCCATCCGTCCCTCCGCCACCCCCATCACCGGCTCCATAGCCGCAGTAAGCGTCGGCGTCGTCGAAGGACACCCAGTCCTGGACCTCGACTACCCAGAAGACTCCACAGCTGACACCGACATGAACATCGTCATGACCGGCGATGGCCGCTTCGTCGAAGTGCAAGGAACAGCCGAAGGTGACCCCTTTGACCGTGAACTCCTCGGCGCACTCCTAGACCTTGCCACCACCGGATGCGCTGAACTCACCCGCCGCCAGCAAGAAGCACTCGAAGCCACCCCGCGGGAGCAGATGTGAGCCGCCGTATCGTCCTGGCAACCCGCAACGCCGGCAAAGTCAACGAACTACGCGATATCTTCGCCGACGTGCTCACCGACCTTGACCTCGAACTCGTGGGCATTGATGCATTCCCCGATGCCCACGACGTCGTCGAAACCGGAGTGACATTCCAAGCCAACGCTCTCCTTAAAGCACAAGCGGCCGTCGCCGCCACGGGGCTTCCTTGCCTCGCCGACGACTCCGGGCTAGCGGTCGATGTTCTCGGCGGAGCCCCAGGAGTGTTCAGTGCACGCTGGTCCGGGAAGCACGGAGATGACCAGGCAAACCTTGACCTGCTCTTAGCCCAAATCGCCGACGTGCCAGACGAACACCGCGCAGCCGCTTTCGTGTGTGCAGCAGTACTCGTCCTTCCCGACGGCCGTTCAGCCGTACGCATGGGCCGATTCACCGGCACTATCGTGCGTGAACCCCGCGGAACTAACGGATTCGGATACGACCCCATCCTCCTTGTCGACGGAGACACTCGCACTTCCGCTGAACTATCCCCACAAGAGAAAAACGAACGTTCCCATCGAGGTAAAGCTTTCGCTGCCCTAGCAGCCGACCTACGCGAATTCCTCGGATAACCCCCCCTCACAAACGGCGTCCCGCTTTCATATACAGAAAGTGGGACGCCGCCCCAACCCCGAGAGTTCTCATATACGCCCCCTGTGCCGCTATGTTTAGCCGGTGCGCGCTACACCAGTAGCGACGCGAAAAATTTCGGCTCGGGGGATGCTGAGGTTTGGGGGATCATCGTGCCTGTCACGATCACACACATCATTGCTGCTCTTTTCACGGCAGCCACCATGATCGGCGCACCAGCCATCGGAGGCGCAGCCGTAGAAAACACCCCAACCACAACCCCACCACACCACCAGCCCACCAGTGCCCTATGGCGTGACCTCACCCCAACCTGCAGCGGCACCGGGAACGACGGCGCCCGTGTCCAAGCCGTCTACGCCCACGAAGCTGGCACACACAGCCAATTCCACCGCGCCGAACCCATCATCCGCCGCGAACTAGCCCGCATCGACTCCACCTTCGACCTGTCCGCCAGAAAAACCGGAAGCGGACGCCGAGTCCGCTGGGTCAGCACACATTGCCGCCCCCACATCGCCACCATCACCGTGCCCCCCCCGGAACCTTCACTGCATCCACCGGCATAGAAACCACCGAAAAAGCACTCCTCGCCCAAGGAATGGGGTCACCCCAACGCAAATACCTCGTCTTTGCCCAATCCCGGAACATCTGCGGTGTCTCCACGATCTACAGAGACTCATCACACCGCGACAATGCCAGCAACGGCCGCTACACCGCCCACGCCCGTATCGACGAAACCTGCTGGAGCTCACCGGACTGGTCTGTGGCGGCACACGAGTTGGTGCACATGCTCGGTGGGGTGCAGCCAGACGCACCGCACGCGTCCGGTAAATATCACTGCGACGACGCCAACGACCTGATGTGCTACCGCGAAACCCCGACAACCCGGCTGCGCCCGGTATGTGGCCTCGAGCATGTGGGGTTGCTCGACTGCGGCGGTGATGACTACTTCTCTACCGCACCCCGCCGCGGCGGCTACCTGGCATCGCACTGGAATGTTGCCGATTCGGTTTTCCTGGACCGCACTCCCATGCTGTCTGCTGCGCAAGGGGCACCGATCGCTGTTCGAGGCAAACCAAAACCGGGGCGAGCCCTGGCTCTGAGTGTCCCTGTCATTCCAGGGGTGCAGAAGTACACCTGGCGTGGGCCAGGAATCAGGAACAACAACCGGTCACGCACCCGCGCGGTGCTGCCAGATCGACCCGCAGTAGTGACATATCGACTGTTGATCAACATGCCCGATGGTGTGGTGCAGGAATCGACACGCACTCTACGAGTCCGGTAGCGCATCGCTCCTGTTCCTCGCCGGGGTAGTGGTTACCGGACGCGGGGCGGGAACTGGTGTTCAGTAACCAAAGCGCCGATGAGGTATTTGGCTAGAACCTGGTTAGGGTCGCGCTCCTGACCGTGCTTTTCCGAGAATTTAGCGGTGGCGTCGGTGCCGCACAGGCTCTTGATGCGTCCAGGGCCGCCGGGGTGCCGTGAAATCCATGCTGTGAGGTCGTAGACCTTGTTGTTGATGCTGACCCAGCAGCTCGATGATGTCGAGTGCTGCTTCACCTGTGCCATTGTGATGGGGCGGCGGGTGCCTGTGGGAGTTGGGGTGGCGCCTCGCGTGGGGGAGGGGGACAAGTGCCCTGATGGTCCGGTAGGTGTGGAAGTCGATGAGGGGGCAGTAGAGGACGTAGTGCTGTCTTCGCCTTGCAATCCGGAAGTGGGGGTGGTGTTAGAGATTTGGTCTTTCCAGGTAGCGGTGGCGCCGGTGTGGCCAACCATGACGACAAGAATCAGCGTGGCAACTGAAAGTACAGCGATGAGCAGGCTAAGCATTTGAGACGCAATTGAAAGCATAGGGGAGGCAGAAGGGGTTTTGCGGTGCGGTTCTGCCGTGCTTTCTTCCGTATGGAGAGGTTCAGGTGAGTCAGCTTGGTGGGTTTTTCGCGCAGCGAAAAACCCTAAGAGCCACCAAAGCATGGTGGCGAGTACCGTGAGGCCAGTGACGAGGGTGAGGATGTCTGCGTATTCGGCGTGCACGCCGGGGTCGCCGATGCGGTGCTCGAGGGCTTCGCCAGATTCTTTAGTAACGAGTGTGAGCAGACCCACCAGCATCACCACGATGGTGATGGGGGTGCGTAGACGAGGCTGGATGCGCTTGGTGAAGATGACTGCAACCAGGGCGATGAGGGCCAGGGGGAGTAAGACGACGGTGGCGTGCAAGGTGAGGGCATGTACAGGCAGCTCGCCGATAAGGTCGAAAGGTCCTGATGATTGCATGTCGGGTTCTCCTGCGTCGGACTGGTCTCGACGTGGCGGGGTGTTCGCCGGCGAGGGTCGTCCGGTCTACGTGATGGCACAGCGGAGCGGGGGCTCCGTATGCCTCATCGTGCGAGAGAGAAGGAAACTGAGCTGGTAACTCAAGAAACGACGCGCCGTTTCTTGGTGATTTAAAGAAGAAATTGAAGATTTCGATGCCGCGCGCCCTCGTTTGGGGCCTCTCAAAAAACGGGACACGGCCCGTGAGGCCGTGTTGGTGAGTGAAGAAAGAGTGCGCCAGGCGGGAGTTGAACCCGCACGCCCGGAGGCACAGGAACCTAAATCCTGCGTGTCTGCCAATTCCACCACTGGCGCGTCTGCCCACTGACCTTACCGGTATTGGCGCCGAAGGTGGGAATCGGCGTGGTCAGCGGGGGAGTGGAGGCTTCAGGTGAGGTTGAGTTTCATCTGTTTAGTCAAGGATGCGACGTGCCCGGTTGCTTTCACGTTGTAGCGGGCGAGCTCTACGGTGCCGTCGGTGTCGATGACGATGGTGGAGCGAATAATGCCGATCGATACCTTGCCGTAGAGCTTCTTCTCGCCGTAGGCGCCGTAGGCGTCGGCGACGGTTTTGTCTGGGTCAGACAGCAAGGGGTAGGTGAGGGCATCGCGCTCAATGAACTTGGTGAGTTTTTCGGGGGAGTCGGGGCTGATGCCGATCACGTCGTATCCGGCTTGCTGCAGGGGTGCGAGCGAGTCACGGAAGTCACATGCTTCTTTGGTGCATCCAGGGGTCATCGCGGCGGGGTAGAAGAAGATGATGAGTTTGCGGCCTGCGTAGTCGGCGAGGGAAACGGTGGACCCGTCGGCGGCGGTGAGAGAGAACTCGGGGGCTTTTTGGCCGGTTTCGAGACGGGGCATGCATGGCTCCTGTGAGTGAATGAATGGGTAGCGGTTCGCGGGGTAAAGGGTGCTGCGATAACCGTTGGGCGGAAGGTCGCGTCGCGGGGGAGGCCTGTTCCGCGTCAGTAGATTATCGTCGGATTGAGGGTTTAACCGACCATCTCTATCGAAAGGCAAGCCATGAGCAACGGCACCCGTTCTCCCCAAGAGATCGAGAACGACATTGTCCGGTCCCGGAACCGTTTGGCCGCGACGGTCGACGAGCTGGCATACCGAGTCAAGCCGAAGACGATTGTCGCTCGCCAGGCTGAGTCTGCGCGGGAAACGCTGAACAAGGCTGTGAAGAATGAGCATGGTGAGCCTCGTCTTGAGGTGATTGCCCCGGCAGCGATCGTGGTGGTCGGTTTGACTGCTGTGGCTATCGCACGTCGTGCGCGTGGCTGAAGTGGCAGCGGAGGCACGAACCTCATCTGGATTGCCGATCCGGATGCTCGGTGACCGAGTGTTGCTGCGGCCTGAGGATAAAGAGGGTGAGCGGCAGTCTGGCGGGGGATTGTTGATTCCTGCCACGGCCAGCCTTGGTAAGAGGCTTGCCTGGGCGGAGGTTGTTGCTGTGGGGCAGCATGTGCGGCAGGTCTCTTTGGAGGATTACGCGCTGTTTGACCCTAGCGAGCAGCCTGATGTGGAGCTTGATGGCGTGCGGTATGTGTTGGCGCGTGAGCGTGATCTGCATGCGGTGCGGGCTGCGCCTGGCGATGATGCTGCCGCTGGCCTGTATCTGTGAATATCGCTGAAGTTTTCACCGGGGCGCCCTTCTTCATGCGTTGCAAGGAGGGCGCCGCGCCGCATCGAGATACCCCTGATGAGGGCAGGTGGTGCCGGTGTGTCGCTTGTGGTGAGCAGTGAATTTTGCTCTTCCCGCAGAGCCGTGTAATGTTTCAGGAGTCGTCGGGGCGAGGCCTGGAAAGCGATCACAAAGATCAGCTAACCGAGACACAAACTGAAGACCAAGCGCCATTAGCTCAATAGGCAGAGCAGTTGACTCTTAATCAATTGGTTCGGGGTTCGAGTCCCTGATGGCGCACAAGCAAACCCAGCAGCTAATCCTGCTGGGTTTTTCGTGCCCTCACAGCGGAGAATCGACATGGCAGGATCGGGTGTGACCTTTGTTGTGTGAAGGAGATCTCTCATGTCGCGTCCGGCTACGCACCCTCACCTGAACCACCCCGTTAAAAAAACTCTCACGCTACCCCTGAGAAGATCTCTCACTACGGCCGCAGTTTCCCTGTTGTGCTTCCTGATGGCATCCCCAGCATGGGCACACTCACAACTGGTCGACTCAAACCCAGAAAACGGTGCTCGCCTAGACGCCATGCCTAGCTCGGTCACTTTCACCTTCAATGAAGAGATCAACTCTCAGTTCTCCCAGATCGTTCTGGTCGGCAATGACGGCAAACCCCACCCCGCCACAGATATACAAACCAAAGGCGAAAAAGTAACCGCCGCCATCCCCCAAGGCCTCGCCGGCCCATCCGTGAAAGCGAAATACCGCATCGTTTCCGCTGACGGGCACCCCGTCGGAGGAGAAGTGACTTTCACCGTGCCGGCAACAACATCCACACCCTCTGCGCCCGCGCCAGCAGCCTCCAGCAGCGCTACCAACCCCGCACCGGCCCCCACAGACACCAACACCCCAGAAAACGCTTCAGAGGGCGCGAAACCATGGCTTATCGGCGCGGCTGCAGCAGCCGCGCTCCTCGTCGGCGGAGCAATCCTCCTCGCCCGCCACAAACGCAAGCAATAACCACCCGCCATGGTGCCTCAACCCACCAGGCGCCAGGACACGAAGTAGGCCCCCGCAGATATCCGCGGGGGCCTACTTTTGTGGGGTGAGTGACGGGACTTGAACCCGCGACCACCTGGACCACAACCAGGTGCTCTACCAGCTGAGCTACACCCACCATCGAAAACGCTCACATCAACGATGCGGGCGATCCGTTGCCGGTGAAACCGAACGAGACGAACTTACGGCACAAACCCGCCTGACTCAAAATCGAGTGGGAAAACCGTGGTGTCCATACCCACTCAGGACACCCCAGCACCACCATCAGGAACCGGCAACTCATGCCGCGCCGCGATCTCCTTAGCCGTCGCAGAATCCGGCCCCGGATCAGCCACAAATACCGCCTCACGGTAATACCGCAGCTCATTGATGCTGTCCCGAATATCCCCCAATGCCCGGTGCCCACCCTGCTTAGCCGGCGCATTGAAATACGCCCGCGGGAACCACCGACGCGACAACTCCTTCACCGAACTCACATCAATATTCCGGTAATGAAGATGCCCCTCCAACTCAGGCATATCCCGCGCCAAAAACGACCGATCCGTGCCCACCGTGTTACCCCCCAAAGGCGCCTTACCCGCCTCAGGAGCATGACCACGCACATACGCAAGAACCTGCCGCTGCGCCTCATCCAGCGACACCCCACCATCCAACTCGGCAAGCAAACCCGAGTCGACATGCATCTGATGCACAAAATCATTCATCTGAGCCAACGCCTCCGCCGGAGGCTTGATGATCACATCAACCCCCTCATCCAACGGCTCAAGATCAAAGTTCGTCACAATTGCAGCCACCTCAATCAAGGCGTCATGCTCCAAAGACAAACCCGTCATCTCGCAGTCGATCCACACGATGCGGTCATTAACACTCTTCGCAGAATTGCTCACCGCACCAGGTTACGCACCCGTCCCTGCGGCCTTTCCGACTCCGACACCAACGGCACGTACTCTTGATCCACATCGTGGATCAGCACGCCACGGCCCCGGCACCCTCAGCGCACAGCCCAAGGAGACCCAGGAATGGACCAGCGGTCCACGCACCCCACCACCACACAAACCGTGCGCGCCCAACGCTCACGGCGACAACGCCTCCGCCGCGGCTTTGTCTTCGCTGCCGTTCTTCTCGCATTCGGTGTCACCGGATGGCTCCTACCCACCGTCATCGGACTCGAACTCGGCGGAGCCACCGGACTACTCGCCCTGACCGTGTCTCTGCTGCCCGTAGGCATCGTCATGCCACTACTGCTCTGGCTCGACGCCTACGAAGCCGAACCCCCCGCCATGGTCATGCTCGCCTTCCTCTGGGGCGCAGTCATCGCCACCGGAACCGCCCTAGCCCTCAACACCGGATCCACCCTGCTCCTAGCCTCAGCCACCGCCGACCCAGACGCCGTCAGCGCCGTACTCGTAGCCCCCATCGTGGAAGAATCACTCAAAGGAGCAGGCCTGCTATTCATCCTGTTCTGGCGACGTGAAGAGTTCGACGGAATCATCGACGGAATCGTCTACGCCGGCGTCATCGCCTGCGGTTTCGCATTCGCCGAAAACATCCTCTACCTCGGCCGCGCCTTCAACGAGAACGGCACCGAAGGCCTCGTAGCCGTCTTCGTCATCCGCGGCCTCATCTCCCCATTCGCCCACCCCCTATTCACCGGCGTCACCGGCGTGGCACTCGGCTGGAGTCTGCACCGCGGCCCCCTCCTACGCTGCATCATCCCGCCACTAGGCCTCTGCGCAGCCATGACCCTCCATGCCGCCTGGAACCTCTCCTCCGTCACCGGCGCAGGTGGATTCTGGTCCGCCTACCTCGTATTCCAAATGCCCATCTTCGCCGCATTCACCGCCTTCGCGATCTGGGTACGCGTACGCGAACGCGGCCTCATCCGCAGCCACCTGACCGTCTACGCCGACTACGGATGGATCTCCCCAGCCGAAGTACGCATGCTCACCAGCATCTCCGAACGCCGCACCGCACGATCCTGGGCCCACACCGTCGGCGGACGAGAAGGCAAAACAGCCATGCGCGACTTCCAAGACGATGCCGTCGAACTAGCCATGCTCCGCCGCCGCATGACCAACGGCAGTGCCGGCCCCGGCGCCCCCGCCGAAGAACGACGCCTCCTCGAAGCCATGACAGCCGCACGCGCCGTACTGGGCTAACCCACCACCACAGAGGAAAGAACAATGCGCATCGCGTTGGCACAAATCACCACCACCCGAGACCTGAACACAAACCTCGACCTCGTACACACCTGGACCCACAAAGCCGCCACCCACAACGCCGACCTCGTCATCTTCCCCGAAGCAACAATGCGCGCCTTCGGCAACCGCCTCACCGACATCGCCGAACCCCTCGACGGCCCCTGGGCCAACCACATCCGCCACATCGCCACCACCAACAACACCACTATCGCCGTCGGCATGTTCACCCCCGCCACCACCCCCGGCAAAGTACGCAACACCCTGCTGGTCACCGGGAAAAACATCGACACCCACTACGACAAAATCCACCTCTACGACGCCTTCGGATTCACCGAATCCGACACAGTAGAACCCGGAAACACCCCCGTCACCGTCGACATCGCAGACATGCGCATCGGCCTGACCACCTGCTACGACATCCGATTCCCCAACCTCTACACCACCCTCGCCAAAGCCGGCGCCCACGCCACCATCGTGGCCGCATCATGGGGCACCGGAGTAGGAAAAATCCACGCCTGGGAAACCCTCACCACCGCCCGCGCACTCGACTCCACCACCTACATCCTCGCCTGCGGCCAAGCAGCGCCCGCCGGAACCACCAACAGCACAGCACCAACCGGCGCCGGACACTCCCGCATCATCACCCCCACCGGAGAAACCCTCACCGCCGCACACGACACCCCCGAACTCCTCATCGCCGACATCGACATCGACACCGTCACCACCGCCCGCCGCGAACTACCCGTCCTCGCCAACACCCGCGAATTCCACTAGCAGCCACACCCCACACGCACTGACTCTTCACACGGC
Organism: Dermatophilus congolensis; assembly: GCF_900447215.1. Taxonomy (NCBI): domain Bacteria; kingdom Bacillati; phylum Actinomycetota; class Actinomycetes; order Micrococcales; family Dermatophilaceae; genus Dermatophilus; species Dermatophilus congolensis. The sequence goes on from NZ_UFYA01000001.1 coordinate 784,147, forward strand.
CACCACTGCCGAATAACTGCGAGGCAGTGGTGGCCGTGTGAACGTCACGGCACCGAACCAGCAGACCTGCGCCCGCTAGGCCCGATACAACTCAAAATCCGCGAAATCAAAACCCGGCGTGACAATGCAAGAAACAAGCGAAGGCTCCGCATCCAACGGATACGCACGCTGCCACACCCCAGCTGGAACCAACCCCTGAACCACGTCACCAGCCGAAGGATCAGGGCCAATCACAAGCCTTTCCGTTACCTCGGGAACATCCCCAACACCCCCCAACTCCAGCGCCACCCGGCCACCACGCGTATACAGCCACAACTCATCCGAGATCACTCGATGCCAAGCAGACTGCTCACCCGGCAACAGCATGAACTGAATGCCCGTCGCGCTCGCACGATCACCACCATGCTCCACAAGCATGCTCCCAGGAATCACCGTCGAAGAACGGTACGTCTCGACATACCAACCACCCTCTGGGTGCGGAACCATGCCAAGCGGTTTAGCCCAATCGGGCAGCTCTACATCACTCATCCCACCATTCTCCCCACCCCACGCCAGGAGCAAACACCTGCTCAACCATCCGACGCGTGAATCTGATGTACACGCATCGGATGTATCACAGCTGACAGTAATGTCTTCGCCAAGGAAGGCCGTGTAGGAGGAAAATTGAGTCAGTTGAGCGTCGAAAACGTCACATTCGCCTACAACGGAGGCCAGACAGCACTCACCAACGTGTCCCTTGATGTCCAGCCCGGAGAAATAGCCGGACTCGTAGGCCCAAACGGAAGCGGAAAATCAACCCTCATCAAACTCTGCTTCGACCTACTCGAACTCAAACACGGAACCATACGCATCGCAGAAAACGAGCACTCAACACACCAAGCCAAACGCTCAACCCTCTACCTCCCCAGCGACGACTACCTCCCCGAATTCCTCACCGGCGTCGAATACCTCACCACCCTGGCAGCCCTATACGGAGAACCTGCCCCCTGTCGAGAAAAATAGAAAACCTCTACAAAGAATTCGGCATGCCCGGACGAAGTAGCTCACTCATCGAAGACTACTCACACGGAATGCGCAAAAAAGCCCAAATCATCTCAGCTGTCCTCCTCGCTCGCCCTCTCACGATCATCGACGAAACATTCAACGGAATCGACCTGGAAGCACAACGCGCAGCAGAAAAATGGATCAAAAAACTCAATAACTCAGGTGCAGCCTTCTTAGTGTGCAGCCACGACTTCTCCATGCTAGAAAACCTGACCCAACGGATCTGGGTACTCAAAAACGGAAAAAACATCGAAACATTAAATGCAACACATATAGCTACTCAAAAACGCAGACTACGAGACGTCATTGACGAACTAGTCTTCGAGAAGCAATAAAACCCATGAAAAAACGCTGCCAAAAAAGCACAGCTGCCACATCCTCGAAGATGCGCAAGCCGTATGGGTGCTAGTTCTTCTTTATGTAAGATATTTCACCCGGAAAGTTCTGAATATAGGGCCCCTATGTAAACCCCTAGTTCGAATCGCTATTGCTGGGGTGGGCGCAGGTGTTTTCGGGGTTTTCTCCCTAGGATCTTACCTTTTCCTTAAATCAATAAACATCACCGAAAAAACATCGCGCTAATCCTGCAGGTAACAAGCATATCCCTGCCATTATGGGTGCTGACGTTTTTATCATCGCAAAAACACTCTTCATTAAATCAAGTGAATTTTTACAGTTCACGCTTCAGCTTCCCGCGACAAACCGTCAGTGAAATCTCTTCCTCGCCGTATTTGAATCCACAATGGTGCTAGCAGCAGTCATCGCAATCATGCTGCCGCTGTCAACCGCACTGACAGTCAGCGCGGGAATCGCCACTGTTCCCCTCGTGATTACATGCATGGCACTACCTATCACGGTCTTTTACTTCACTACAGGAGTGCTGTACCACGTGCACATCCGGCTTATCGGGGCCCTCGGATTTACGCGAACCTCAGCCACCATATCCATACTCCTCGTTGGCGTATGGCTATTTGCCTACAGTGCGCAAATACCACGACTCCTCTCTGATATGAGCGAAGATTACCTATCTAATAAAACAAGCCTGCGTGGTGTGGATCTTTTCAGCTATATCGCCATGCATCACGGAACCCTCGCTGCAGGGTATCTCGGAATCGGAGCTATCCTCGTATTGGCAGCACTATTCGTCTTTTCAGCCCCAGCCCGTATTCCTCTCGCGCGAAGATTCCTGCGCATTCTGATACCAGTGAACCGGGGGATATTCTGGGTTTACGTAGCCGCCGCAACAAGGCGAGCTGAAACGATTCTCATTACCGTGATCTCTTACCTGCTGGCGGCAGTTCTTTTCCTCGAAGGGGGGATGTACCTAGCGGCACTAGGTGTCCTCACAGTTCAAAGCATCTACGCTTACTCTGGTTCCGCTAATATACGCGCCCTCAAAAACGGACGTATCCACCCACTCCAAGAATTTTTTACTTATTTTTCTCCCAGCTTCTACACATTTGGGTAAGTGTGCTACCGTTCCTCATTTTCTGCTACTGGAGACCCGAAGACCTCCAGGTCACTCTTATTGCATTCCTGACCTGCGGCAGCGGAATACTTATATCCCTCTATGTGGGAATTTTAATACCAATGGACCGAGAAAACCCACTCGCTGCCTTTATTGGGATCACCGTAAGCTTCGTGTCCCCGCTTGCTATTTTTGTTGCCCTCGCAATGACAGGAATGCCTATAGTGCTGCAGGTTGCCGCAGGCATACTTGCGCACGTCGTAGTGATGTACTACTCCATTGACGGCATCCATACCCTAGAGAAAAGTGCAAGAAACGCGTAGCCACACAAAGCAAAAATAAAATCACTTAGCCTGCATGCGGAACACACCCGTCATCGCGCCCTGCCACCAGACGCCATCCTTAGTGATAGTGCCAACCATCTCCAACGTGTCCCGTAACGCAGAATGCGCGATCTTCGTGCGAGAGGTCACTGCTCCCGTACTCGGATTCACCGTTACCGCCTCAAACGTGCTGCCCGTCACCACCCCAGCAGCAGGACGAACAATGGTGTAAATCGTGTTATCCGCGATAGACCAACGAGGCACCGCAGAAGACAACACCGGAACAGACCACACACGCCGACACCCCGACCCATCAGCAGCCACCTCAAACCGCTCCATACCACCAGCAGTAAACGAGGCCACCCCAGGCTTACTCCTGCCAGCCCCCTGAGGCAACGCCGGATACGGATACCCATACGTACTCGCCACAATCACAGATCGGCCATGCCCCATCGCAGAGTTCTCCGTCCCACTGGCCCCCCGCGCGAAAACCCCAGCCGAACACACCAACGAACCATCCGACACCTTGTACACCAGCAGATGCTCCTGCTCATCGGCGTTATCAGTGATCGTGACGTACTCATCAGAGCCCTTCGGTCCAAAAAACGTCGGCGTAGCCCCCGTCCCCCAACTTAACTGCCCAGGCTTGCGTGCACTGCCACGGTCATACCCCTTACGCCACACCACCCGCGGCACACCGTCATCAGAAGCATCCAGCATGTACAACGCATGCGAACTCGCGATCGCCACACCTCGCGGCGATGACGAAATCGAATTATCTACACGCTCACCAACCCCCAAACGCAGACTCTTCACCTCTGCGGAACCAGCAGAAAACACCCCCACCTTGCCCTGCCGTGTCGCCAACCAGATACGCCCCCGCCGATCCGGAGCCAAACCCACCACCGCATCCGCCGAATCAGCGCCACCAGCGGTAACAAACGCAGAAATCTCATACGACTGCGCAGCAGAAACCACCCACGACCCATTACTCGCCCGCGACTTACCGATTTTCAACAGCCGATGCTTACCATCCACCATCACCAAACGGTTCTGATCATCCACATACGCATATACGCCACCAAGCAGCGCACCCTTAGCAACAGGCATCGATGCCAATGTCGCCCCAGTGGTCGAATCCAACAAATTCACCACCGGAGCACGGTTAGTGATCTGCGTACACAGCGACCACACCATGCCCTCACGATCAGCTAACACCGTGGGACACGCAGCCTGCTTACCAGAAAAAACGCTACTCACACCCCGCGACCCAGGGCCCGGATTCGGCGTGGTGTCACTGGACTGTGCATCCCCATGCATCGTCGCAGTACCCACCGGACCCAAGCCATGCACCCCGCCCTGCGAACCCGGATCAGGAGCAGCCGCCGCCACCGGCGCCACCAGCACCGACAATCCCAAAGCAGCAACAACAGCCAAAAAGCTACAGCGCATGACTCGACTCCTGAGAATCGGGTGATCTTGATCTAGCCGAGCGCGCAGCCATAGGCGATCAATGGCGCCCCCGGCAGGATTCGAACCTGCGACCGGGAGATTAGAAGGCTCCTGCTCTGTCCAGCTGAGCTACGGGGGCGAGTGCACAAGTGGCTGTGCGGGATCAAGTGTAGGGGCTATGTGGGGGAGTGGTAACGCACCTAGTGGTGTGGTTCAGGATTTTACGAGCCTGCGGATAGCCGCAGTGGCCTCCGTGAGCTTAGTGTCAGCGACATCACCGCCGGTACGGGCAGCATCAGCAACACAATGACGCAGGTGATCCTCCAATAACCCCAAGGCAACGTTCTCTAGAGCTGAATCCAACGCAGAAATCTGCGTCAAAATGTCAATACAGTATTGGCCTTCGTCAACCATCCGAGCAATCCCACGCACCTGCCCCTCAATCCGACGCAACCGCTTGAGATACCTCTCCTTCTCACCCACATACCCCGGATCAACCCCGCCACTATCCGTGCAACAAATCTGCGCCGACTCTGACACTGACGCATCGCTTCTATCGACAGGCACAGGCACTCCTGGCAACTTGGGTGAACACACGAGAAAAAGAGGGCCCAGCCAGTCTAACGAAGCAGCACATACCCCCCGAAGGTATCCAGACACCCCCCCGCGCCGCCCCCAAACACCCAAAAGTTGTCGACAAACCCCCACCCCCACAACTCAATGTCCTCTTAGGGTTCAAAAGGCGCCACAACAGCGCCACACCAACAACTGGCGTCTCTGCACCGGGGGCGTCGCCACCCGGGGGGAACAACTACGTGACGGTCAGCGACATCATGATGGGCAGCATGACAGGCTGGAGCTACCACCAAGCCGGACACCTCATCGCCGCAGCCCTACGCGGAGCCACCCCAACCACCACACTGCACATACGCGACTACATCGACCGCAACGCCGTCGACCCAGCAGCCGCGCCATTCCTCGCCTTCGCAGGACCCTGGAGCGAACGCGAATGCGGAGCCGCAGACGTAGAAATCATCCAAGGAAAAGACGCCTTCGACCCCGCCCACGCCAGCGCACAATGCGCCGACGCAGACATCATCGACGACGCCAACCACAAAGTCGTCGACCTTCTACGCCGCGGCGGCATCGACGAAACCCGCTCCTGGGGATGGGTGCCCGGCGTCACCGCCGCATGGCGCGGCGAACTACGCGAAGCCTGGCCCGTCATCCGCTGGGCAGCCACCGCCCTCCTCAACGAAAACACACTCAGCGTTGCACAGGTACAAACCCGGCTGCGCGAAGAAGGAATTCCGCATAAGGGTTAACCACCCCACCCTGAGCAAAATCAGCAAGCTGCGCATCCAGCCACACAGCCGGATCACCCACCGTCGACTTCCGTACCTGCGCCACCGCCTCAACCGTGGCAAACGCCGCAGCCTGCTGCAAAGCAGCCACCACGCCCACACCAACACCACTAGGACCAGACAACACACTCTCGTACATGACCGTTCTCCTCCATGAGGTCCACTTCGCCATCCATAGCGAAACGCGGCGCCAAGAGCTCAACAACTTCTCCCGCAACCGCGCGCCAGCCCCCTCATCGGCTCACCCGAACCGAGCATGAGCGTTCACAGCACAACGCCACGACGGCAAACAAAAACAAACAAAAGGAACCGGCCACACCCCACACAAACACAGCCACCAACACACGAAAACGACGAATTCACACACCCCGCCGTGTTCGAACCTCGCAGCACCAACGGAATAAGAGATCATGGGCAAGTGGGAAACGAGACCGGTCAACTACTGAGCGGAGTAGAAAACGTGCGCGCGCAGCTCGGTGCAGCCACCTTTCCGCTCGACGGAGAAGGCACGGCGCAAGCACGAACCGACATCGCCCGCCTCACAGCTCAACTCGACGATTATATACTTCCCCGACTCCGCGACGCCCACGCCCCCCTCCTCGCCGTCGTCGGAGGATCCACCGGGTCAGGAAAATCCACACTCGTTAACTCCATCGTCGGAGAAAAAGTCACCGAATCAGGCGTACTACGCCCCACCACCCGCACCAGCATCCTCATCCACCACCCCACCGACAACCAATGGTTCACCGGCACACGCATCCTGCCCACCCTGGCCCGCAACACCGGAACCACCCCCACCAACGACCCCAACAGCATCCACCTCGTCTCCAACACCAGCATCCCCGCCGGCATAGCCATCCTCGACGCCCCCGACATCGACTCCATCGTCGAAGCCAACCGCGACCTCTCCCGACAACTCCTCGCCGCCGCCGACCTATGGCTATTCGTCACCACCGCAGCCCGATACGCCGACGCCGTCCCCTGGGAAATGCTCGACGAAGCAGTAGGACGCGGCACCTCCATCGCCATCGTCCTAGACCGCGTACCACCAGGAGCCGAAGAAACCATCGGCGAACACCTCGCCGCCATGCTCATCGAACACGGACTACGCCACTCACCCATATTCACCATCTCCGAAGTCCCCCTCGACAACGGACTCCTACCCCTATTCCAAACCCAACAACTACGCGAATGGCTCAACGGACTCGGCTCCGACGCCCGCGCCCGCTCACTCCTCATCCGACAAACCCTCACCGGCGCACTCGACTCCCTCGACACCCGCATCAAAACAGTCGCCGAAACCTACTCCATGCAAGTCCAAACCAAACAACAACTCGACGCCATGATCACCAGCGCCTACGGCGCCGCCCTCCAACGCATCACCATCGCCCTCTCCGACGGCTCCCTCCTCCGCGGCGAAATCCTCGCCCGCTGGCACGAATTCGTCGGAACCGGAGAATTCCTCAAAACCGTCGAAATCAGCTTCGGACGCCTACGCGACCGAGTCACCGCAGCCATCACCGGAAAACCCACCCCCGCCAGCGAACTCGGCGAAGCCCTCCGCAGCGGAGTAGCCGAACTCCTCATCTCCCACGCCACCATCGCCCGCGAAGACCTCACCACCCGCTGGGACACCACCCCCGCCGGAACCCACCTCATCAACACCAACCCCAACCTCCACCGCCCCAACCCCAACCTCGAAGACAAAGCCAACCGCCTCATCCGCGACTGGCAAAACGACATCCTCGAACTCGTCCGCGCCGAAGGAAAAGACCGCCGCACCACCGCCCGCATCCTCGCCATCGGCACCAACACCATCGGATTCATCCTCATGCTCGTACTCTTCAGCCAAACCGGCGGCCTCACCGGAGGCGAAATCGGCATCGCCGGCGGATCCTCCGTCCTGGCCCAACGCCTCCTCGAAGCCGTCTTCGGCGACCAAGCCGTCCGCACCCTCGCCACCAAAGCCCGCAAACTCCTCATGGAACGCTGCCAAACCCTCCTCACCGAAGAAGAAAACGACATACGATCCACCCTCAACACCATCGAACTCGACCCACAACTACCGCGCCGCCTCGCCGACGCCCTCGCCACAGTAAAGGCCTCCCGGTGAACAACCCAGACCCCACCAACGGCCCCAACACCCGCCTAACCCTCGCCCTCGAAGGCATGATCACGGCCCTCGAACACGGCAGCAACTACCTACCCACCGACACCGTCGAACAAACCCGCACCCTCTTAGACCGTGCCGGCGAACGCATAGCCATCAGCGGCAACCACACCGTCATCGCCCTCGCCGGAACCACCGGATCCGGCAAATCCACCCTCTTCAACGCCTTCGTCGGCGACCTCATCTCCGAAGTCGGACGCCTACGCCCCACCACCACAACAACCACCGCAGCCATCTGGGGAAACGACCCAGCCACAGAACTCCTCGACTGGCTCAACATCCCCAACCGCCACCACGTACCCCCCGGCACCACCACCCGCATCAACACCCCCAACCTCGACGGACTCATCCTCCTAGACCTGCCCGACTTCGACTCCTACCGCACCGAACACCGCGAAGAAGTCGACCGCCTCCTCCAACTCACCGACGCATTCCTCTGGGTCACCGACCCTCAGAAATACGCCGACGCCCTCATCCACACCTACCTACGCCGCGCCAGCGACCACACCAACATCTCCACCGTCCTACTCAACCAAGCAGACCGCCTCACCAACGAAGAACAAATAGCCTGCGCCAACGACCTCCAACGACTCCTCCACGAAGACGGACTCACCAACACCCACGTTCTACTCACCTCCACCCTCACCGGACAAGGCCTCACCGAACTCGGCCACACCGTCGCCACCACAGTCGCCACCAAAACCGCCACCCGCGAACGCCTCATCGGCGACCTGCACCGCCACGCCCGCGCACTACGCGAACACGTCGCCGACACCGAACCCACCCTGCCCGAAAACGCCCCCACCAACCTCATCGACGCCCTCGCCAAAACCGCCGGCACACCCACCATCCTCGACGCCGTAGAACAGGACTACCGCCGCCGCGCCACCGCCACCACCGGCTGGCCACCCCTACGCTGGAGGCAAAAACTCACCCCAGACCCCCTCAAACGCCTACGCCTCGACGCCCACCGACACCCCGAAACCACCACCGCACCACCCGAAGAATTCAACACACTCCTCAACCGCACCTCCCTACCAGCCCCCACCGCCACCGCCCACGCCGGCGTCGACCTCGCAACCCGCCGACTCGGCGAAACCGCCATCACCGGCCTACCCCGCCCCTGGGCCTACGCCATCGCCGCAGCCACCCACCCCGCCCACGACGACCTCGCCGACGCCCTCGACCAAGCCATCCTCAACGTCGACCTCGGCCAACGCCGCCCCGCCTGGTGGACCATCATCGGCGCCCTCCAATTGGCAGCCACCATCGCCCTGGCCACCGGCCTGACCTGGCTACTCCTCCTCGCCGGCATCGGATACCTCCAACTCCCCGCACCAGCCACCCCCACCATCGGCCCCATCCCACTACCCACCCTCCTCCTTGCCACCGGCGCCCTCACCACCCTCCTACTCGCCCTCCTAACCCGCACCTGGACCCGCATCGGAGCCCACCGCGCCCGCACCCGCGCCGAAAAACGACTCCACACAGCCATCGACGACGTCGCCCGCACCCGCGTCATCACCCCAGTACGCGACATCCTCACCGCCCACCGCACCACCCGCGAAAACCTCGACAAAATCCTCGCATCCTGAAAGGTATAAAGGCAGCGTTCAAGTCCCGCCCCTAGAACAAAAGCTTGGAAATGTTCCCTGAGTGCCGATTTAGGGCTAGATCAGTGATCTCGTCATTAATTCTTTTAGTGATAAGAGTTAACACCTATGACCCATAAGGATTAAGCTCCAAAGGCCGATGCCATCACTGCTTTCATTGCACTCAATCTCCGCTACCCTTTTTCCTTCCATGGCGGAGTAAATTTTTAAAGGAGAGGTCACTTTTTGCTCGACTCCTTGAATGCGCATTAATCAGCTTCCGGCGTTCTGCCACTTCTAAAACTGCAGCCTCATGCTGTTTTAGAAGCTGGTTATATATATTTTCCCAAAAAATTTTTCCCGCATCCTTCCTGAAAATCAGTAAAAAAATTCTAAAACGACCTATCTTAAACTTGTGGCGTCCCGAATAGAAAAAAAGGAGACCAAAGATGAAAGGAATGAGAAACATTAAAGATATGACAACCGAATACGCGTGTTTGTCTGTGCTGTGAAAGAACAATCCCCAAAAGATGAATAGAATCGGAGGCAATGAGCGGCTTAGTAGTTTCAGGAAAAAGCCGTCATTGAAAATTTTTTTAACTCCTAGAGTTGCGTAAAAATATACCACTACCCCGCCTAGTAAGCATAGGTATATTTCAAGGAATACCTGCAGGGGAAAGTTGTATTTACGAGGCTCGTCTTCGAGATGCCACCATACTGCAATTGTAATGAGGAGGAAGAACGGTAAAGGGGAAAAGATAGATCTCCAGGCGAGTGAAAGTTCAGGACTTTTCCAAGTATTCTCAGGCTCCTCGCGTTCACTCAGATGTTTTCGGAATTTAGTTAGCTTCTCAAACATGTGCTGCTCATGCTCCTCCGCTTGATGGAGTTCAAGCATCGGAACTCTGCGAATTCGGATGGCTTGTCCGATCTGAAGTAAAGCTAAAACAGTTGTCCAAATAAGTAGAAGGCTAAATATGTTTCCAGAAATGGCGTCTGGTGGACTTTCTGAGAGAATGGATGGAATAATATGAAATAAGAGTGATCTAAATGTTGCGAGCCATGCAGTAGTGCTTCCTGCTATATCTAGTATTGAGGTACCGATTTGTAGATGATTAATGCTTTCGCTCTTGGCCAGGGCTCCTTCGAAATCGCTGCCGAAATCCTGCCGGGCATCTATTGCTAGGACTACGTTGATCGCCACTGAAGCAGCAAGAAACCCGAGAACCCAAGTGGTAGCGGAAGTTATATCAATACCGACATGCCATCCAAACTCCTGGACTGTCCAATTTTCCTTATAAAAAAATGTTCAAAACCTTTAAAGTCTTCTTTAGAGGGGTATTTGTTTAAAATTAAAACACGGGAGGAGAGCGAGATTGCGCTAGCTATGAAGAAGCTGCCTAGTATGGTGAGTATAGGGCTCGATGGCGGTGTTCGAAATCCTGAGATATAGTCGGAGCCGCTTTCTGTCTGTGTGGATTCCCCTGGCTTTAATCGCATGAGTATTTTTTAATACACCAAGGTAGGAGAAATCAAGCTGGCGTTAATTTTTCAACCCCTGGGTTGCTGTTGAGAATTTTTTTGGTCGGGCCTCGTCATAGGGTCGAGTGTCGTAAGCTACGTGAAAAGATTTTGAAGTTACTTATTAGTGATATATTTACTTGCACTCAGTGAAGGTGAGGTTCATCTTTCGGCTAACATTAGTAAAAATTCTAAGTCCCTTAGAAAAGCTATCTATGGGCCATGTTGGGTGCATCTCATTGAATTTGATGATTTAATGAGATGCGAGAACTTTTGTTAGGTTGACTGCAAACTTTCTAGTTCCATCCGCTGATTCTTGTGTGCATCAAGGTAGCCTTATCTTTTTATGATTGATGGGTGCTAGGTTTGCATACTCGATACCTCCGCAGTGGCGAGTATGGGTTTCGCTCGTGAAGATGGGCGATTCGCGAACGTCGTATCAAGATTAAAGAATCCGTTAAAATTAAAAATATCGGCATTGCTGGTAGGATTGATATAAGTATTATATACTTTAATATGCTATATCCCGTTGCGTGAAGCTGAATGGGCAGTCTGATCTTGTTTGCTCCTGGGGTGAGAATTCAGCATATGGGTAGCGTAATGAGTTAAATAATTCAAAAATTGCTTTGCCGTGTTAGCGAAGTGCGTGAGTTCCAGTCAGGGACCGAATACGCAAGGACGGAGTAACTGCTCTCCCTCCATGTAAATGAGCCAACAAAACGCCACCCTAGGTGGTCATGTATCTGACGAGACAAAATATTCTCATCTTCAACAAAAGCCAGCGCTTCTGCATATTTCCCATCAGCCCAGTTGAATGCTGCCTCACTCATGGCACGTAAGAGACCACTTCGGCGTGCGTGACGAGATACAAGAACGGGGCCATACAGAAACATGTCGGTAATTCCGGCCCTCTTCGCCGTCTCTACCGCGAGCCTAGGAGGCCCCGGCTGGTTCCCCTCAGCGGTGGAAGTGAACAAAACACCGGCAGGCTCATCGTCGGTTTCGGCCACAAACGAAGGTGTCTGCGAATTCAGTCGCTGCTCCAAAGCCTGAGTGTCTAAGCTGCCTTGGACATACCCGTGATCTGTCCGCTCCTGCGCAGTCAGCGCATCGCGTTGATTCGCTGAGTAGAGCTCAGCAACCCAGCAAATGTCAGAAGAGACAGCACGACGAGCAGCGATGGCCATAGTAAATCCTTATCAAATCAGCACCTAATAAAACGGCAATTGTTGCCAGATGCCTGTGTCGAAGAAAGGGTCCGTTACGGCAACGACCACCCCGGTTTGCTGAGACTGTGGGGTGTTCGGATTCGTGGCGGTTGATCCGAACCGATAGCCTGGGTATATGGCCGAGTTCATCTACACCATGACCAAGGCGCGTAAGAAGGTCGGCGACAAGCTGATCCTCGACGACGTCTCGATGTCGTTCTATCCGGGCGCGAAGATCGGCGTCGTCGGCCCCAACGGCGCCGGAAAATCAACCATCCTGAAAATCATGGCCGGGCTTGACGAACCCTCCAACGGTGAGGCACGCCTCAGCCCCGGCTACAGCGTCGGTATCCTCCTGCAGGAGCCCGAGCTTGACGAAAACAAAACCGTTCTCGAGAACGTGCAGGAAGGCCTCGGCGACATCAAACGCAAGGTCGACCGTTTCAACGAAATCTCGGCCGAAATGGCCGAACCCGACGCCGACTTCGATGCCCTCATGGAAGAGATGGGCAAACTCCAAACCGAAATCGACGCCGCAGACGCCTGGGATCTCGACAGCCAGATCGAACAGGCAATGGACGCGCTGCGCACACCCCCAGGGGATGCTGACGTCACTGTTCTCTCCGGTGGTGAACGTCGCCGCGTCGCGCTGGCCCGTCTGCTGCTGAGCAAGCCTGACCTGCTCCTGCTCGACGAACCCACCAACCACCTCGACGCCGAATCCGTGCTGTGGCTCGAGCAGTTCCTGCAGAAATACTCCGGCACCGTCCTGGCTGTCACCCACGACCGTTACTTCCTCGACCACGTCGCTGAATGGATCGCCGAAGTCGACCGCGGCCGCCTCTACCCCTACGAAGGCAACTACTCCACCTACCTGGAGAAAAAAGCCGCCCGCCTCCAAGTGCAGGGCAAAAAAGACGCCAAGCTGCAGAAACGTCTTAAAGAAGAACTCGAATGGGTTCGCTCTAACGCTAAAGGCCGCCAAACCAAGAGCAAGGCCCGCCTGGCCCGCTACGAAGAAATGGCAGCCGAGGCCGAGCGCACCCGCAAACTCGACTTCGAAGAAATCCAGATCCCCCCGGGCCCACGCCTGGGCAGCACCGTCATCGAAGTTGCTGGTTTGCAGAAAGGTTTCGACGGCCGCTCCCTCATCAACGGGCTGTCGTTCGCGTTGCCCCGCAACGGCATTGTCGGTGTGATCGGCCCCAACGGTGTGGGTAAAACCACCCTGTTCAAAACCATTGTCGGGCTGGAATCTCCTGACGACGGTTCAGTGAAGATCGGTGAAACGGTCAAGATCAGCTACGTCGACCAGAACCGCACCGGCCTGGACGCAAACAAAACCCTGTGGGAGGTCGTCTCCGACGGCAACGACTACATCCAGGTCGGGCAGGTCGAGATCCCCAGCCGCGCCTACGTCAGCCAGTTCGGCTTCAAAGGCGCAGACCAGCAGAAGAAAGCCGGTGTGCTTTCCGGTGGTGAACGGAACCGACTCAACCTCGCGTTGACTCTCAAACAGGGCGGGAACCTGCTCCTGCTCGACGAACCCACCAACGACCTCGATGTCGAAACGCTCGGGTCACTAGAGAACGCTCTGTTGGACTTCCCTGGCTGTGCAGTGGTGATCAGCCACGACCGGTGGTTCCTGGACCGGGTGGCCACGCATATCCTCGCGTGGGAAGGCACCGAAGAAAACCCCGACCAGTGGTACTGGTTCGAGGGCAACTTCGAAGGCTACGAGAAGAACAAGGTCGAGCGTCTGGGTGAAGACGCTGCCCGCCCGCACCGCGTCACACACCGCAAACTCACCCGCGACTAAAACCCACCCCCGGGACCGCATAGCCTAAACCTTGCAAAAGACATGCAGCCCCGGTGGGGAAACGTGTGGAGGCTTCCCCCCAGTCATTGGGGTCAAGCCTCCACACGTTTCCCCACACCCAGCCAGTGCAGCCCAGCGGATTTATTTATTCGCTGGGCTGCACTGGCCACGGCGCCGAGCGAGCGCCTCAGCTGCAGGTGTGTAAGGAGTGGGAAACCAGGTGGTGATGATGCCGGTCTGCACCAGAGTCAAGGCATTAGAAACCACCCAATACACCAACAGCCCCACCGGGACAGCCACCGCGGCGACGAGAATGCCGACCGAAGAAAGCAGCGGCATCATTTTCTGCACGTCAGCGAACCCTTCAGGCATACCCTCAAGTGACATGTTGGCGAGCACGAAACGTTTCTGCGTGATGTAGATCAACGCCGCAGACAGCACCGCAAGCGTGATGATCACCGCGAAATGCCCCGGCGATGAGAACAAATTCCCGAACCCTCCGATACGGTCAGCGAGAGAAACACCGACTAGCCGGCCGCTGCGCATCGATGCGACCAAATCGCGGGTCATGACACCGATAGGGTCACCGTTCGCGACGTGCTGCAACACTTGGTATAGCGACCACATGATGGGGATCTGCAGCAGTAGGGGCAGACAGCCGATGCTGGACATCCCATGCTCGGCTTGGATGGCCATCTGCTCGGCGCGCATCGCTTTGAGCGACTCAAGGTCGGTTTTTCCTTCGTATTTTTTGCGCAGCTCATTCAATGCTGGGCGAGCCCGACCGGAAGCTTGAGCGAGTTTCACGCCGTGGATGGTTAATGGCAGCATCACTGCCCGGACCACCACGACAAGAACCGCGATGGACAGCACCCAGGTCAGGGCGCTGTTTGGGGCGAAACCTACTGCGGCTAGGGCGGAATGCGCCGCGGCTAGGACCGTGCTGATGGCGTAATCGAACGGGTAGAGCAAATTGGGCATGATTCTCCTCGCCCGGGAGCCGGGCTGTTCGCGAGTGCAGGTGCAGGTGATTTTCTCGTGGGGTTTTACCTGGGGGGGAGGGTGCGCGTGGCCTGCACGGATGGCCGCAAATATGTCTGCTGGGGTGGGGCGGCGGTGGTGAGGTGAGGCGTTGTAGTGCGAGGTGTGGGCTGGCCGGCCGTGGTGTGGCTGGTGGGTTTTTGTGCTGGAGAGCAAGGGTCAAGGCCGCTAGGCCGACCATCATGGTGAGGGCGAGTTGTTGCTGGTCGGTTGCTGCGGTGGTGATGAGGGTGAGGAAGATGCAGGTGTAGGTCGAGAGTTTTGCTGCTAGTTCAGCGGTGGGGTGTGTTTGCGCGCAGGGGGAGAGAGCAATACGCATGGCGTTCCTCTCTGGTTGGCGGCGCGGTGGCTTGAAGGGGGG
The DNA here is from genome assembly GCF_900447215.1 of Dermatophilus congolensis. NCBI lineage: Bacteria > Bacillati > Actinomycetota > Actinomycetes > Micrococcales > Dermatophilaceae > Dermatophilus > Dermatophilus congolensis. The sequence goes on from NZ_UFYA01000001.1 coordinate 799,510, forward strand.
AGTGGTCTTTGGTCATCACAGGGTACGCATAGATGGGTGTGTGCAGCGGTGGGGAGTGGAGGTGGGGTTTGGGTGTTGATGGGGTACCGCACCCTCCTTACTGTCTATAGTGACTATAGACAGTAAGGAGGGTGCGTGCAGATACTCATCTCAAACTCTTCCGGGCGCCCCATCTACGAACAGATCACCGCCCACATCCGCGCCGCCATCCTGCGCGGAGACATCCAGGCAGGAGAACAACTACCCTCCATCCGCAAACTCGCCCGCGACCTCCACGTCAGCGTCATCACCACCACCCGCGCCTACAGCGACCTCGCCGCAGAAGGACTCATCGACAACATCCAAGGCAAAGGCAGCTACGTCCGCCCTCGCGACCCAACCCTGACCCGCGAACACGCACTACGCGAAGTAGAGAAACACCTCAACCTCGCCATCCACACCGCCCACACCACCGGCCTAACCCCCACCGACATCCGTGCCTGCCTCGAAGCGCTCCTCGCCAACCCCCACCCCAGCCCATACGAGGAACAACCATGACCACCGCCACCTTCAACAACCCAGACACCGTCGTCGGTATCCGCGGGTTACGCAAACGCCGCGGCACCTTCACACTCCACGACCTCAACCTAGACATCCCCCGCGGATACGTTCTAGGCCTCGCCGGAACCAACGCATCAGGAAAAACCACCATCATCAACTCCATCACCGGAGCCCTCATCCCCGACGCAGGAAACATCCGCGCCCCCACCAGCGAACGCATCGGCGTCGTGTTGGACACACCCTTCTACCCACAGCACTGGACCGCAGAAAACATCGAACACGCCAGTGCCCCCTTCTACCCTACCTGGTCACCGCAACGGTACCGAGACCTCCTCCACCGACTCCGCGTACCGCTACACACCAAAATCAAAAACCTCTCACGAGGCCAAAGCATGAAACTCCAGGCCGCCGCAGCCCTAGCCCACAACCCCGAGCTACTCATCCTCGATGAACCCACCGCCGGCCTGGACCCTCTCACTCGCGATGACCTCCTCGACCTCGTCGCCGAGTACATGGAAAACCCCAACCACTCCACCCTCTACTCCAGCCACATCACAACGGATCTCGAGCGCATCAGCGATCACCTCCTCCTGCTCCACCAAGGACGAGCCATCTACCACGGCCCCACCCTCGACCTGCTCGAGAACTACCGCCTCATCCGAGGCAACCTGCACGACCTCAACCACCCAAACCGCCGTCACCTCTACGGGCTACGCGTACACGCCGCCGGATTCGAAGCCCACGCTCCCACCCACGTCGTCAACACCTGGCCACGCCCCTCGTGGTCGAACGCCCCACCCTCGACTCCCTCATTATCGCCTTCGCTAAAGGACACCCTGCCCCAGCTCCAGGAGACCTCACATGAATAACCCGGCCACTAGCTCTCACAACATGGTCGGCGCGACCGGTGTGTTTGCCGCTTTACGGTTAGACGTTTCTCAGGCTACGGGGGGATGGGGCACCTTGGTAGGGGCGTCTTTTATGTGCGGAGCCATCTCGGCAGCGAGCGTGCTCGCTGCGCCTGAAAGCAGTTTGCCCTTCGGGCTTTTCGCGTTCGTCGCGGTGCCCCTTATGTCCTTGCTGTCTTCGATGGGGCAGGCAGATAACGGCGGGATGATGCGCGCGGTATTTCCTCTTTCTCGCCGAGATGTTGTTTACGGACGCTACCTCTTGGTGGGAGTCATCGCAGCGATCGTGCTCATCGTGCACGTAGCGGTCAGTGCGCTCATTGGGTACGTCATGCAGACATCGCCTGGCCAGCAGTATTTCTCCGCGCTGCTCACTGCCGTTATGGCAACGACGGGCATAGCGGCCGGTTTGCGGTGCGCAGTACGACTTTCTCAATTCGTGGCAACTTTGTGTGCCCTGCTGACTGCAGTAATGACGGCTTTGCTCTTGCCTGCTGTGTGGTCAGTGACTTTTGGTTCCTACGAGATCTGCGCAGCCAGCCACATGCTTGGTGCTGCAGTTGCGCTGCTTGCAACCGGGTTTTTCGTGACCGCCTGCTGCCTGTCCACGGCGCGGGCAAGCGAAAAAACAGACATATGACAGTTGTTACTTTTTGCCCCCGTGCCCGGTGGGGTTCTCTGCTTGGTAATACGGAATGATGGGGCCTATGGCTGCCAGCGACATAAACGATGGTGTCGACATGGTTCGTCGCCACGGCATTCTTTCTCCCGGGCCGTGCGCACGCCTGGCACACCTTTTGGATCTGGAAGCTCCCACGGATGTGGTGCCGGTTGGGTGGCACATTCTTTACCTGTTGAACAATCCCACCACAGCTGAGCTGGGCGAAGATGGGCACGTCGCGCGTGGCGTACCCGGTGCTGGTGCGCTTGGTCGCATGTTTGCTGGTGGCCGTATTACTACGCACCGCCCTTTGGTTTTTGGGCAGAGCGCACAGCGACAGATTCGAACCTTGCCGCCGGTGCATAAACAAGGACGCACGGGGGCGTTGACGTTCGTGACGGTTGAGCACAGCATCATCCAGGGCGGGCAGGTCGCTGTTACTGAGCATCAAAACCTTGTCTACCGTGACCTCAGTTCTACCGGGAGCAGGGGGGAGTTGACGGCGCCGCCAGTGCGCAGCATCGCGGAGGATGAGCCGCGGTGCGAGCTGGATGTGGATGAGGTGATGCTGTTCCGGTTTTCGGCGTTGACGTATAACGCGCACCGTATCCATTTTGACCGTGACTGGTGTCGCCGTAGTGGCTACCCAGATCTGGTTGTGCATGGCCCGCTGATGGCGTTGTTAGGTAGTGAGTTGGCTAGGCGGCAAGGTATTGACCTCATCGGACGTGAATACATTTACCGGGTGGAGGCTTCTGCGTTTGGGGCGCAGCGAATCACAGCGGTCCCGGCGGTTGAGGGGCTAGGCAGCGGCGTGGAGGTCCTAGCTGCGGACGGCACTCGCACTGTCACGGGGCATTTTTCTGCCCCGTGACAGTGCGTGGGGCTAGTCGCGGATGTGCACCATGCCTTCTTGGGCTGCGGTGACACCGAGTGTGCCGTCTGCGGTGTACATGTGGCCTAGGCATAGGCCACGCCCGTGAGCTGCTGTCGGGGAGGACTGGTTGAACATGACCCATTGGTCTGCGCGCATGCGCCGATGGAACCACATAGTTTGGTCCAGGCTGGCCACGCGTAGCCGGGGATCGAACCAGGCGATGCCGTGGCGGCGTAGTACCGGGTCGAGGAGTACCCAGTCCGAGGCGTAGGCAAGGATCGCGGCGTGCAAGAGTGAATCGTCGGGGAGTTCACCGATGGTTTTGAACCAGACTTGCTGGGTTTCTTGGGGATCGCTGGCCGGTGAGAAGGCAACATGCCCCTGGACGTGCCGGATCTCAACGGCCCGGCGGAGTACCCAGTTTCCCGGTTCGGTGGCGGGCATGGGGTAGAGGTCTTCGGACAGGCTGGGCAGTCCTTCGGGGCCGAGGACGTGGGGTGCTTCGATCTGGTGGTCGAAGCCGTCGTTGGGGCGGGCGAAGGAGCTCATCGCAGCGAGGATGGGGCGGCCGTTTTGAAGAATGTGGACGCGCCGGGTGGAGTAGGAGCGGGATTCGCGGAGACGCTCAACAACGAACTCCAGGGGAATATTGGGGTCACCAGGATGGAGGTAGTTGACCTGGTGGGAGTGAATGTTCATCTCCTCCTCGCGGCTGCAGGCGACGCTGCGGCCAGCGGCGATGATGGACTGGGCGAGTACTTGTCCGCCGAAGATGCGACCATGAGGCGTGGGCTGGCTACGGCCGGTGAACCTGTCACGGATAGTTCCGTCTGTGCCGGTGGTGGAGTCGGCGTCGTGAAGGTCGAGGGTTTCTAGAAGATCGGCCAGCGGGTCGAATTCATTGAGAGTCTCGTCGTGGGTCACAACAGCTCATCTTGCCAAATGAGTGTGCTGGAGGGCAGGTGTAGCAGTTGTTGCGTGGCGGGGACAGCTTCGACAACGGTGAGTGTTCGCTGTTGCGCAGCGGGTTCGGCGAGGATGTTCGGTGTGGATCAGTGGAATGCGCCAGCAAATGTGGTCCGATCTGAGGTGCCGTTGCGGTTTTCGGGTATGGATGCGTTGGTGTATGTGAGTGAGTTGGGTGAAAGTTCTATGCGGATTGATGTCCAAGCCCGGGCGGTTTTGTGCGCCCATATGGCTGCTGGTGTTCGGGAGGGGGAGCGATGAGTTTTGTCACGCTTGCTGATGAGGATGCGTTGAGTGATGTGGCGACGTTTGTGTCGCGGGCGCGGGTGTTGGTGCCTGATGGGTATGTGCGGTTGCAGACGGTGGGGTCGGTGTTGATGTCGTCGGTGTTGGTGCGTAGTGGTTCTGGACTGTTGGGGGCTGGGACTGTGGTGGGTATGCGCGGGACGGCGTTGGGGCAGGGGGCTGGTGCGTTGGATGTGACGGTGGATTTGTCGGCGGTGGCGGATCGGTTGGCGCGGATGCGGGGTGCTGGGTGGCTTCGCTTGGATGTTCCGCCGGTGTTGCGTCAGGCGCCGTGGGCTGCGGTGTCTCCTCCACGTGGGGGTTGGTCGGTTATTGGTGAGTTCGCTGGGGAGGATGTGGCTTTCGTGGCGGAGTCGGGGTTGGCGCGGGTGCAGCGTGAGCGCGATGCTGGTGCGGATACTGCGGCGCTGACTGCGTTGGATAAGCAGGTGTGGGATGAGTCGGTGGGTGAGGGAATGGGGCAGTTCCGGGCTGCTTTGGCGTTGGGAGTGCATGCGTTGGGTTTTGGTGGGCAGGGGCCGGTGCGGTTGTTGCGTCATGGGTCGTGGACGCGGTTGTCCACGGCTGCTGGTGATGTGATTGGTAGGTGAGGGTGTCGGTGGGTAGTGGCGGTGTCGTAGGTGTAGGTGCCGTTGTAAAGGGTGGCAGAGGCAACGGGGGAGAGCATCGACACAGCTGCTGAGCTGTCCTGGGGTGAGGTGCCAGGGATAACGTGGAGGTGATGGTGGGTCGAAGTCTGGTGAAAATCCGGCACTGGCCCGCAACGGTGAAGCCCCCCGGTTCTTGAGCCCGTAGTAGCGGGTAGGGCAGGGACAGGATGAGTCCGGTCAAACCCGCTGTCACTTTAAGATTCGACGCTCTCGAGGAAAGGAGCGGTTCGGAGCCGCCTCGCTTAGCCTTGCAGGGCGTTAGAACTTCACCTCCTCGAGCGCATCGCGCACCCTTTGCCCTGCTCACAGGGGAGGAAACCGTCAATGCGGTTGTCTAAAGTCAGCGCCATTGTTGCAGCAGCGCTGCTCGTTCTTACTGCCTGCAGTAATGCCTCTACTGGCAGTAAACCTACTGGCACTTCGCCTGCTAGCGCCGCTGCCGGGACGGGAATGTTCCCGGTTGTGGTGAACACCTCGATTGGCCCGGTCACGTTGAAGTCGCAGCCGCAACGGATTGTTTCGTTGTCGCCGAGCGCTACCGAATCGTTGTTTGCTATTGGTGCGGGTAAACAGGTGGTCGCTGCCGATAAATATTCCACGTATCCTCAGGGAGCTCCAGCTACAGATTTGTCTGGGTTTGAGCCGATTGTTGAAGCGATCGTCAAACATAAACCGGATCTTGTGGTTATCAGTAATGACGTTAATGGTTTGGCTGCATCGTTGAAGAAGCTGAATATTCCGGTGTTGCTTTCTCCTGCGCCGCCGACGCTTGATGCAGGGTATGGCGAGCTCGCTATTCTCGGGCAGGCCAGTAGGCATGTGAACGAGACGACGGAGCTCGTGGGGACGATGCGTGCGCAGATCAATGCTGCGTTGACTAAGGCACCGAATAAACCGCTGTCTGTCTATCACGAGCTTGATGACAAGTATCACTCGGCGAGTTCGCATAGTTTCATTGGGTCTATTTACGCCAAGATGAGCGCCACGAATATCGCTGATAATGCAGATGGCCCTAAAAGCGGGTATCCGCAGCTGACTGAGGAGGCCATTATTAAGGCTGATCCGCAGGTCATTGTGATCACTGACCAGTCGGGCTATACGGCCCAGGATGTGGCTCGCCGTCCGGGGTGGGCCAATGTTGCGGCAGTAAAAAACGGCAATGTCGTCACAGTAAATTCCGATATCGCATCCCGGTGGGGGCCGCGTTTGCCGCACCTGGTTGATCAGCTTGCTGGCGCGTTGACTAAAGCCGCTGCTGGGGCAGGGAATAGCGCTGCAGCCCAGCCCACCACAGCCGGATGATGAGTTCTTCTACCTCAAAGGAGGCGCTCTCTCGGGCGTTCAAGGTGCCCTTGGTCCCGGTGATTGTTGGGGTTGTGCTTCTTGCTGTCGCGGTGGGGGGAGCCTGACTTCAGGGGCTGCTGGCCTTGAGTTCGCTGAAGTTGTGGATGTGATGTTCGCGGGGATTCCTGGGGTTGGTTCCGGTAGCGAGTTGGCTGATCCTGTCGCGGATCTGTTGTGGCAGATCCGGTTTCCGCGCACTGTGCTTGCCTTGATGGTGGGGGCCTCGCTTTCTTTAGCGGGGGCTTCTTACCAAGGGGTTTTTCACAATCCTCTTGCTGATCCGTATCTTCTTGGCGCTTCTGCGGGGGGCAGGTGTGGGTGCTGTGCTCGCGCTTGGGTTTGGTGTGCAGTTCACGGTGGGGCCTTTTGAGGCGGTTCCAATGGCTGCTTTTGTGGGGGCGTTACTTGCGGTGGCGGGGTCGGTGGTGGTGGCGCGGGGGTCGTTTTTTGATCCTTCGACGTTGCTGTTGGCGGGGGTGGCGGTTTCCTCGTTGTGTTCGGCTACTCAGGCGTATCTTTTGCAGCAGCTTGATCAGACTCGGTCTCGTGAAGTGTTGAGTTGGATTTTTGGTCGGCTTGCTGGTGATGGGTGGACGCCGGTGGTGACGTTCTTGCCGTATTTCGTGGTGTCGGTGGTTGTTTTGTTGCCGCAGGCGCGGTGGCTAGATGTGTTGCGTCTTGGTGATGAGCAGGCTCGTTCTTTGGGGGTGAATGCGGCTCGGGTGCGGTGTGTTGTTATCGCTGCTGCGACTTTTTTGACGGCTGCGGCGGTGGCGGTCAGTGGGCTTATCGGGTTTGTTGGCCTGGTTGTTCCGCATGTGGTGCGTCTTGTCGCGAGTCATTCGTATCGGGCGATTTTGCCGTTGTCGGGTTTGTTTGGTGCGGGGTTTCTTCTTTTGGTTGATGTGGGGGCCCGGACTGTGTCTGCTCCGGCTGAGTTGCCTATTGGGGTGATTACGGCGTTTGTGGGGGCACCGTTTTTCGCTTTTATTCTTTGGCGCCGTAAGCGGGTGAGTGTATGAGTGGGTTTTCGTCGTCGCAGGTGGGGCTTGCGTTGCGGGTGGTGGATGTCGCGGTTGATGTGGGGCGGGCTGGTGGGCGTCGCCGGGTTTTGCATGACGTTTCGGTGGATTTTTTTGTGGGGGAGTTTGTCGCTGTTATTGGGCCTAATGGGTCGGGTAAGTCCACGTTGTTGCGGGCGTTGGCGGGGTTGGTGCCGCATGAGGGAGTGGTGCACACGGGGGTCGGTGGGTGTCCGGGGCCGTGCGATATCGCTTTGATGCCGCAGTCTGCGCAGTTACCGGAGGGGATGAGTGTTGCTGAGTATGTGTTGCTGGGCAGGACTCCGTATGTGCGCTTTTTTGAGCGTCATTCGTTTCGTGATCATGCCGTTGTTGCTGATGTGGTGGAGCGGTTGGGTCTTGGTGGTTTGGCGGGTAGGTCGGTGAGGGAGCTTTCTGGTGGTGAGGCGCAGCGGGTGATGTTGGCGCGGGTGTTGGCGCAGCAGGCGCCGGTGATTGTTTTGGATGAGCCGACGAGTTCTTTGGATATCGGTACGGCCCGGGATGTGCTCGATTTTGTTGATGAGCATCGGCGGGGGGAGGGGGTGACGGTTGTTGCTGCTATTCACGATTTGACGGTTGCTGCGCGTTACGCGGATCGGATTGTGTTGCTTGATCAGGGGCGGGTGCGTGCTGTGGGGGTTCCTGGGGAAGTGTTGTGTGCGGATGTGCTTTCGCAGGTGTATCGCTCACCGTTGGTGGTGCATCGTATTGGTGAGCAGTTTGTGGTGTTGCCGGCGTAGGGCCGGCAACAGTGGGTGGGGGGTATTGGGGCGTGGTGCGGTTTGCGGCGATAACTGCTCCGATGGCGGTGATGATGGCCATGGCCCAGATGAGCATGTAGGCGCCGGCGCCGAAGGTGGCGTTGCCGGTGTGGGGGCCGGTGGTGGGGGCGCCGAATTGGGTGGCTGTTGCGGTGGCGTAGATGGCGTTGGCGGTGGTTAGGCCGAGGGTGGCGCCGAGGACGTCGCTGAGTTGCAGTGAGGAGGAGATGGAGGCGTGTCGTTCTAGGGGGGTTAGGTGCAGGGCGAGGACGGACAGGGATGCGGTGGATAGGCCCATGCCGATTCCCGTGAGGGCGAGGGTGGGGATGAACCACCAGGTGTGCAGGTTGTGGTGGTAGGTCAGGACGGTGAAGAGTGCGTAGGAGCATAGGCAGGTGAGTGCGCCGATGCGTACGAGGCGGTGTTGTTGTCCGTGCATGAGGGGGTGGCCTTGGGTGGTGGATCCGAGGAACCAGCCGACGGAGGCGCAGGCCAGGATGGTTCCGGCGGTGGTGAGTGTCATGTTGCCGCGGTTGACGAGGTAGAGCGGCAGGTAGGCCATGGTGGCGTTGAAGGCGGCGGTGAGGAAGAACCGTGAGGAGATGACGCTGGGGATGCCGTGGTGAAGTCGGAGTGTGCCGGTGGGGAAGGTGTAGTGCAGTGCGGCGCCGAGGGTGAGGGCGCTCAGGATGATGGCGCTGATGGTCAGGGTGGTTGGTGGGATGAGGTGGGTGCCGCTGGCTTGGAGTGCTGCGGCGCTGGCCGCGATGGCTGCGCCGCAGGTGAGGAGGGCGAGGCGGGTGCGGTTGGTGGTGTGGGGGTCGATTCCGGCGGGGGAGATGGTGTGGTGGTGGCGGATGAGGAGGGGCAGGGCGATGACTACGGCGGGGATGACGATCCAGAAGGCCAGTCGCCAGGTGAAGGTTTGGGCTAGGAGTCCGGCCAGGAGGGGGCCGATGATGGAGGGCAGGACCCAGGCTGCGGAGATCCAGGCGAAGAGTCGGGGGCGTTGGGTGGGGTGGTAGAGGGCGCCGACGAGGACGTAGACGGTGACGGTGACTAGGCCTGACCCTAGTCCGGTGAGTGCGCGGCCGATGATGAATGGTGTTGCGGTGGTTGCGGCGCCGCAGGTTGCGGCGCCGAGGGCGAAGAGAAGTTGTCCAGTGATGAGGGGGGCTAGGGCGCCGCGGGTGGCGATCCAGGCTCCTGCGATGACGATGCCGAATAGTTCGGCGGTGTAGAGGGCCGAGAAGGTGAGTCCGTAGCCGCTGTGCAGGTTGAGTTCGTTGGCGGCGTTGGGCATGACTGTGCTGATCGCCATTGCTTCGAAGGCGACGATGGAGATGAGGGTGATGATGGTGGCGGCGGTGGTGCGTTGGTGGGGTTGTAGTTGTGTGTTCATGCGGTGGTGGTGTTTCGGGGGAGTCGGATCCAGGCGGCGCTGTTGCCGGGCAGTTGGTTGTTGTGGCAGGGGATGCTGGAGATGAGGAGTTCGCCGTGGGGTAGTGGGGTGGGGGTGCTGCTGGTGTTGAGCATGAGGACGATGCGTTCGACGGGGCCGTCGGCGTGGAAGACGACGAGGTGGTTGTTTTCGGGGCCCATGTCGACGTGGGCGAGGTCGGTTTCGCCGAGGCGGTATTGGCGGCGCAGGGATAGGAGGTTTCGGTAGAGCTGGAGGGTGGAGTTGGGGGTGTTTTCTTGGTGGTCGCGGGCGTATTGGCGGTAGGTGTCGGGTTGGGGTAGCCAGGTTTTGCCGGTGGTGTTGAAGCCGTAGGCGGGGGCGTCGGCGTTCCAGGGGAGGGGTACGCGGCATCCATCGCGGCCGATGATGGTGCCGTTGGAGCGGGTCCAGGTGGGGTCTTGCCGGTGGTGTGGGGGGATGGTGGTGGCTTCGGGTAGTCCGAGTTCTTCGCCTTGGTAGAGGTAGGCGGCGCCGGGGAGGCCGAGCATGAGGGTGGTGGCGGCGCGGGCGCGGGTGAGGCCGAGTTGGGTGTCGGGTTGGGGGTCGTTGGGGCCGATGCCTAGGCGGCTTGCGGTGAGGGTGGTGTCGTGGTGGCCGAGGCGGGAGGCGTGGCGGACGATGTCGTGGTTGGACAGGACCCAGGTGGAGATGGCGTTGACTGCGTTGTTGGCGGTGATGGTGTGGGTGATGGCTTGGGCGTCCCAGGCAGTGGTGAGGTATTCGAATCCGAAGCCGTGGTGCATTTCGTCGGGGCGTACGTATCGGGCGGCGCGTTCGAGGGGGGTGACCCAGGCTTCGGCGATGAGGATGCGGTCGTTGGTGGGGTTGTTGGTGGGGTTGTATTCGTTGAGGATGCGGCGCCAGCGGCGGTAGATGTCGTGGACGCCGTCTTGGTCGTACATGGGTTGGTGGTGGGTGGGGTCGTTGGGGGTGAGGGTGGGGTCGGTGTCGGGTAGGCCGTCGGCTTTGATGAGGCCGTGGGCGACGTCGATGCGGAAGCCGTCGATGCCGCGGTCGCACCAGTAGCGGAGGATGGATTCGAATTCGGCGTGGACGTGGGGGTTGTTCCAGTTGAGGTCTGGTTGGGCTGAGTCGAAGAGGTGGAGGTACCAGCTGCCGTCGTCGGTGCGGGTCCATGCTGGGCCGGAGAAGTTGGATTCCCAGTTGTTGGGTGGCAGTTCGCCGTTGGGGCCGCGGCCTTGGCGGAAGATGTAGCGGTCGCGTTCGGGGGAGTTGGGGGCGGCGTTGAGGGCTTGTTGGAACCAGGGGGGGCTGCTGGAGGTGTGGTTGGGGACGATGTCGATGATGATTTTGAGGCCGAGTTGGTGGGCACGGTTGATGAGGTTGTCGAGGTCCTCGAGGGTGCCGTAGGTGGGGTCGATGTTGCGGTAGTCGGCGACGTCGTATCCGGCGTCGGCCATGGGTGAGGGGTAGAAGGGGCTTATCCAGATGGCGTCGACGCCGAGTTCGGCGATGTGGTGGAGGTTGTTGGTGATTCCGGGGAGGTCGCCGATGCCGTCGCCGTTGGCGTCGGCGAAGCTGCGGGGGTAGATCTGGTAGACGACGGCGTTTTTCCACCAGGGGAGTGGTTGTGGTTCTGGGGTGTTGATGAGGGAGTCGGCTGCGCGTAGGAGGTAGGCGCGTAGGGCCGTGTCTTCGGGTTGGGGCAGGCCCATGGCGTCGACGCCTTTCATCATGTGGGTTACCCAGCGGTCGCGTTGGGTGGGTGTGATGGCGAAGGGCATGTGGCGCATGCGTAGGCGGGGGTGGCCGCGTTTTTCGGAGTAGGTGGTGGGGCCGCCCCAGTATTGCTCTATGAATTGCAGGAGTCGTTCTTCGGCGGGGCCGAGGTCTTCTTCGGGGTAGAGGGCGCGTAGTTCGGGGTCGTTGCGGACGCCGTCGTAGAAGGTGGAGATGAGTGTGGTGAAGGCTGCGTGGCCGCCCATGCGTTCGTAGGGGCTGGGGCTGGTTGGGTTAGCCATGGTTCCATGCTCGCTTATGTGTCGTGTGAGTTCGAGTGGGGGTGTTGTGATCTGGCTGTTGGTGGGGCGTGTTTTTGGTAGGCACAACGTCGCTTTGCGTGTGGGGTGAAGGTATTCCACAGTTGGTGTCGTGGCTGACAAGAGTGGCGGTTCTGTTTCTGGTGTTGGTGATGAGGGGCGTTCGGGTGTGCCTGAGGGGGATGAGCGTTCGTGGTTTGTGCCGGCGACGCGTGATGTGTCTTCGGTTGAGGGTGATGCTGGGGTGGAGGCTGTCGCGGCGGTGAGTAAGCCGGAGATGTATCCGGCGTTGGATGAGAACAGCGTGATCGCTGAAGACCCGGTGACCGGGACGTTGAAGGTTATTCCGCGGGATCAGTTGAAGCAGAGTGGGCTGTTCCGGGTTCGGAATGCGTTGCGGGGTTCTGCGCCGACGTGGGGGATGGATCTTCGGGAGATCAATGATGGGGTGGAGCATGCGCATTCGCGGTCGGTGATTGATTTGGCGATGCGGATGGCTGAGGTGTCGTTGGCGACGGGGGCTTCGGCGGCGGATGTGACTGCGGGCGTGTTGGCGGTCACGCGTGCCTATGGGTTGCGGTCGGTGCATGTGGATGTGACGTTTACGTCGATCGCGGTGACGCATCACCGGGGGTCGTTTCAGGATCCGGTGACGATGGTGCGCACGGTGAGTGTGCGGGTGCCTGATTATGAGCGGTTGTCGCGGTTGGAGGCGTTGAGCGCGGAGATTTCTGAGGGTGATTTGCCTTTGGATGAGGCCAGGGCGCGGTTTTTGGAGATCAATGAGAGTCCGCATGCGTATGCGCGGTGGGTGGTGACTGTTGCTTCGGGTGTGACGGGTTTGGGCGTGGGGATCCTGTTGGGTGGTACGCCGGCTGAGTTGGTGTTGGTGACGTTGGTGGTGATGTTGGTGGATCGCTCCTCGTTGTGGTCGGCGCGGCGTAAGTTGGCGGCGTTTTTCGCCCAAATTGTGGGTGGTGCGATTCCCACGGTGGTGATGTTGGGGTTGGTTGCTGGTGGCGCGTATGTGTCGGATTCGTTTTTGGCAGTGCGGCCTTCGTTGATTGTGACGTGTGGGATTGTTGTGGCGTTGGCTGGGTTGTCTGTGGTGGGGGCGGCGCAGGATGCGATTGACGCGTATTACGTCACGGCGGCGGCGCGTTCGTTTGAGGTGTTCATGATGACGTTGGGCATTTTGGTGGGGGTGATGGGTGTGTTGAGTATTGGTCAGCGGTTGGGGGTGCCGTCGTATTTGATTCCTCCACGAACGTTCGCTCCGATGTTGGGGTGGCAGATCACGGGGGTGGTGTTGGCTGCCTTTGGTGCGGCGTTGTCGTCGTATTCGGGGCCGGTGACGGTGGTGGTTGCTGCGGTGACAGGTGCGTTGAGTTGGTTGGTGTACACGTTGGTGGGGGTTGTCGGGTTTGATCCGATCGCGGCGACAGCGGCTGCGTGTTTGTGTGCGGGGTTGATGAGTCAGTTGATGGCTGGTTGGTTGAATGTTCCGCCGTTGGGTGTGGTTACGGGTGGGATTGTGGCGTTTTTGCCGGGTGGTTTGGTGTTTAGAGGGTTGTATTACTTGGTTGAGCCGGTGCCGGATCCGTCTGCGGCGATGGATGGTGGGACGTTGTTGTGGTCGGCGGCTGCGACGGGGTTGGCGATTGCTGGTGGTGTGTCGATGGGGACGTATTTGGGTCGTTTCTTGAGGCCGCGCTCGCGGATTGCGGGGAAGGCTGTTTCGCGTGCGTTGCGTCGTTCGTCGGTGAGTTCGGGGGCGGCGAGCTGAGTGTTGTGGGTGTGAAGAAGGCCCCGTGCGTTGGTGCGCAGGGGGCCTTCTTGTGGGGGGGGGTTATGACTTGGGTGGGGTGTTGTTGTCGGTGCCTTCTTTGGGTTTGGCGGCGTGGGGTGCCCAGGGCAGGTTGCTGGGCATGAGGAGGGGGCCGGCGATGCCGCGTGCGGAGAGGGCTTTTTTGCTGTGTTCGCGGATTTCTCGCATGACGCCCCATTGTTGGTCGGCGACGCATTTGGCGAAGATGCGGATGGTCATGGTGCCGCCTTCGAGGGATTCGACACCGGCGACGGTTGGTTCTTCGAGGAGGGATTTGCGCCAGCGGGGGTCGATGTAGACGTCGGCGACGACGCGTTTGAGGATGGAGATGACGCGGCCTGGGTCTTCTTCGATGGAGACGGGGATGTCGACGGCGCCGGTTTGGAAGCCTTGGGTGCGGTTGGCGATGCGGGTGATTTGGCCGTTGCGGACGTACCAGACGACGCCGGTGGCGTCGCGTAGTCGGGTGACGCGCAGGGTGACTTCTTCGACGGTGCCGATGGCTTCGCCGGTGTCGACGAGGTCACCGACGCCGTATTGGTCTTCGAACATCATGAACAGGCCGCTGATGAAGTCTTTGACGATGCTTTGTGCACCGAAGGCGATGGCGACACCACCGACTCCGGCGGAGGCGATGATCGGCGCCATGTTGATGCCGATTTCGGTACCGATCATGAGGGCGGCGGTGACCCAGACGAGGACGGAGACGATGCTTCGTAGGAGTGATCCGAGGGTGTCTAGGCGTTGGCCTTGACGGTCGGTGTTGACCAGTCCTGCTTGTTTGACGGCTCGGGCGGCTTTGCGGGCTCCGCGGCGCATGACGGGCAGTTGGGCGGTGGGCATGGGGTCGACCACGCCGATGCTGCCGGTGTCGCCGGTGGATCTGCGCCATTGGATGGTGCGGATGAGGGTGTTGATGCCGCGGTGTAGTAGCCAGCGGGCGAGGTAGGCGACGACGAGGATGAAGAGGATTTTTAGGGGGCGGTCTAGGAGCCAGTCGCCTAGGTCGCTCCATGTGAGGTCGCTGAGTTTGGATAGTGAGAAGGAGGTATTTCCGGTAGGTTCTTTGTCTGCGCCTGTCCCTGTTCGTCCGCTGGTGCCGGTGTGGATGGGATTACGGATGTCGAGCTTTGCCGTCATCATCATGAGGGTCGTGCCGATCATGTGATTGATTCTTACTGAGGTGGATCGGTACCAGCTGAAAGAGTGGGTTGGGATAAGGCGTTTTTGGTGGGTTTTGTGTGTCTTGTGTGAGCGGATAGGACTGTGCTGGTAGGCAGCCCATAGGATGCTCGTGGTTGTCGACGTTGTGCTTGTGGACGCACGCGTTGTTTTTCTTAATTTTTCTTTCCCATTTTCTTTTGTGAAGAAAGGCTTGAATCCTTGACTCAGATGGAGCACCCTTCGCAGGTCCTGGCGGACCTGGCTCGCGCTTATGGTGTCGCGACCGAGTACGACAACTGGAAGGGTGAACACGTCATTGTTAGCGCCGAGACGATTCGGGCGGTGTTGGGCGCGTTCGATGTGGATGCTTCGGATGATGCGGCGGCGTCGCGGGCGTTACGTGAGCGGGAGGATGAGCCGTGGTTACGAACTTTGCCGGCGTTTTCGTTAGTGCGGGCGGGGGAGGGCGGCCGTGTTGCGGTGCATGTTCCTCATGGTGAGCCGGTGCGGGTGTGGGTGGAGTTGGAGGATCGGGCAGGTGTGCGTGATCTGAGGCAGTTGGATGTGTGGGTGGATCCGCGCATGGTTAATGGTGCGTTGGTGGGTGAGGCGACGTTTGAGTTGCCGGGTGATTTGCCGTTGGGGTGGCATTCGTTGCATGCCGAGGTGTCGGGTTCTGTTGAGGGGGTTGGGCAGGGCACGCTTGTGGTGGTTCCGGCGGTGTTGGATGTGCCTGAGCCGGTAGCTTCTTCGGGTGCTCGTGGGGTGGCGACGCAGATTTATCAGGTGCGTACCCGTCGTTCTTGGGGGATGGGTGATTTCGCGGATCTGGGTGATACGTGTGTGTGGGCGGGGCGTGATTTGGGTGCCGATTTTGTGTTGGTGAACCCGGTGCATGCGTCTGCTCCTGTTCCTCCGATTGAGCCGTCGCCGTATTTGCCGACGTCGCGTCGGTTTGTGGATACGAGTTATATCCGGCCTGAGGATGTGCCTGAGTTGGCGTATGCCGATGAGGGGGTGCAGGCGTTGGTGGCTCGGTGTGCTGGTCAGGGTCGGGCGTTGAATGAGCGGGACAGTATTGAGCGCAATGTGTTGGTTCCGCTCAAGCGTGAGGCTTTGCGTGCGTTGTATGAGGTGCCGCGGTCGGTGCGTCGTCAGTTGGAGTTTGAGCAGTTCTGTCAGGAGCAGGGGCAGCCGCTGATTGATTTCGCGACGTGGTGTGCGTTGATCGCTGATGGTTCGGTTAGTGATGTGCAGTGGCGGGAGTTGTTTTTCTCGCCGCAGGCTCCTGCGGTGGAGCAGTTCCGGGATGAGCACGTCGAGGATGTCGGGTTCGAGATGTGGCTGCAGTGGGTTGCTGATGCGCAGTTGGCGCAGGTGCAGCGTTCAGCTGTGGATGCGGGCATGAGTGTTGGTGTTTTGAAGGATATGGCGGTGGGGGTGCACCCGGCGGGCGCGGATGCGTGGTCGTTGGGGTCGGTGTTGGCTCGTGGGGTGACGGTGGGGGCTCCGCCGGATGCGTACAGCCAGTTGGGTCAGGATTGGAGTCAGCCGCCGTGGCGTCCGGATCGTCTTGTGGAGACGGGGTATCGCCCGTTCCGGGACATGATTCGGGCGGCGTTGCGTCATTCGGGT
The DNA here is from genome assembly GCF_900447215.1 of Dermatophilus congolensis. Taxonomy (NCBI): domain Bacteria; kingdom Bacillati; phylum Actinomycetota; class Actinomycetes; order Micrococcales; family Dermatophilaceae; genus Dermatophilus; species Dermatophilus congolensis. The sequence goes on from NZ_UFYA01000001.1 coordinate 815,676, forward strand.
GGGATGCGTATTGATCACATCATTGGGTTTTTCCGGTTGTGGTGGGTCCCTGCTGGGAAGAAACCGCTGGATGGGACGTATGTGCGTCTGGATCATGAGGCGATGATCGGCATTCTCGTGCTGGAGGCTCAGCGTGCTGGTGCTGTGATTGTTGGTGAGGATTTGGGCACGGTGGAGCCGTGGGTGCGTGACTACTTGAGTGGTCGAGGCATCTTGGGTACTTCGATTTTCTGGTTTGAGCAGGATGCCGATGGTTTCCGGCAGCCGGAGACGTATCGCCGGTTGTGTTTGTCGTCGGTGACGACGCATGATTTGCCGCCTACGGCTGGGTATTTGGAGGGTGAGCACGTCAAGGTTCGTGACCGGTTGGGCATGTTTACTCAGCAGGTTGAGAAGGAGTGGGAGGCCTTCCATGATGAGCGGCACCGGGTGCTGTGCCGTCTTTCGGAGCGGGGTCTTGTTGATGCGCCCAGTGGTGATGGTGTTGATGCTCGCACGATCGCGGCTGAGGATGATCTTGTTGCTCACCGAGCTGGGTCGGTGGTGGAGGCGCTGCATCGGTATGTGTCGTGGACGCCGTCGTTGTTGGTGTCGGTGGCGATGGCTGATTTGGCTGGGGATCGCCGGGGTGTGAACCAGCCTGGAACTAATGATGAGTACCCGAACTGGCGGGTTCCGTTGGCTGGCCCTGATGGTGTTCCCATGTTTTTGGAGGAGCTGGTGCAGTCTCGGCGGGCTAAAGCGTTGGCTGCGTGTATTGAGCGTGGTGTTCCACGTTGTGAAGCCTGATGCGTTAGCGCGGCTGTAAGTAAAACCTGTGGTGGCCTTGCCCCTCTTTCTTAGAAGGGGGCAAGGCCACCACAGGTTTTGGTGTGTCTTTAGCTTTGTGCGTCGCGTTCCTGGGCGGCTAGGGCGCGGGCGGCTACGTCGCGGCGTTCGTTCACTAGGCGTAGTAGCGCGTCGGGGGCATCGGTGTTGGCCTCTAGCCATGTTTGGGTGGCTTCGAGGAGTTCGCGTGAGGCTAGCACTGCGGGGTAGAACGATTCGATGATCGATTCGGTGATCGCGTGGGTGCGGGTGCGTTCGATGTCACGCAGCATCGCGTGGTAGCGCGGGATGTATGGCGTCAGTAGCGATAGGTCATTGACGCGCACGAAGCCTTGTGCGGTGGCTTCGATCATGGAGTTGGGCAGGCTGTCTTCTTCGATTGCTCGGGCCCAGGCTTGTTCTTTGGCTTCGGCGGTGGGTATGGATGCGCGGGCGCGGGCTCCGCGTTCGCGGCCGGTTGCGGTGCGGTCTTTTTCTTCTTCGGCGGCGATTTCTTCGACTGTGGCGCGTCCTCCTGCTGCTAGGGATGTGAGGAGTGTCCAGCGCATTTCTGTGTCGATGTCCAGGCCAGGCAGGGTTTGGGTGCCGTCTAGGAGTGCGCGGATGCGCTCTAGTTGGGTGTCGGTGGTGGCCCAGGTGGCTGCGGCGGTGACGAGTTGGAGTTGTGCGTCGGAGCCTGGTTGGGCGTTGTTGGCTAGTTCTGCGAGCTTGTCGCCTAGCTCGATGGTGGTGGTGTCGCGGGTCTGGGGTGCGACGTACATCTTGGCGGTGGTGGTGATTTGGGAGATGAGGCTGCGTCGCAGGGTTGAGTCGAGGTCGTCGGCGAGGAATTGCAGCCCGATGTTGATGAAGGTGCGAGCTGGTAGTGCGGCGTCGCGGGTCATGTCCCATAGGGAGCCCAGGACGACGGCGCGGGCGAGGCTGTCGACGATGGCGTGTGGATGGGCCATGACGGTGGCCAGGGATGTGTCGTCGAGTCGGACTTTGGCGTAGCCGAGGTCGTCGTCGTTGAGGAGGAGTAGGTCGGGGCGGCGTAGGCCAGCTAGTGCGGGGATTTCGGTGCTTTCTCCGTCGATTTCTGCGTGGATGAGGTCGCGTCGGGTCAGGACGGGGGTGGCGCCGGTTGTGTCGAGGTCGTAGAGCCCGATGCGGATGGTGTGGGGTCGCAGGGTGGGGTGGGTGGTGGTGGCGGTTTGGATGATCCGTACCGATTCCATGAGGGTGGTGTCGGTGTCTGCGGTGTTGATTTCGGCGTGGAGGGTGTTGGCGCCTGCGGTTTCGAGCCAGAGGCTGGACCATTGGCTGAGTTGGCGGCCGGAGGCTGCTTCGAGTTCGGCGAGCAGGTCGGTCAGGGTGGTGTTTCCGTAGGCGTAGGCGTTGAAGTAGTTGCGTAGCGCGGTGGTGAACGCTTCACGGCCGACGTAGGCGACGAGTTGTTTGAGGACGGAGGCGCCTTTGGCGTAGGTGATGCCGTCGAAGTTGACGACGACGTCTTCGAGGTCGCGGATGGGGGCGACGATGGGGTGGGTGGTGGAGCGTTGGTCTTGGTCGTAGGCCCATGCTTTTTCGCTGGCGGCGAAGGTGGTCCAAGCTTCTGTCCAGCGGGTGGCTTCTGCTTGGGCGGCGGTGCTTGCCCATTCGGCGAAGGATTCGTTGAGCCATAGATCGTTCCACCAGCGCATGGTGACGAGGTTTCCGAACCACATGTGGGCGAGTTCGTGGAGGATGGTGAGGGCGCGGCGTTCGATGATTGCTTCGGTGACGCGGCCGCGGAATACGTACATTTCGTTGAAGGTGACGGCGCCGACGTTTTCCATGGCGCCGAAGTTGTATTCGGGTGTGAAGATCTGGTCGTACTTATCGAACGGGTAGGCGAGATCGAATTCTTTCTCGTAGTAGTCGAATCCGCGTTTGGTGATGTCGAAGACGTTGTCGGTGTCTAGGTGGGGCATCAGGGAGCGGCGGGCTAGCAGGCGCAAGGGGATGGTGCGCCCGTCGCCGGTGGTGACGCTGTCGCTGACGGATGCATAGGGTCCGGCGATGACTGCGGTGACGTAGGGGGGAAGGATCGCAGTGGGCGGGAATGTCCAGGTGGTGTCGTCGCCATTTTCTTCGGTGGTGTCGACGTTTTGGGTGGAGATGACTTCCCATTCCCGTGGTGCGGTGACGGTGAATTGGAAGGTGGCTTTGAGGTCGGGTTGTTCGAATACGGGGAAGACACGGCGGGTGTCTGCGACTTCGAATTGGGTGTAGAGGTAGACCTGGTCGTCGGCGGGGTCGACGAAGCGGTGGAGGCCTTCACCACTGTTCATGTAGGCGCCTGTGGCGGTGATGTCGAGTTCGTTGTGTTCGGCCAGGTCGGTGAGCCGGATGCGTGAGTCGGCGAAGTGTTCTGCTGGATTGAGGGTGCGTCCGTTGAGGGTGACGGATTCGACGCTGGGGCCGATGAAGTCGATGAAGGTCTCGGCGCCGGGGGTGACGGCGTCGAAGCGGACGCGCGTGCGGGTGGAGAAGGTGGTGGGGCCGCCGTTGAGTGCGAGGGTGATGTTGTACTCGTGGACCTTCAGGAGTTCGGCTCGTTCGGCGGCTTCCTGACGTGTCAGGTTCTCGGCAGGCACGGGGTTCCTCCTGTGTTTTCTCGTGGCGGGGTGGGGCCGGTGGGGCTCATTGTCGTCACGATGTAGGCGTGTTTGGGGATCAGCATGGCATGGACGGCGCTGCGTCGGGGGGCTCTGAGGTCTCTAGGTAGGGGATTGGTGAGCGGGTTTCTCTTATGGCTGCTGTGAATGGGGCCTGGGGCGGGGGTTGTGCTGTGCGGGTGGCACACTGGGCGTGTGGTCGGCGTGTGGAGTCGGCTGGTTTTGTTCTCGGGCTGCGCGTGTGGCCGTTGTGTATGAGGAGTGTGTGATGCGGGTTCATTTTGGTTCGGACCATGCTGCGTTCGAGCTCAAGGGCGTGCTGATGGAGCATGTGCGTTCGCTGGGTCATGAGGTGGTGGATCATGGGCCGCTGGAGTATGACGCTTTGGATGACTACCCGGTGTTTGTTGTGCCCGCTGCTGAGGCGGTGCGTGAGGATGCTGGCTCCTTCGGTGTTGTTTTGGGTGGTTCTGGCAACGGTGAACAGATCGCGGCGAACAAGGTCAAGGGGGTGCGGTGCGCGTTGGGTCACAGTGTCCAGACGGCGCAGTTGGCGCGTGAGCACAACAACGCGCAGTGTTTGGCTATTGGGGCGCGTACGTCGTCGGTGGAGTTGGCCAAAGAGATGGTGACGGTGTTTTTGCAGACGCCGTTCTCTGGTGATGAGCGGCATGAGCGTCGGTTGGCGATGCTGGAGTCGTATGAGTCCACTGGTGAGAAGCCGCAGGCGTGATTGCTGCGTAGGTGCGAAAAAGGTGAAGCGGCGAGGTGTTTACCTCGCCGCTTCACTTGTGTGTGGAGCGGGTGACGAGAATCGAACTCGCGTAATCAGTTTGGAAGACTGAGGCTCTACCATTGAGCTACACCCGCACGTGAACGGCGTTAACGCCGATCACCCGGTGGTCCCGCCCAGGAGTACATCGTTCTTCATAAATGAAGATCTTTGTTCTCGCGGGTGACCTTCCGCTTGAGAAAAGTGTGCCACAGGGTGGCCCCGGTCGAAAAATGTAATGGTGAAAGCGGGAAAGAAGCGGTTTTTGTGTGGGTGACAGCGGCGCTCAGCGGCGGGTGGCGACGTGTCGTTGCTCCTCGACGACTTCACTAATGGCGCGTTGGTAGCTGTCCAGGTCGGTCATGATTGTGCTGATTTCTTCGATTCCTTGGACGGCGCTTTGGGCGTCGTTGCGGATTGTGTCGACTTGGGTGGCGATGTCGTGGGTGGCTTGTGAGGTTTCGTTAGCGAGTTCCTTGACCTCGTTGGCCACCACGGCGAAGCCTTTACCTGCTTCTCCGGCGCGGGCGGCTTCGATGGTGGCGTTGAGGGCCAGCAGGTTGGTTTGGGCGGCAATGCTGGTGATCAGCTCGACTACTTGACCGATCTTTGTGCTGCTCTCGTCGAGTTTTGCCATGCGGCTTGAAGAGGAGGTCACTGCCGAGACGGCTCGGTTTGCTGCGTCGGCTAGTTGCTCGCTGACTTTGGCGAGTTGCGCCGAGGAGTCGCGCAGTCGTTCGGCGGTTTCTTCGGCTTCGGCGATGAGCTGTTTGGTTTGGTGGATGTCATGCAGGGCCCCGGCTACGCGGATAGGTACGCCGTTTGATCCGCGCAGGGTTGCTCCTGAGGCACGGAACCATTTGTAGTCGCCGTTTTTGAGCTGTAGGCGGTATTCGATGTCGAAGGGTGTGCGGCCGGTGCGGTCGTTGAGGTGATCAGAGAATTTTTGAAGAGCCTGTTCCTTGTCTTCGGGGTGAAGGCGTGAGGCCCAGCTGTCGAGGACGTTGGGGAAGTCGCGCTCGTCGTTGAAGCCGAGCATGTGGCGGAATTCAGGGCTCCACCAGAAGGCATTGTTGGGGTTGATGGGGTCGCCTGCTTCGACGGTCATGTCCCATAGGCCGATGTCTGAGGCTTTAGTCATGAGGTCGAACCGCATTTTGACGAAGTCTGCTTCTTCTTTTGCGGCGGCGATTTTTCGGCGCAGTTCGTCGTTTTCTGCTTGGAGGGTTGCGTCTTCATCTGTGTATATGAAGGGCTGGTGGTTGTCGCCGAAGGGGGATGGGGTGGCGTTCGGCGCGGTGCCGCGTCGGAAAAGGGGCATATTCGACCTCCGTGAGTGCGTGGTCTTCTGATCGGCACCGGTGGAGGCAATGTGAGGTGCAGTTGGATGGGCCTGAGGGGCCATCAGTGTTTTTGGGGAGTTGTTTACAGAAGCAAAAAATCCCCTTCCGTGTGGAAGGGGATTTTTTAGGTGGTCGGGCTGACAGGATTCGAACCTGCGACATCGTGCTCCCAAAGCACGCGCGCTACCAAGCTGCGCCACAGCCCGCCTGCGGACCAATACTCCGCGGGTATCAGTGTAGGGCACAAATGGGGGTGTGGATGCCACGGGAGGGGGCGCTGTATCTGCGCCCCCTCCCGTGAATGAGGAGCCAGCTGCTCCTCGGTGGCCGCTCCTGGGTCGACTCATTCCCCCTGAGTCGTGAGCTGGCCTGCCCTCCCGCCCGGTCTTGAGGATCCGCTGAGCGGATTTGTTGGCGTCATCGGTTGGGTGCGATGGGGTGTTACATAAACCTGCAAGCATCTTGCAATGTGAGATGTAGGTGAGGTGCTGGAGGGGGGAGGTGAGAAGAGGGCCCCTCTTTTCTGTGGAGGATTTTTGCTCCTGGGGCCCTGCCTGGTTAGGCCTCTGGGGGCAACCCTGCCCCTTAATTGCCTGTTCGGTTACGGGGATGTGGGCGTGAGCGGTTAGCATGGCTGGAACGGGGCTTTTGTGTGCACTCATCATCCGTTTTGGCTCTTGCCGAGTCGGTCCGGCGGTCGCATGCAACCGATCACCGCGACGCACCTGAATAGTCAGGTCGCGCCAGTCGTGCACCTCCCCGATCTGTCCTTATTCCCCATGTGATTCTGGAGTGCCAGAAGTGAAGAGCTCCGTCGAGACCCTCAGCCAGACCCGGGTCAAGCTGACCGTCGAGGTCCCCTATGACGAGCTGAAGCCTCGACTGGATGCCGCAGTCAAGGCCATCAGCTCCCAGATCTCCGTCCCCGGTTTCCGTCCGGGCCACGTCCCCGCCCGCCTCGTTGAGCAGCGCGTCGGCAAGGGTGCGATCGTGCAGGAAGCCGTCAATGAGGCCCTGCCGGAGTTGTACACGCAGGCCATGGTCGAGAACGAGCTGCGCCCCCTGGGTCAGCCCGAGGTTGACATCACCTCCGTGCCGCTCGAGGACGAGTCTGACTTCGTGTTCACCGCCGAGGTTGACATCCGTCCGGCCATCGAGCTGCCCGAGTTCGAGAAGCTGTCGGTGTCCGTCGCGGATGTGACCGATTCCGCCATTGATGAGCAGACCGACAAGAATGTCGAGCAGCTCCGTGAGCGTTTCGGTTCCCTCGTTCCCGTTGACCGCGCGGCGGCTGAAGGTGACTTCGTCGTCATCGATCTCAAGGGCACCATCGGTGAGGAAGAGATCGACGCAGTCTCCGGTGTTTCCTACGAGGTTGGTTCCAAGACCATGCTTGAGGGCCTCGACGAGGCACTCATCGGCATGAAGGCCGAAGAGACCAAGACCTTCAAGGCTCCGCTGGCCGGTGGCGACCACGAAGGCGAAGATGCTGACATTGAGGTCACCCTCTCGGGCGTCAAGGTGCGCGAACTACCCGAGCTTGACGACGAGTTCGCTCAGATGGCTTCCGAGTTCGACACCTTCGAAGAGCTCAAGGCTGACTCCCGTAAGCAGGCCGAGCGTGAGCTCGTGCTCCAGCAGGGCATCGAAGCCCGCGACCAGCTTTTGGATCACCTTCTCGAAACCCTGGAAATCCCCGTCCCGGACAGCCTTGTCCAGGCCGAGGTTGACAGCCACTTGGCACGTGAAGGCCGCGAAAGCGACGACGAGCACCGCCAGGAGCTTGTTGAATCCACCGAAAAGAGCCTGCGTACCCAGCTTCTCCTCGACGAGATCGCTGAAAGCCGCGAGGTTCAGGTCAGCCAGGGTGAGCTCATCGAATACCTGATCATGACTGCTCAGCAGGCAGGCATTGATCCCGGTCAGCTCGCCCAGGTGATGGAAGACCAGAACCAGGTCGCCGCTATGGCTGGCGAGGTCGCCCGCCGTAAGGCATTGGCTTCTGTGCTTGAGCTCATCAAGGTCACCGACGCCTCCGGCAACGAGGTTGACCTCAGCGCCGATGTCGACGCCGAAGAAGGCGAAGAAGAGGCCGCTGCTGAGGCTGAGGAATCCGACAAGAAGTGACACAAACGCGCCCACAAGGCGTCGTGATGTGAGGGAGGTGTCCTGCCGATGCGTTCGGCAGGACACCTCCCTCACGCATCCACCCGCTTCGCGTGCAGCTTGTGCACGTCGGTGTCGTTCTCGGTGGATGCATCCGGTGATGATGGAAAAGAACAAATAAAACGACGAGTGCGCAACACCCCACAACTACGCATTAGCTGACACCAAGCATCACCAGCCCAATGCGGTTCAGGGGTCCAGAGACGGAATTACCTCGTGAGGTGGAGCGTTACTCTCGTGAAAGTGCCGGATCGTCAGCGGGGTTTACCCCCACGTACGCCGCTAGACGTCACATCCGGTGATCAAGCGAGTGAGGAGACCACGTGAGCCACAGCAGCGACATCGTTGCCGCAGGGCCGGGACCGATGGGTGGCCTGGACGATCACATCTACAACCGTCTGCTCAAAGAGCGGATTATCTTCCTGTCTTCTGAGGTGCGTGACGAGAACGCCAACGCTATCTGCGCGCAGCTGCTTCTCCTGGCCGCCGAAGACCCCGACAAAGACATTTGGCTGTACATCAACAGCCCCGGCGGGTCCATCTCGGCAGGTATGGCGATCTACGACACGATGAACTGGATCCCCAACGACGTAGCCACCGTGGCATTGGGCATGGCGGCCTCTATGGGACAGTTCCTGCTCACCGCAGGCGCGCCAGGTAAGCGATACGCCACCCCGCACAGCCGCATCCTCATGCACCAGCCTCTGGGTGGTATCGGCGGTAAAGCCACGGACATCAAAATCCAGGCTGAGCAGATGCTCTTCATCAAACGCCAGATGGCCGAACTTATTGCTCACCACACCGGACAGACCGTGGAGAAGATCACCGAAGACTCTGACCACGACCGCTGGTTCAGCGCCCAAGAGGCCAAAGAGTACGGCTTCGTTGACCACGTGTACGAGCACGCCAACCAAACCCCCGGTAAGGGAGGCACGAGCGACTGATGCACTTCCAGTACCCCATCGCATCGAGCCAGCCCGAGAACGGAACGTCCATGATGAACGAACAGCGCCGCCCCGCAGTGGCAATGCCGAGCAACCGCTACATCCTTCCGCAGTTCGAGGAGCGCACCTCCTACGGGATGAAGCGCACCGACCCGTACACGAAGATGTTCGAGGACCGCATCATTTTCCTCGGTGCGCAAGTCGATGATGCTTCTGCTGACGATGTCATCGCGCAGCTGATCGTGCTGGAGTCCCAAGACCCAGAACGCGACATCATCATGTACATCAACAGCCCTGGCGGCTCTTTCACCGCCATGACAGCCATCTACGACACGATGCAGTTCATCCGCCCCGACGTGCAGACGTTCGTCGTGGGACAGGCCGCTTCGGCCGCTGCGGTACTTCTCGCTGCTGGTGCCCCCGGTAAGCGTTTCGCCTTGCCTAACGCTCGCGTGCTCATTCACCAGCCCGCGTTGGCTGGGAGCGATTACGGCCAGGCCAGCGACATCGAAATCCAGGCCAACGAGGTCTTCCGGATGCGCACCTGGCTGGAAGAGACGCTGGCGCACCACTCGGGCCGCACGCCTGAGCAGGTCAACGCTGACATTGAACGCGACAAGATCCTCTCCGCTGAGGAAGCGCGCGAATACGGTCTCATCGACCAGGTTTTGGCAAGCCGTAAGGCATCGCGTCAGCGCTGATTGCTGAGGCATCGTCCGCAAGGACATATCTTGACAACGGAGTAGGTCGGGGCGATCACATGATCACCCCGACCTACTCCGTCTCCTCAGGAAAGCTTGTGTTTACGCCGAAAGGGTGAACACTGGGAAACCTCGTCACAATGCCGATGAGAGAATGAGATTCTGTCTTTGCGTGTGCTGTGTCATCAGCGAATTGAAGCTCCCCCGTGGGCGACACACGGATTCAATAACTGTGAGAACGTGTGTCTGCCGATAGGTTCGAGATCGGGTTTGAGGATGCAGCATCGAGGGATAGCCAGCCAAGGCCACAAGCCCCACGGCACAGGCCGCCGCTGTTGTTCGGCGGAGCTGGCTAGTCGGTTTTGTTCGTGTCGGATTCCCGTAATGGTCCGCCGAGGCGGGCGGGAAGGATGATTTCGTGGCACGTGTTGGTGATGGCGGAGATCTGCTGAAGTGTAACTTCTGCGGGAAGAGTCAGAAGCAGGTCAAAAAGCTCATCGCGGGCCCCGGCGTGTACATCTGTGACGAGTGCATCGATCTGTGTAACGAGATCATCGAGGAAGAACTCACTGACAGCAGCGACTTTGGCCCAGGTGAACTGCCAAAGCCGCGAGACATTTTCGCTTTCCTCGAGCAGTACGTCATTGGTCAGGACTCGGCCAAGCGGGCACTAGCGGTCGCGGTGTACAACCACTACAAGCGCATCCAAGCTGCGCCCCGCAAAGGTGATGAGCAGGTCGACATCGCCAAATCAAACATTTTGCTTATCGGTCCCACTGGGTGCGGAAAAACATATCTCGCGCAGTCTTTGGCGCGCATGCTCAACGTGCCGTTCGCTATCGCTGATGCAACCGCACTCACCGAGGCAGGGTATGTCGGTGAAGATGTCGAGAATATCCTGCTCAAACTCATCCAGGCTGCAGACTTCGATGTGAAGAAGGCCGAGACGGGCATCATCTACATCGACGAGGTCGACAAAATCGCTCGTAAATCAGAGAACCCCTCCATCACGCGGGATGTCTCCGGTGAAGGCGTACAGCAAGCTCTGTTGAAGATCCTCGAAGGCACGACTGCATCCGTTCCTCCGCAGGGCGGCCGTAAGCACCCGCATCAAGAATTCATCCAAATCGATACGACAAACGTGTTGTTCATCGTCGGTGGCGCATTCGCTGGACTAGACAAAATCATTGAGTCGCGTGCCGGTAAAAGCGGCCTAGGGTTTGGTGCGGACCTGCACCAGGCCAGCACCGAGCCAGAAGGCTACGGCGATGTTATGCCAGAAGACCTGATGAAGTTTGGTCTCATCCCCGAATTCATTGGGCGTCTTCCCGTGATCACGACTGTCTCTCCGCTGGGCCGGGACGCCCTGGTGCGGATTCTGCAGGAGCCACGCAACGCCCTGGTGAAGCAGTACAAGCGCATGTTCGAGATTGATGGTGTGGACTTGGAGTTCACCGAGGATGCGCTAGAAGCAATCGCTGACCAAGCACTCCTGCGTGGCACGGGAGCCCGTGGGCTGCGTGCCATCCTCGAAGAAGTCCTCTTGCCCGTCATGTTCGATGTGCCCAGTGATGACGAAATCGCTCAAGTTGTCATCAGCCGCGAGGTAGTGCTCGAAAACGTGCTGCCCACCATCGTGCGTCACAACCCCGATGAACTACGTTCACGCAAGAGGCTTGACCGTAAGGAATCCGCTTAGGTCACACTCGTTCTTATGCTCCGAGAACTCGAATCGGTGGGGCGTAAGGGGCCGGTTCAGGCAACCCCCACCAGTTGTGGCGCGGCAGCACTTGTGATGGCTCGTGCCTTAATCGACCCCCCATTTGCGGCGTGGCTGTCCGCTGATGACGTCTCTGGAGAAAAACCGCGCGTCGGTGCAGTGGGTGTTGAGACCCCTCAGGCAGCGCGCATGCGGGCCCAGACGGCCGCGAAACGGTGGGCTACCGCTGAATGCGAGGTACTCACCCGCACGAATGCAGTTACGCCGCGGCGAGGCACTCTGCAAGTGCCGTGGCCGACGTCCTTAGGTACTCCGCCCTGGGGTGCCAGGGCCGAGATCGAACGTTCTGGTTCTGTGCCAGGGGTGTCTTATGAAATCCGTCTTGTGAGGTTCGCTGATAAACGTCGGCGCGCTTCTCTTTTTGATGAAACGGTCGCACGGATCGGGGTAGGGCGCCCCGTTCTTGTCTACGTAGGCGGGACACACATGCCTCGGCATGTAGTGCTGTGGGCGCGTACCGAACCGGGAAAACCAGTACTGCAATACGACCCTGGCACAGGCGATGTGGACGCCCCACGGCGGGAAGGATTCCTCACTGACCGGTGTGCCTTATCTGGGTGGAATGTTCCGTGGCTGCTCGTACGCCCAGACCCAGTAACGATCGCGCGCGAGACCGGACGGCTGGCGCTATGGATGCCCCGGCCAAGCGCGCAGTCAAGCATTGCTATGCGTTCTTGAAACACAAAGTCGGGGTGCTCATCTTCGAGTTCGAAGGTGAGCACCCCGATCTATGTCACGGCTGCCTCAGCAGGGGTGTGTCACTTTTTCTTTTCGCGCGGGGGCGGAGGAATAAGCACTGCGTCACGAATGACAACTGGGTTCTCGGTGGTTTCTTCCTCGACGTAGGTGTGCGCGAGCACCCTACCGGTTGCCAGCAAGTCCGCCTCGACCTGTTTGAGCAGCGACAGCGTGGCAGCAGAGCCAGCAATCACGACTGTCTCGACCTCAGCACGCATACCGACCTTGGCATCGGACTTCGCCCGGCGGATACCAGCCAGCGCTTCACTGACAACACGCAGGACAGCCGGGTCTCCGGAGGTCGCGAGGGTGACGTCTTCGGGAACTGGCCACGCCTGGCGGTGAACAGAACCTGTCTCGGCGCGCCACCAGCTCCACACCTCTTCGGTGGCGTAGGGCAGGAACGGCGCAAACATGCGCAGCAGTGTCTCCAGGGCTAGCCGCAGCGCAGCCTGTGCCGAGGCAGCTCCTTCACCTTCGCTGTAGGCGCGATCTTTGACGAGCTCGAGGTAATCGTCACAGAACTCCCAGAAGAAGGTTTCCGTCACTTCGAGGGCACGGGTGTGGTCGTAAGCCTCGAAACCTGCGGTGGCCTTGCTGATCACCTCAGCCAAGGAGGCAAGCATGGAGGCATCCAGCGGGTGAGTCACCTGGGAGAGCAGGTGAGCGCGGTCAAACGACACTGGCGTGTCTGCGGCACCGAAGCCCAGAACAAACTTGCTCGCGTTGAGTACCTTGATTGCCAGGCGGCGCCCAACCTTCATCTGGCCGGTGTCGAAGGCGGCGTCGGTGCCTAGACGGGCCGATGCAGCCCAGTAACGGACCGCGTCCGAGCCGTGCTGCTGCAGTAGCCCCTCAGGGGTTTCGGCGTTGCCTTTGGACTTGCTCATCTTCTTGCGGTCCGGGTCAAGGATCCACCCGGAGATCGCTGCGTCAGTCCACGGCAGGGAGTTTTGTGCGTGGTGGGCACGCACAACGGTGCTGAACAGCCAGGTGCGGATGATGTCTTGGCCCTGGGGGCGTAGGTTCATCGGGAACAGTTTGGCGAACAGCTCGGGGTCGCCTTCACCCTCGGCCCATGGCCAACCAGTGGTGATCTGCGGGGTGAGGCTAGATGTTGCCCAGGTGTCGAGGATGTCGGTGTCGCCGATAAATCCGCCGGCTTGCCCGCGCTGTTCTTCGGTGTAGCCGCTGGGAACATCGGTGTAGGGGTCGATGGGTAGCTGCTCGGGTGCTGGGACGATGGGGGAGTCATAGTCGGGCTCGCCGTTTTCGCTGATGGGGTACCACAGCGGAATCGGCACACCAAAGAACCGCTGGCGGCTGACTAGCCAGTCGGTGTTCAAACCACGAACCCAGTTTTCGTAACGGACACGCATGAACTCGGGGTGGAAGGTGAGCTCTTCGCCGCGCTTAAGTAGCTCTTCGCGCAACTCTTCGCCGCGGCCACCGTTACGGATGTACCACTGGCGGCTAGTGACGATTTCGAGGGGCTTGTCGCCTTTCTCGAAGAAGTTGGTCATGCGCTGGGTTGGTTTGGGGTCGCCATCCATTTCCCCGGATGCGGCGAGGGCCTCGACGATGTTCTTGCGCGCGGTGAAGGGGGTCTTCGTGGCGACGTGTTCGGCGTAGAACTGGGCACCGGATCCGCATAGCCATTCGGGGGTGTCACCGGAAAGGCGGCCGTTGCGGGTGATGAGTGAACGGGTGGGCAGGTTGAGTTCGCGCCACCACACAACGTCGGTGAGGTCACCGAAGGTACAGCACATGGCGATACCTGCACCCTTGTCCATTTCGGCGGCGGGGTGGGCCAGCACGGGGATCTCGACCCCAAATAGGGGCGAAGCCACCTTGGTGCCGAATAGGTTTTGGTAGCGCTCGTCATCGGGGTGGGCGATGAGTGCCACACAGGCCGGGAGCAGCTCGGGGCGAGTGGTTTCGATGTAGACGTCTTGGCCTTCGATGCGGTTGCCCTGCTCGTCGAGGCGGTGGAAAGCGATCCGGTGGTAGGCGCCAGGGTATTCGCGGGCTTCGAGTTCAGCCTGGGCCACAGCGGTTTGGAAGGTGACGTCCCACAGGCCGGGGGCTTCGGCCTGGTAAGCCTGGCCTGCTTCGAGGTGGTCCAGGAAGGCCCGCTGGGACACTGCGCGGGAGTGATCGTCAATGGTTTGGTAGGTCTGGGCCCAGTCAACTGAGACACCGAGTCGGCGCCAAAGCGATTCGTAGGCTTTTTCGTCTTCGCGGGTGAGTTCGTAGCAAAGCTCGATGAAGTTAGCGCGGCTGATGGGCTGTTGGTCAGCCATCTTCACGGCTTTGCCGGACTTGTCGGCCATGCCGCGCTGTGGGGGTTCGTAGCTGTCGATGTAGGGCAGGGAGGCGTCTCCGCGCACACCGTAGTAGTTCTGGACGCGTCGCTCGGTGGGGAGGCCGTTGTCGTCCCAGCCCATGGGGTAGAACACCTCGAGGCCCTGCATGCGCTTGTATCGGGCGACAAGGTCAGTGTGGGTGTAGCTGAACACGTGCCCCACGTGCAGGGATCCGCTGGCAGTGGGCGGGGGAGTGTCGATGGAGTAGATCTGCTCGCGAGGAAGCTCCAAAGCGCGCTGGCGGTCGAAGTGGTAGGTGCCCTTTTCTTCCCATACTGGGCCCCACTTCTCTTCCAGGCCATCTACTGACGGTTTGTCCGGGATGTGGGCGTGATTGTGGTGGCCGGATATGGGGTTCGTCATGGGTCGATCTTCCCATCACCGCGCAAGTGGGGGCCAATCCAGAAGGCGGTCTTCAGCGTGGCGAAAGGCGATGGTGTTTCAAGCAGGTCACCAGGCAGATGCGATCAGGTAGGCGATGATGGTTTTCGCGACCATCCCGACCGCGAAGATTGTGCTGTACCCGGCTTCTACGCGCTCGTCAGCGACCCGGCTTTGCGCGTATGCCAGGAGTGCTGGTTGGCCAATGCTGCCGGCCACCAACCCGGCTGCTCGCCCAGTGGATAGACCAAGCAGAATCGCCGCGGCCCACATGAGTAACGCGATTGTGCCTGCGATCACCGCGGCCAGAGCGCCGACGGCGATACCGGTCAGGGAAAACGCGGTGCCGGCAAAGGCAGGGCCACTGGCCAGACCGACACAGGTCAGGAACATGGTCAGTCCCAGTTGTCGCAGGGTGAGGTTGGCGCTGTGGGGCAGTTCCCACACGAGGTTGCCGGTGCGGCGCACACGCCCTAGCAGCATGCCCATGACTAGGGGCCCGCCTGCTGCGCCCAGAGACAGCGACGCCGACCCCAGCGGCATAGCGATAGTGCCCAATCCGATCCCTAGAGCCATACCAATTCCCAATGAGAGCGGATCGATTTCAGAAATGCGGCGTTCGGAGTCACCGAAGATGCCAGCGGCGTGGTTGAGCCTGCCCGCAGGTAATACAACGAGGACGCGGTCACCCAGGGCCAGGCTGAGGTCGTCGTGGGCCAGGATTTGGGTGTCACCGCGGAACACGCGAGTGACGCGGCCACCAAACCGCCCTGGTAGGTCGATCTCAGCGAGGGTGCGGCCTGCTATCTCTGGGTTGGAGACGGTGACGCGGCGGTGATCGACATCTTGCCGGTTGTCAGTGAGTTCTACATCGGATTCGTGGCCTAGGAAGTCGATGGCAGGTTCCAAAGTGGCGGGGGTTCCGATGAGGAGGATGCGGTCACCAGGCATGAGGGTCGCGCCATCAGAGATGACACATCCGGCGCCATCACGGACGAAATATGATCCTTGGATCAGCTGCGCCTTCCAGCCAGGGACGTCCTCTAATGAGGTATGACGGGTTACTTCGACGCTGCGTGCGCATAGAGTGCCGCTGGTAACTGGTTCGGGGTCGCGGCGCGATGGCAGGGGCACGGCAGTGACGATGACGAGGGTGAGCATTGTGACGATGACGCCCACGGGGTAGCTGAGCGCATTGCCGACAGAGGGGATGGTGTTCCCGGCGGCCTGGGTTGCTGCGGCTAAGGCGGGGGAGGTGGTGGTGGCGCCAGCGTAGGCGCCAGCGACCATAGGCGCAGAAAGTCCCAGCAGGCGCCCGACCCCGACGCTGACGCCCACGGAAATTGCTAAAACGCCTGCACTGGCTAGCAGGATCCAGGCTTGTCGTTTCAGGGTTGTGAAAAATGTGTACCCCACAGCTAGGCCTACCGTGTACACGAACAGGGCCAGCCCGAACGTTTGTAGCTGATGTACGTTTTCGCTCAGGCGGGCATCCAGTGCCCCTACCGCCAGTCCCACGAACAGGCCGCCGGCCGAGCCGAGGCGTAGTGGGCCGAACGGGATTGCACCTACGAGTGTGCCGCACGCCACCACCCCGAAAACTGTCAACAGCGGGTTGGCGGCAAGGAAATCCAGGATGGCATTCACCTCATAACGGTATGACGAGGTAAACCAAGGGCTGTCATCGCAGGTCTGGCTAGGGCGACGTACCACCTCAGACATGGCTAGAATTGCATGCATAGGCGCAGACCCGGCCATCACCGGTGAGCCTTCGGAAGAACAGCCACGTATCCAGTGATGCGTGGCCTAGTAGAACCGAACGGGCGGGCCCGTCACAGCCCAGCAGAGAGGTTCCCGCCCCGGTGCATGTGCCCGGTGACGGTGAGCAAGCGAGGTGGTACCGCGGTTGACCGGTCGGAACCGGTGAGCCGTCCTCGTCGGGCGAGCCTTCGCCGTCCCACGCTCACCGCTAGGGAGGCAGAGGTCTGGACGCCCACCAACTCTCAACATCGAAGGCGACCAGCATGAGCTATCCCAAAGCACACACTTCCCACGCCGGTGAAGCACTCGGCGTTCCTTCCGCCCCGGATTTCCCTGCCCTTGAAGAACGCGTCCTGGCCTACTGGAAAGAAGACGACACCTTCCGGGCTTCTGTTCAAGCTCGCCCTGCCGGGCAAGACGGCGAGAACGAGTTCGTTTTCTACGACGGTCCGCCCTTCGCGAACGGTCTTCCCCACTACGGGCACCTGTTGACCGGATACGTTAAAGACGTCATCCCGCGTTACCAAACGATGCGCGGCAAGCACGTGGAACGCCGCTTCGGATGGGACACACACGGCCTGCCTGCCGAACTTGAAGCCCAACGCCTCCTGGGGATTTCTACGAAAAAAGAAATCGAGGAGATGGGTATCGGTGCGTTCAACGCCGAATGCCGCAGCTCGGTGCTCCGATACACCGACGAGTGGCGTAACTACGTCACCCGCCAAGCCCGTTGGGTCGATTTCGACAATGACTACAAAACGCTTAACCCCCAGTACATGGAGTCGGTGATCTGGGCGTTTAAGTCTCTCTACGACAAAGGCCTCGTCTACAAAGGACACAAAGTCCTCCCGTACTGCTGGAACGACGAAACCCCTTTGTCTAACCACGAACTACGCATGGATGACGAGGTGTACCAGCAACGGCAGGACCCTTCCGTTGCTGTCTGGGTTGCGCTGCCCAACGGTGACCGCCTCGTCGCCTGGACCACCACCCCGTGGACCCTTCCCACCAACCTGGCCATGGCAGTGGGTAACGATGTTGAATACGTTGCCGTGCGTGCCGCCGACGGCGAACGATACGTCGTCGCCCAAGCACGCTTGGGGCACTATGCCAAAGAATTCGTCGGCCCCGACGGTGACCCGAAAAACGTTGACGACTTGGTTGAAGAGACCTTCCTAGGTTCAGCCCTGGTCGGGCAGCGCTACACCCCGATCTTTGACTACTTCACCGACGTGGAGCGTTGGGGCACCCACAACGCCTTCCAAGTGATCCACTCCGACTCCGTCACCACTGAGGACGGTACCGGTGTCGTGCATATGGCCAGCGCCTACGGTGAAGTTGACCAGGCAGACACAGCCGCCCACGGCATTCCCACCATCCTTTCAGTCGATGATCGAGCCGAATTCACCTCTGTTGTGCCTGACTTCCAAGGCCTGCAGGTATTCGAAGCGAACCGCCCCATCATCAACAAGCTCAAAGAAAACGGGCAGCTGGTGCGCGAAGAAAGCTACGTGCACTCTTACCCGCACTGCTGGCGATGCCGTAAGCCCCTCATCTACAAGGCTGTTGGTAGCTGGTTCGTTGAAGTAACAAAAATCCGCGACCGCATGGTCGAAACCAACGAAGACATCACCTGGGTACCTGAACACGTCAAACACGGCCAGTTCGGTAAATGGCTTGAAGGCGCACGCGACTGGTCCATCTCACGTAACCGCTACTGGGGAAGCCCAATCCCGGTATGGGTCAGTGACGACCCCGAATATCCACGCACCGATGTCTACGGCAGCCTCGAAGAGATCGAAAAAGACTTCGGCCGCCTACCTCGCAACGCCGACGGTGAAGTCGACCTACACCGCCCCTTCATCGACGAACTCACCCGCCCCAACCCAGATGACCCCACCGGGCAGGCCACCATGCGCCGCGTACCGGAAGTTCTTGACTGCTGGTTTGACTCCGGCTCCATGCCTTACGCCCAGGTGCATTACCCATTCGAAAACGCCGACTGGTTCGAAAACCACTACCCGGGTGACTTCATCGTCGAATACATCGGGCAAACCCGCGGCTGGTTCTACACCATGCACATCCTGGCCACCGCCCTCTTTGACCGTCCCGCCTTCACCAGCGTGCTCAGCCACGGCATCGTTTTGGGCAACGACGGCCAAAAGATGAGCAAGTCACTGCGAAACTACCCCGACGTCAATGAAGTGTTCGCCCGTGACGGCGCCGACGCGATGCGCTGGTTCCTCATGTCCAGCCCAATCCTGCGCGGGGGAAACCTCATCGTCACTGAACAAGGCATCCGCGAAGGTGTCCGCGCCGGGCTGCTGCCCCTATGGAACGTCTGGTACTTCTTCAGCTTGTACGCCAACGCCGTCACCCGCGACGACGGCACCCAAGGCTATGAAGCCACCTGGCGCACCGACTCCACCGACGTACTCGACAAATACCTGCTCGCCAAGCTGCACGACCTCGTTACTGACGTCACCGCAGCACTAGAGGTTTACGACATCGCTGCCGCCTGCGAATCCGTCCGCGTGTTCTGCGACGTACTGACCAACTGGTACGTCCGTCGAAGCCGAGACCGTTTCTGGGACACCAGCGGCGCCGACGCCACCGTGGCTCGCGACGCCTTCGACACCCTGTACACCACGCTCGAAGTACTCACGCGCCTGACTGCTCCGCTGCTACCAATGGCAAGCGAAGAGATCTGGCGTGGCCTGACTGGTGAACGCTCCGTGCACCTGGCAGATTGGCCCAACAGTGACGACCTGCCCGCCAACCCAGCTCTCGTGCAAGCCATGGACCGCGCCCGCGAGGTCTGCTCTACCACCTCTAGCCTGCGCAAATCCAAAGGACTGCGTAACCGGCTCCCGCTAGCCGAACTCACCGTCGTCACCGACGACCCCGCAGCCCTAGAGCAATTCACCGCACTCATCAGCGACGAAGTCAACGTCAAGAAGGTCACCTTGCTGGCCACAGACCAGGCTTCGGCAGCCGACTTCGGAATTACTCAGCGGCTTACCGTGAATGCCCGCGCTGCCGGTCCCCGTCTGGGCAAACAGGTACAAGCCGTGATCAAGGGCTCCAAGACCGGAGACTGGACAGTCGAAGACAACACAGTGGTCTGCGCGGGTATCGAACTCGAAGAATCCGAATACACTCTCGAGACCGTTGTTGCGCAGACCGAAGGCAGCGCCAGTGCCTCAGCAATGCTTCCCCGTGGTGGATTCGTTGTGCTCGACACCACCATCACCGCAGAACTGGCCGCCGAAGGTGTCGCTCGTGACATCATTCGCGCAGTCCAGCAGGCACGTAAAGACGCTGGATTTGATGTCACTGACCGCATCAGCCTCACCATCACCGGTGAAGGCGACGTGTGGGAAGCAGTCAAGAGCTTCGGTGATCTCATCACCTCAGAGACACTGGCAACCCAGTTCGGCTCTGCGCCCACGCTCGAAGCACTTCCCGAAGAAGGCTCCGTCACCACCACAGTGGGCGACGGGCAACCAATCCGACTCCTTCTCAAAAAACTGTAAAAACGGGTAGCCACGAACTGGCAGCGCGGTGGAGCTTATGAGCCCCACCGCGCTGCGGCCCGCCTAACAACCACCACCTGAACACCGAGAAAG
Organism: Dermatophilus congolensis; assembly: GCF_900447215.1. Lineage (NCBI taxonomy): Bacteria > Bacillati > Actinomycetota > Actinomycetes > Micrococcales > Dermatophilaceae > Dermatophilus > Dermatophilus congolensis. The sequence continues at coordinate 835,724 of NZ_UFYA01000001.1, forward strand.
GGCACCGTGACCCGACGCAGCGACGACAACGAACCCAGCAATGACCCCACTAAAGCTTCCAACGCTGGCACCCCACTAGACCCCGCCTACCTCGATGACTTCGGTGATGAAACCAGCAGCGAAGCCCTCGAACTAGGCGCACTCACAAAAACCATCACATCCAGTGAAGCTCCCACGTCTAACGCAATGGGAGAGCGCACCGGATCTCGTGCACGCCGCCCGGCACCAGAAGACCCCGCTCTAAAGGAACGAGCGCGTGAAGTCGAGAAAAACATCATCGCGCGCAACCCCGAGCACATCATCGAGCCAACTCTGGATCGAATCCGCCACGTCATGAACCTGCTCGGTGACCCCCAACAGGCGATGCCGACCATTCACATCACCGGCACGAACGGCAAAACCACCACAGCACGCATGATCGAGCGGTTGCTGCGTGAACTAGGGCTACGCACCGGCCGTTTCACCTCACCACACCTACACGACATCCGCGAACGCATCGTTCTCTCCGGCGAACCCATCAGCACCCAACGGTTCCTCGACGCCTATGAAGACATCGTGCCGTTTGTTGAAATGGCCGACGCGGCAAGCCAAGAACAAGGCGGTCCACGCCTATCGTTCTTCGAGGTGCTCGTAGCGATGGCCTACGCCGCTTTCGCTGACGCCCCCGTCGAGGCAGGTGTCATCGAGGTCGGCATGGGCGGCACCTGGGACGCAACCAACGTCATTGACGCCACCGTCGCTGTTTTCGGCCCAATCTCGATGGATCACGAACGCTACCTCGGTAACGACATCGTCGAAATTGCACGCGAGAAAGCCGGCATTATCAAAGCTGGCTCCATCGTCATCTCGGCTGAACAAGACCCAGCGGTCAAAGAAATACTGACCGAAGCTGCTAACGCCGTAGACGCTCCCATCATCTTTATGGAAGAGAACATTGGCGTTGTTGCCCGCGAAGTTGCTGTCGGTGGGCAAATGGTCACTTTGCAGGGACTAGCTGGGGTCTACCCAGATATCTTCATCCCTCTGTTTGGAATGCACCAGGCGCACAACGCAGCCATCGCTCTAGCAGCAGTAGAAGCTTTCATCGGTGGCGGTCAGGAACAACTAGCACTCGAAGTTGTACAAGCAGCATTCGCTGACGTTACCTCCCCAGGCAGGGCCGAACTGGTACGTCGTTCACCAGCAGTCCTGGTAGACGGCGCCCATAACCCAGCAGCCATAGCATCACTGGTCGCCACGCTGGAGGACTCCTTCATGTTCACCCACACGGTGGGCCTGCTGGCGGTACTGGCAGATAAAGACGCTGAAGCCATGCTTGAACAGCTTCAGCCCATTTTCGATGAGATCGTCATCTCCCAAACCACCTCACCACGTCGCCGCAGCGCCGAAGAGCTCGGTGCGCTCGCGGTGGAGATTTTCGGTGAGAACAGAGTACGTATCGAGCCGAACCTGCCAACTGCTCTCGACACGGCAGTTGAGTTGGCTGATGCTGCTGGCATGGGTGCTGGAGTTGTTGCGACCGGTTCGGTATTCACCGCTGGTGAAGTTCGTTTGCTGCTTGGGGCCACAGATGCCTGAGCATGACACTCAGTCGGCAGATATGCCACAGTCGTCGCGTCGAGTGACGCGACGACTGTGCAGCATGGTGCTGTGGTCTCAGATGCTCGTGATGGGATTCGCTGCAGTGGTGGGGCGAGCCCTCACCGTCGCCTCGATGCCTCAGAACGCGGATGTGGTTCTCTGGATTGGTCTAGCAATCAGTGCAGCGTGCGTAGTTGCTGCGATTGCTGTGCGATTCCGCCGAGGTGAACTGGTCGGTTGGGCGGTTCAGGTAGCCACGTTCGCTTATGCCTTTGCGGTGCCCATGATGGTTCTTGTCGGGGCGATATTCACAGGCCTGTGGCTGGTAGCCGTCCGCAAGGGCGCCCAGATGGACGCCCTCACAGACAAATGGATCAAAAACAACGCCTCACCGCAGGCGTAGCTAGCTCACGCGCCTCAGAGATCTTCTATTTGCACGAGGCGCGTGAGCTCGCGGGCACTGATCTTTGCCTCCATGAGGAACTCACCCAGCGTGATCTCCTGCGCCCACATGCTCATGAGCAGGTACCCCAGCTGATCATGCTGGATGGGGTAAATCATGTATTGGCTGTCCCCGCTCTTGAGCGTTACTTGCTCCAGCGGGGTTGCTTCTTTGTCATCACTGGTGATGGCATCGATAGCGCCGTTACTCACGGAAAACATGGTGCTCGTCATCGCTGCGAGACGACCAACTTGGTAAGACTCCAGTCCGAGCGCGCACAGGTTGTATCCATCGGCCGTGCAAAGCATCGCGCCTTCCAGAGTGGGGAGCCGCTCTGCCAAGCTTTCGAGAATCGGCAGTGTTGCGGTGCCGATTTCTTCAAGCTTGGACACCGTTTCGGTGTCGGTCTCCATATCCCATTCGGAGGTCTCGGCCGCGGGTACGTTACCCGTGTGCATCAGGCTGGTCATGATCGAGCTTTCTTCTTCTTAGTCGAGGCCAGCGCGGTTTCGACCACACGGATCACCGAGTCGCGATCACGTGGATCTCCCGCAAGAAGGCGGATATCGGGACTGAATGAATCAAGCACGGGTCGGTAGTCTTCCAGCGCCGGGTGGTTCTCTCCCTCATCTAGGCGTGTGACAGCCACAGTGAGGCGAGACCAGGTCTGCTCGTTACCGAGAACCTTGATCCATTCTGCTGTTTCCTCGAGAGCGTATTCGTTTTGGCCGTACATCCACAGAACGACGGCTGAAGCTCGTCCGCGAGCGTGGTCACGGGTGGACTGAAAACGTGCTTGCCCGGGAGTACCAACGACAGCAACGGCACCATAGTTACTGCCCCACTCGCCATAATCGAGACCGACTGTAGTCATCCGGCGAGCTGCGCGGCCGCCGGGGCGGGCCATCGTGCTCATTACTTCGGTGTTGACAACGGGGATATCACTGAGGGAACGCACGGCGGTGGATTTGCCAACTCCATAGGGGCCGACGAATGTCACCTCACGGCGAGTGGTGTGTCCGATGACGGCTTTCTTCACCACAAGGGTCTCCTTGGTGGAAGGTGTGCGGGGGGAGTTCGCCGCTACTTTTCGCGACGAAGCTTGACGAGTTCCGCATCGAGCTCAAGGATTCGCGAGTCCCGCTCAGCGATCGCATTTTTCAAGCTGCCGATACGTTGTTCGCCAACCTGCAATTTGCGCTCCTGGGTACGTGACTTCTTTTTGATTTCCTCAAGAGACGTAGTCAGCTGCTTAATGCGAGCCTGATCTGCCTCGATGATCTCGTCGAGGGAACGCAACGCTGCTGCTTCCAGACGGCCGTACTCGACGGCGTCCTTACTGGAGCGGGCGTTGAGTTCCTCAGTGAGAGCTTCGATTCGTGCATTCGCCGCAGCGAGTGCAGTGGCGGTGTCTTCGGCGTACCGGTCGGGGATTACCGGCTCGATAACCTTCTCCTCGGAAGGCTCGGCTCCTGGGGGGGCAGTCGAGGCTTCCGAAGCGAGGTCGACACCGTCGAGGCTCTCATCGGTTGCGGGGGAGGGGTTAACCCGGCCGAGAGCTTTTGAACGCTCCGCCCAAAACCCAACAAAGAGTCCAATTAGAGCTGCTGGAAACATCCAGCCTAGGGATTGCAGGAACACGATCACCCAGTCGCTCATTGGGGTCTCCTTGAATGCTCACGGACGTGCCGCTCGGCCGGTGGGGCGAGTCGCCCGTTTACGGGCATTCTTCGAGTGTGTCAAAGGTACCCACACTGAAGCACATCGAGATATCCAGGTAGGGCCGTGCTCCGCCGACGCGAGCCCTCGACTGAACATCACAAAAGGGCGCTGATCAGTCGAGTAGAGCACCGATCTTAGCGCTGGCTGCGCGAGCTTCGATACGCATGAGACCAAGGTTGCTGTCCGAAGGACCAGCAAGGGCCAGCACAGCGTTCTCACCGGCGGGGTAAACGATGATGTACCCGTTGCGGCCACGGATAACCCCCTCAGCGAGCTCACCAAGAGTGGAGCGCTCCGAAATACGCTCACCAAGACCCAGGGCGGTGGCAGCCATGGCAGCCATGCGCTCAGCCTCGTTCTCGGGAAGGTCATGGGCGATGGCAAGGCCGTCGACCGAAGCGACCATGACGCTCTGCAGTTCGGGGATCGAAGCCCGGACATTGGCGATGATCAGGGAGAGTTCTTCTTGACGGCTCACTGTGGCTCCTGTTGGAAAAGAATGGATTCCGATGATGTTGACCTTATGCCGTACGCGCGGTTCTTTGCATCGCCGATATTGACTAAGGCACTGGTCACGTACGGTTTGATCAGCGTATGCAGGCTGTGGGGCCCACAACAACACACTCGTCCGGAACACTCGTCCGGTAGTGCTACCAATTACGTTGTGCCTGCAGGTAATGGGCCTTTCCGGAGCTGTATGTATGTGTTGCATACGTCAAGGGTGAACAGGCTATAACGAGGCTTTTTGGCCACATATAGCTATTCCATGATGAATGTAAACAGGGCCGATATTGTTCAGCTATGACTCAACGTTCTCTCGTTCTTGTGAAACCCGATGGCTATGCACGTGGACTCACAGGTGAGATATTGCGACGAATTGAAGCCAAGGGATACCGCCTCATTGCGCTGAAAGTAGCCGAACCACACCGCGAATTGCTCACCCGGCACTACGCCGAGCATATGGGCAAAGCATTCTTCGAGCCCCTCGTGGAATTCATGTCCTCCGGGCCACTGGTTGCCGCAGTGATCGAAGGAGAACGGTGCATCGAAGGATTCCGCACCCTCGCCGGAACCACCGACCCCACCGTGGCAGCAGCAGGAACCATCCGCGGAGACCTCGCCAGAGACTGGGGCACACCAGTGCAACAGAACATCGTTCACGGATCAGACAGCCCCGCCTCCGCAGAACGAGAAATCAGCATCTGGTTCCCCGAACTCTGACAGTCACCCGTGAGGGGCCGCATCGCCACTCACACCTGCCTCAACACCCGATGCGCAGTAGCAGCATCAGTCACAAAAACATTGATATATCCCCCCAACAGGGCACCACGGATCGCAGCAGTCTTCCCCTCACCAGCGGCCACACCAATAACCGTACGAACAGAACGCAACCGCTCCAACGGAACAGACAACACTCGCTCATATAGATCAGTCACCACCGGATGCCCCTGGGCATCAAAGTGATGCCCAGAAACATGCCCCACCGCACCCATCGCTAAAAGACGCCGCGACTCCGCATGCGAAATCCATCCATTAAAAATCGGCCCCGACGAGCCAGTCTCATCCATGGCCCCAATCCCCACCAACGCCACATCCGCATGCGAAGCCAACGCCAAAGCGTTCGCCACAGACTCCTCTTTCTTCAACTCCCGCGCCAACCGCGGCGTACCCACAATGAGTGGAGATGGCATCTGCCGATAATCCCCACCTAAACGCTCCGCTATCCGCCGCGTCACATCAGGTGAATCAACAAGCGGATTCGCTCGGCTCAACGCCCCAATCATCTGCACCACATGCAAATCCCGCAGCGACATTGCAGGCAACTCATATGCCACCTCACTGACCGTTGTCCCCGCAGAAACCGCTAACACCGTTGCCCGCTGCACTGCCTCCACCACCACCTCCGCACCCGCCCGAGCTGGACCCGGATCACCCTCAGCAGCACTGTCAGTCACCCGCGCCGAGCGCAACCCAAACCGCTCCACCAACGCCGACTCCAAGGCCATATGCCGCTCAACCGGATGCGATATATCGAACCGGACGATTCCCCGCTGCCGCGCCTGCGTCAACAACCTCGACACCGACGAACGTGAATACCCAATCCGCGAGGCAATCGTGCTCTGACTCAACTGATCCTCGTAATACCAACGCGAAACAGACAACAGCAGCTGGATGTGCTCACGGTGTTCGGCGATGGACTCCACCCATTTATTTTGCGCACTTGTGTGCAAATGTGGAGCGTTAGGTAAAGCTAACGCGTTCAAAAAAACACAGGTCAAAACATACATACACCTCGAATGTGACGTAGTCGTGCACACCTGTGCATGTGGTCGCTCGCCGTGGTCCACGCCAGAGATCTACGTTCTCCGCATCCCGGTAACGACGCCGGGAAGCAGGGCCGCCGCCTCGACGGCAGCCTCGACGAAGGAGACGACATGAGTCAGACCCGCGCTGAAGACACGTCGCACGACTGCAGCCCCCACCCCAGGCCCCGACTGCAAGTCGCACTCGACGTCCGCGACCTCCCCAGTGCCCTCGCACCTCTGCCGCGCGTCATCGCCCACATCGACATCATCGAATGCGGAACCGTCCTCATCCTGGCTGAAGGACTGCGCGCCGTCCGAGAAATACGAGCCCTCTTCCCCAACACAACAATCCTCGCCGACATCCGCATCGCAGAAGCCGGCTCCATCCTCTCCCGCATGGCCTTCGAAGCCGGAGCCAACCTCGTCTCCGTCGTCGCTGGCGCATCCATGACAACCGTCCGCCAGGTCTGTGCCGTCGCCGCAGAATTCAACGGAGAAGTCCAAGTCGAACTGGCCGACGAATGGTTCGACCCCGACCGCGCCCGCCAATGGCGCGACGCCGGCGTCCAACACATCATCGTCAAACGTTCCCGCGACCGCGAAGCCAGCGGCGACCTCTCCTGGAAACCCACCGACCTCGAACGCATCGACCAGCTCGCCGCCATGGGATTCACCGTCACCGTCACCGGCGGCATCACCGCCACCGACCTGACAACCTTCGCCGGACACCCCGTCGGCATCATCATCGCCGGACGCTCAATCACCACCGCCACCGACCCCGCAGCAGCCGCCGCCGAACTCAACCACGCAATCGGGCAGGTCTGGAAATGAACGCCACCCCCACCATCGAACACACCCGCACCACCACCGCCACCATCGGACTAGGCATCTACGAAAAAGCACTCAAATGGACTGGCACCTGGCCCAGCTTCTTCACCCAAGCAGCAACCGCAGGATTCTCCTTCGTTGACATATCCATCGACGAAACCCCAGAACGCCAAGCACGCCTGCATTGGAACAAAAAACAACGCGACGAAGTACGCCACGCCGCCCACAACGCCGGCATCAAACTCGGCGGACTGTGCCTATCCCTCCACCGCCGCGTCGCCCCCGGATCCAGCGACCCACACACCCGCGCCCAAGCCATCCAAGTCCTTATCGACGGCATCGACCTCGCCGCCGACCTTCACATCCCCGTCCTCCAACTCGCCGGATACTTCGCCTACTACGAAACACCCCACCCCCAAAACCGCCAGTGGTACGTCGAATGCCTACGCACCGGCGCAGCCCACGCAGCAACCCGCGGCATCCTCCTAGGCATCGAAAACGTCGACGGCACCGACATCACCTCCATCTCCACCGCAATGCACATCGTCAACGAAATCGATTCACCCTGGCTCCAGCTCTACCCCGACATCGGCAACATCGCCGAACAAGGCCTCAACATCACTAGCGAACTACGCCGCGGCCGCGGCCACATGCTCGCCCTCCACGCCAAAGACGTCCGCCCCGGCGAACCCCGACGCGTCCCCATGGGCACAGGCATCGTCAACTGGGACGAAGCCTTCACCGAACTCGCCGCCCAAAACTGGACCGGCCGCATGATGATCGAAATGTGGAACGACGAAGCAGACAACTCTGCCCAACTCGCCGCCACAGCACGCCAATACATCCACGACAAACTCACCCACGCAGGCATTACCGTCACCACCCCGCCCCCAACACCCACCACCGACCTACCCCACAGCCTCACCGAACTACGCAAAGAAGTCTGCCGCGGAAACCTCGCCCTCCCCGAAGCCGGACTCGTCGCCTGGACCGGCGGAAACCTCTCTGCCCGCGACCCCGAAACCGGCCACATCATCATCAAACCCTCCGGAATGCCCTACAACGTCATGACCCCCGAAGACATGGTCATCGTTGACATCAACGGCACAATCATCGCCGGAGAACACGGACCAAGCTCCGACACCGCATCTCACCTAGCCGTCTACCGCGCCCGCCCCGACGTGATGTCCATCATCCACACACACTCCCGCTACGCCACCGCCTTCGCCGCCGCAGGCCGACCCATCCCATGCGTCCTGACCGCCATCGCCGACGAATTCGGAGGCGAAGTACCCCTAGGGGACTATGCGCCCATCGGCGGTAACGCCATCGGCGAAGAAATAGTCCGATCCATCGGCACCTCACCAGCAATCCTGATGAAACAGCACGGCGTATTCACCATCGGCCCAACAATCGACAAAGCCCTCCAAGCCGCCATCATGGTCGAAGACATCGCCCACACGGTCCTCGTCGCAGAATCCCTCGGCACCCTCACCGAACTACCCCAAGAAGAAATCAACGCCAACTTCGACCGCTACCAAAACCGTTACGGCACCGACGCCGCAAGTGAAGGGCTACGCCGATGAGCACCTACGAACTAACCACCTTCGGCGAAGCCCAAATCCGACTCACCGTCCACCGCGGCGAACGCCTAGCAACCTGCAGCGACCTCCGGCTCACCCCAGCAGGCTCCGAAGCCAACGTCGCCGGCCTACTAGCCCAACTCGCCCGCAGAACCACCTACGCCACAGTACTACCCGGAGGAGACCTCGCCTGCCGATTCCTCTCCGAATACCGCGGCGCAGGCGTCGACCTTTCCCACGTCGTCCGTGTCCCAGAAGGCCGCATGGCCCTCTACTTCCTCGAACCAGGCGATCCACCCATGCCCGCCCGCGTCACCTACGACCGCCACCACACCGCCTTCCGCGACATCACCCCCAACACCTTCAACTGGGACGCACTGCTAGACACCGACGTCCTCTTCGTCACCGGCATCACCGCCGCACTCACCCCATCCACCGCCGCCACCGTCACCTACGCCGTCACCCAAGCCCACCGACGCGGCGTCCGCGTCGCCCTCGACGTCAACTACCGCAGCCTCCTGTGGACCCCAGCCCAAGCACGAGCAGTCCTCGAACCCCTCTTCGACAAAGTCGACATCCTCTTCTGCTCACGCTCAGACGCCCACAAACTCTTCGGCCTCGACGGAGACGGGCCCGCCATCAACGCCCAACTCCACGCCATGTACAACACCATCAACCACGTCATCTCCACAGACGGCATCAACGGCGTCTACTACAGCGGCATCGAAGGAAAATCCATCCACGCCGTCGAAACTGTCCCCATCACCGACCGCCCAGGAGCAGGCGACTCCTTCGTCGCCGCCACCCTCCACGGCTACCTCGGCAACAGCGTCAAAGACGGAATCATCTGGGGACTACGCACCTCAAAACTTGCCCTCACCCACCACGGCGACCTCACCCACGTCACCCCCGAAGAACTCGCCATACCCACCACAGCAGACATCCTGCGCTGAAAACCCACCCCACCACCTACCTACCCTCTAGCCGTTCAGCCGGCCCACCACCTAGGACTCGTCATGAGTGACATCGCTGTACCCTCAGCGCACCCAACAGCGCTACAACAAATCGACTCACGCCCACTCACCCGAAACCAAAAAAGCCTCATCGGCCTAGCCATCACCGGAAACATCTCCGAATTCTTCGACATGTTCCTCATCGGCTTCGCCGTAAACAGCCTGCTCAAAGACCCCAACTGGAACCTCAACGGCAACGAAATCGGCATCATCCTTGCCATGTCCGGCCTTGGCACCGTCATCGGCGCCATCCTCTGGGGACACCTCGCCGACCGCATCGGACGCAAAGTCAGCTTCTTCTGGTGCGTCCTGCTCTTCACCCTCTTCACCTTCATATCCGTCTTCACCCCCGACAACGCCTGGATCATGCTGGCCGCCCTGCGCGTCCTCGTCGGCGTCGGCGTCGGCGGACTCAACATCGTCTCCATCCCCTACATCCAAGAATTCGTCCCCGCTAAACAACGCGGCCTACTATCCGGACTCGCCTCCGTATTCATCCCCCTAGGCCTATTCCTCGGCAGCCTCGCCTCCAAAATGGTCGGCGACAACTGGAGACTGCTCATCGCCCTGGGAGCTGCGCCAATCTTCCTCCTCCTATGGCTACGAGCCGTGCCCGAATCACCCCGCTACCTACAAACCCAAGGCCGTACCGACGAGGCCCGAAAAGCCCTCGCCTGGGCACTAGAAATCCCTGTCAACAAACTCGGTGAACTACCTGCCCCCACCCACACCGAAGCAGCCTCATACTCCATTATCTTCAGCAACTACCTACGGCCACTAGTCATCATCACCCTCGGATCCTTCAGCTTCATCCTCGGATCCTCCGTCATCCAATCCTGGGGCCAAACCATCCTTGGCTCCGGCTACGCATTCGACACCGGCATGGTCGCCAACCTCTTCATGCTCGTCTCACTCGGTGACCTCCTCGGCCGCCTCACCTCCGCCTGGCTCGCCGACAAAATCGGCCGCAGATGGACCATGTTCAGTTTCGGACTCATCGGCGCCTGCGGACTACTCATCGCAGCTATCTCCACAACCACCGGTGATAGCGCCCACGCCGGATGGATCTTCTTCACCGGAATCCTCATCGCCATGACCTTCGGCGACGGAGCCTTCGGCATCCTCAATGCCTTCGGAGCTGAACAATTCCCCAACGAAGCCCGATCCACCGGACTCGGCCTCGGATACGGCATCGGAGCCACCGCCAAAATCTTCGGACCCGCACTCCTGGGCGCAATGTTCGGAGCAAAAGTCACCCTCGACTCCATCGCCCCAGCCTTCACCTTCTTCGCCGCACTCCTACTCCTCGGCGGTATCACCTACCTCTTCGCCACCGAAACCAAAGGCAAATCACTCGACACCATCTAACCCACCACCAACCACACAACACCAACCAACCGGAGACCAGACATGAGCAAAATCGACGAAATCACCCGCGAAAAATGGATCCTCGGAGCATTCCCCGAATGGGGAACCTGGCTCAACGAAGAAATCGACAACACTCACGTCGAACCAGGCACCGTCAGCATGTGGTGGATCGGCTGCACCGGTATCTGGCTCAAAACCGAAAACGGCACCAACATCGCCACCGACCTATGGTTCGGCAACGGCAAACGCACCCAAAAAGTCACCGAAATGAAGCCTTACCACCAGATGCGCAACATGACCGGTGGACGAGCACTCCAACCCAACCTGCGCGCAGCACCCATCGTCTACGACCCCTTCGCCGTAACCCAGGTCGACGCTGTCCTGGCCACCCACATCCACCAAGACCACATCGACCCCTTCTTCGCCGCAGCAGTCCTGAAAAACTGTTCGCCAGACGTCCCCTTCATCGGCCCACAAGGCTGCGCCGACCTCTGGATCTCATGGGGTGTCCCAGAAGAACGCATCACCGTCGTCAAACCCGGTGACACCGTACAAATCAAAGACGTCGAGATCGTCATGCTCGACTCCTTCGACCGCACCGTCCTGGTCACCTCCTCCGAAGACCTCGAAGGCACCGTCCCCACCATGGACGACAAAGCAGTCAACTACCTATTCAAAACCCCCGCCGGGAACATCTACCACAGCGGCGACTCGCACTACTCCATCCGCTACGCCAAACACGGAAAAGACCACCACATCGACGTCGCCCTAGGCTCCTACGGCGAAAACCCCATCGGCAACCAAGACAAGATGACCTCCGTGGACATCCTGCGCATGGCCGAAGCCCTCGGCACCAAAGTGGTCATTCCGTTCCACCACGACGTATGGACCAACTTCAAAGCCGACCCCATGGAAATCCTCATGCTGTGGCGCTACAAGAAAGACGTCCTGCAGTACCAGTTCAAACCATTCCTCTGGGAAGTCGGCGGCAAATTCACCTACCCCACTGACAAAGACAAAATCCAATACCACTACCGCCGCGGCTTTGAAGACTGCTTCACCGAAGAACAAAACGTCCCATTTCCCTCCATCCTCTAAGCGCCACGCCTATCACATGCGGGTGGCCCGCACACCATCACGGTGCGCGGGCCACCCGCATGCCCCAAAAAACTCAATCAACACGGAGCCTCATGCACACTCACCTCCGGAACCGGGCCATCCCAACGCACAACCTCCACCAAAACATGCTGACCAGTACACCCCTGCGACAAACCAGAGGTAGCAACATCAGCAGTCAACACATTCGGATTACCGTGCACACACGTCCCCACACGTAGCCCAGCCTGGCCAGCCTCTGGCCCATGCACCTGCGGGTCATACGGGTCAAACCATGCCCCCGTCGACAACTGCACAACGTTCTGGCGCACAGCATCACTCAAAATCGCCCCCGCCAGACAAGCCCCGCGATCATTGCTCACCAAAACGACATCTCCGGTATCAATACCCCGCGCCGCAGCATCCGCAGGATTCAAACGAATCGGCTCCCGACCAGCCACCTTCGAAGCCATCGATGTAGCACCGTCATCAAGCTGAGAATGCAGCCGCGAAGCAGGCTGATTAGCCAACAACAACAACGGGAATGTATTGGCATAGTTCGCACCCAAATACTCTGTAGGAGCCAGCCACGTTGGGTGCCCCGGGCAATCAGGCAACTCAAGCGCAGCAATCGTCTCGCTCGTCAGCTCAATGCGACCCGACGGAGTAGGCAACGGATTCTCATCAGGATCCGCCCGGAAATCCTCAAACGCCACAATGGAACCCAGCCGAGGCAGATCAATCCCCTCGCTATCCCAAAACTCCTCAAACGATGGCAGCTCCGGCACCTCCATCCCCGGCGGCGTGATACGGCCCTGAGCGACATCCTCCTCAAAAACTCCGTACAAGTGACGCAGCCACTCCTGCGCATCACGGTTCTCAGTGAAAACCTCACCCACCTCAAGCCGCTCGGCCAAAGCTGCGTAAATGTCGTAGTCATCACGAGCCTCGCAGTACCGAGAAACCAGCGCTCGCATCGGAGTTAGCCGCGCCCCCGAACGCGCCCCACCAATATCATCACGCTCAAAAGTAGTGGTGGAGGGAAGAACGATGTCTGCGTGACGTGCTGTAGACGTCCAGTAAGGATCAGAAACGATGATCGTGTCTGGACGGGTAAAAGCATTCGTCAGACGCCCCAGATCTTGATGGTGATGGAAGGGATTTCCTCCGGCCCACCACACCAGACGAATATCGGGATACGTGTAAGTGCCACCGTCATACGTGAACTCCTCACCCGGATGAAGAAGCAAATCACTGATCTTGGCAACCGGGATGAACTCACTAACTGGATTCTGCCCTTGAGGCAAAGCTGGGAACCGTAGCGGCGTAGAGGAACAGCCTGGCTTATTCATCGACCCATACCCGCTGGCAAACCCACCACCAGGAAGACCGATCTGCCCCAAATGAGCCGCAAGCGCCAACGCAGCCCACATGGGTTGTTCACCATGGCGAGCTCGCTGCAATGACCACGAAACAGTGACGAGTGTGCGCGTTTCAGCGGCCAAGCGCGCTAAGGCTTGAATCTCTTCAGCCTTAATCCCCGTAATCTCCTCCGCCCAGCGCGCGGATTTCGGCTCACCATCACTGCGGCCAAGGATGTAATCGGCATACGTGTCAGCACCCGAGCAGTACTTCTCCAGAAATTCGCTATCAGCGAGATTCTCTTCGAGCAGAACATGGGTCATCGCGAGCATGAGCGCCGTGTCCGTTCCAGGAGAAACAGGTACCCAGCGCGCTCCAGGTAGGTCATCGCGCAGCGGTGAAACAACCACAAGGTTCGCGCCACGGGAATGTAAAGCATCAAGCGCTCGCCCGGTGGGGTGATCACCTGCGCCTCCTGCATCAATTCCAGTGTTTTTTAAAGGAACTCCACCAAAAGCGATGAGCGTTTCTGTGTGCTCAGCGATGACGTCCCACGTGGTCGCGAACTGAGTCAGGGCGGACTCGTCCGTAAGGATGTGCGGGAAAAGAACTTCCGACGCTCCCGTTGAATATGTATTAACGCCCTGCGTATATCCGCCCAATGTGTTGAGAAAGCGGTGAAGTTGACTCTGCGCGTGATGAAAACGCCCTGCGCTTGCCCAGCCGTAGGAGCCCCCGAAAACTGCCTGCGCGCCATGGTCGTGGTAAACGCGACCTAGCTCATCGGCGAGACGGTCAAGCACCTCATCCCACCCTGGGGTGATCCAGTCTTGATTAGAGCCAGCGCGCCCGCGCTCGCGGTCAGGTCCTGGGCCGTGTTCCCACCAGCGGCGTCGTACAGCAGGGCGTTGTACACGTGAGGGGCGCGTGACCGCGCCTGGCACGTTATCCAGTAGGGCAGATGGTGCAGTGTCATCGGACCAGGGGGTGACAGATTCGATGTCGGTTCCATCGGGGGAACGGTGGGCGTCGTACACACCCCAGTGGGAGACATGGCGGGAACTCATGTACTCCAGGGTGCCCCACGCGTGGAGCTTGAACGTTCACGGAAGCGAAAAGTGAGAGAATATTTAAAGGCAGTGTCGCCACCGTGATTAGGGGAGTGGTGGGAAGCGCTGGTAAAGTGGCTTCTTGCCGTCAGAACGGCCGCGGATAAAGAGCGCCGGGTGGATAAGCCCCCGAGCACCGCGCAACGACAGATCGAGGAGTTGCCCAGTGTCGCTGGACGCCGAAACCAAGAAGCAGATCATGGAAGAGTACGCCACGCACGAGGGTGACACCGGTTCGCCTGAGGTGCAGATCGCGCTCTTGACCAAGCGCATCAATGACCTCACCCAGCACAGCCGTGAGCACAAGCACGACCACCACAGCCGTCGTGGCCTGCTCCTTCTGGTTGGTCGCCGTAAGCGCATGCTGCGTTACCTCGCAGACATCGACATCGAGCGCTACCGCTCACTCATCAAACGTCTTGGTCTGCGTCACTGAGTCTTCGCGTCAAGGGCGGTTCCTTTAGGAGCCGCCCTTGACGCGTATCCCGTATCACGCAGAGGACGACGTCTCTAGATACGGGTGCGCTTTTCTGAAAGCACATACACGTCCGGAAAAGTGCAACACGCCCCCCTAACGGGCCTCACGTCGTGAAAACTGTCCCAAAACAGGACAGCATGGAAGGAAATCTCGGCTGGGCTGCAATGCGCCCCTGAGAAACGAGCGCACGAACGCTCGTAACGTGCCCGGCCCCGAGGTCCACGGACACAGTGTCAAACACAGCCTGGACGCTGCCGCGCACGAGTTGGAACACCCGATGCACAACGACGATGCATTTGGTGAGTAGATGAAGAAAAGGAGGGCCCACATGGAGGGTCCAGAAATCACGTTCGCCGAAACCGTCATCGACAACGGAAAGTTCGGCAAGCGCACCATTCGGTTCGAAACCGGACGTCTCGCAAAGCAGGCCGCAGGCTCGGTCACTGCTTACATCTTTGAAGATGAGATGGACACCGGCACCGCTCTGCTGTCCACCACCACCGCGGGCAAGACACCCAAGGACCAGTTCGACTTCTTCCCGCTGACCGTTGACGTTGAAGAACGCCAGTACGCTGCGGGCAAAATTCCCGGTTCGTTCTTCCGCCGTGAAGGCCGCCCCGGCACCGACGCGATCCTGACCTGCCGCCTCATCGACCGCCCGTTGCGTCCCTCCTTTGTGAAGGGCCTGCGCAACGAGGTTCAGGTTGTCATCACCGTTCTCGCTAGCCACCCGGACTACCAGTACGACGTGCTGGCGATCAACGCAGCATCGGCATCCACGCAAATTTCCGGTCTGCCGTTCTCTGGCCCGGTCGGTGGCGTCCGTGTTTCTTTGATCGACGGACAGTGGGTTGCTTTCCCTGACTTCTCACACGCCGAGAAATCCACCTTCGACATGGTTGTTGCAGGCCGCATCGTTGGCCAGAACGCTGACGGCAGTGACGATGTTGCCATCATGATGGTGGAAGCTGAATCCACGGAATCCACGTGGCAGCTGGTGAAAAACGAAGGCAAGACCGCCCCGACCGAAGAGGTCGTTGCCGAGGGGCTCGAAGCCGCCAAGGTGTTCATCGCGCAGCTGTGTAAAGCCCAGTCCGAGCTGGCCGCTACCGCTGCCAAAGAGGTCCGCGAATTCCCGCTGTTCCTTGACTACCAGGACGATGTTTACGCCGCTGTTGAGGCAGCTTCTGGTGAGAAACTCCGCGAACTGCTCTCAGTAGCAGACAAGCAGGAACGCGAAGACGGCATCGATGATCTGAAAGAAGAACTCAAGTCTTCGCTCGCCGGAACTGAAGAAGAACCAGGCGAATTTGCTGGGCGGGAAAAAGAAATTTCCGCCGCCTACAAAGCCGTCCAAAAGAACCTGGTCCGCGAGCGCATTCTGCGTGAGCAGGTCCGCATCGATGGCCGTGGCTTGGCCGATATTCGGGCACTCTCGGCCGAAGTTGAGGTGCTTCCACGAGTTCACGGTTCGGCGATCTTCGAACGCGGTGAAACCCAGATTATGGGCGTGACCACCCTGAACATGCTCCGCATGGAGCAGCAAGTGGACTCGCTGAGCCCGCATACGCGCAAGCGGTACATGCACAACTACAACTTCCCGCCGTTCTCCACTGGCGAGACCGGGCGCGTTGGTTCGCCTAAGCGTCGCGAGATCGGTCACGGCATGCTGGCCGAACGCGCGCTCGTGCCTGTTCTTCCCAGCCGTGAAGAATTCCCATACGCAATCCGTCAGGTCTCTGAAGCCCTCGGATCTAACGGGTCGACCTCGATGGGGTCGGTCTGTGCATCGACGCTGTCACTGCTCAACGCCGGTGTGCCGTTGCGCGCCCCAGTTGCTGGTATCGCGATGGGTCTGGTCTCGGCCGAAATCGACGGCGAAATGAAGTACGCGGCGCTGACCGACATCCTTGGCGCCGAAGATGCCTTCGGTGACATGGACTTCAAGGTTGCCGGTACGCGCGAATTCGTTACCGCTATTCAGTTGGACACCAAGCTCGACGGCATCCCTGCCTCCGTGCTTGGCGGGGCTTTGAAGCAGGCCCGCGAAGCTCGCTTCCACATCCTCGACGTCATGCTCGAGGCCATCGACACCCCCGACGAGATGAGCCCCTTCGCGCCTCGCGTGATCTCGGTTCAGGTTCCCGTCGACAAGATCGGTGAAGTCATCGGCCCGAAGGGCAAGATGATCAACCAGATCCAGGAAGACACTGGTGCAGACATCTCGATCGAAGATGACGGCACCGTCTTCATTGGTGCTACTGACGGCCCCTCGGCCGAAGCAGCACGTGCCGCTGTCAACGCGATCGCTAACCCACAGATGCCAGAGGTTGGCGAACGCTTCCTTGGCACAGTGGTCAAGACCACCACGTTCGGTGCGTTTATCTCCCTGCTTCCGGGCAAAGACGGCCTCTTGCACATCTCTGAAGTGCGCAAACTGGTCGGTGGCAAGCGCATTGACGTGGTCGATGATGTTCTGGCAGTGGGTCAGAAAGTGCAGGTTGAGCTTAAAGAAATCGACCCGCGCGGAAAGCTGTCCCTTGCCGTTGTGCTGACCGAAGAGCAGCAGGCAGCAGCCGAGGCTGCAGCTTCCGAAGGAGCTAGCTCCAGCTCCAGTTCCGAAGGTGAAAGCGACTCCCGTCCGCGTCGCCGCGGCGGACGAGGTGACAACGGTGGGCGCCGCCCGCGTCGCGACGACGATGACGCCCCGCGTCCCCGCCGTCGCCGCCGGACGCACCACGATGACAATGTCGAATCCGGCACGAACACTCGCGAGGCCAAAGAGCTCGTCGACTCCGCTAAAGCTTCCGAGGGCGCAAGTAACTCCTCCGAAGAAGCCTGAGTGAGTCGCTAGCTCGCATCGTCAGAGCAAGCTGCCTGTGGGGCTCTTCCCGTCATCGGGAAGAGCCCCACAGAAGCATCCGGGGGTTCCTGGCCGCGCCGAATAGGAAACAATCCACAGCGGGCGTTGTCCCCAGAGCGCATGCGGCAGCAGAACACGCTTTACGCTGGCGAGCATGACTCAATCAACCCCAGAAGACCGAAAGCATCTCGGCATGCTCCGGTTAAAACCGGTGGAAGACATCCTCCATCAGCAGGACGATGAGTCCGCTGTCGCCGGTGAAACTGGCCAATTCGTCAAACGCCTCGGGTTGAAAGACCTCATCGGTTTCGGCGTAGGCATGATCATCGGCACCGGGATTTTCACCCTCACCGGGATCGAGGCCAAGAACCACGCAGGCCCAGCCGTGGTCTCGGCCTTTCTTATTGCCGGAGCAGTGAGCGGGTTGGCTGCGCTGTGCTACGCCGAGCTCGCTGCCGCTGTCCCGACTGCGGGATCGGCATACACCTACACATACGCCACCATTGGTGAGATCTTCGCGTGGATCATCGGGTGGGACCTGGTTCTGGAATTCGCGCTCGGTGCTGCCGTGGTATCGCGAGGATGGTCGGGATACATGCTGCACCTGTTCCCCTGGTTACCGAGTTCATTATTCGGTGAAGGATCAGTCATCAATCTCGGGGCTATCGGGATCGCCATCATTCTTGGGGTGGTTGCCACGATAGGGGTCCGTGAGAGCGCCTGGGTCACCAACCTGCTTGTGGCAGTCAAAGTTTCCATTTGTGTGTTCATCATTGCGCTCGGTGCCTTCTTCGTGAAAGCGCAGAACTGGCAGCCATTCATTCCACCGTCGCAGCCCAGTGCTGCCGACACCGCATCAGGATTGAAGCAGCCTCTTTCGCAGTGGGTGTTCGGTTTTGAGCCCGCAGCATTCGGGATTGGTGGAGTGCTTACCGCAACGGCAGTGGTTTTCTTCGCCTATTCCGGGTTCGAATCAGTAGCGAACATGGCTGAAGAATCCACGAACCCCGCCAAAGACATGCCTCGAGGACTGATCGGCGCGTTGGTACTGTGCATGATTTTGTACATGGGCGTCTCCGCTGTGATCACCGGAATGGTTCCCTACAACCGCATTGATGAAGGGGCTCCTTTGGCTGCAGCGTTCACCTCTGTCGGGTTGGGGTGGGCTGGAGTTCTGATCTCTATCGCTGCGATTTGTGGCCTGACTTCGGTGATTTTGGTGGACATCGTAGGGATGGGGCGGATCGGTTTCGCGATGGGCCGAGACAAACTTCTACCAGCGTGGATTGGTCGGTTGCATCCCAAGTACGGCACCCCCTCGAGGATGACGCTTTTGACGACGGCTTTTGTTGTCCTTCTTGGCGGCTTCGTTCCGTTGGCGGAACTGGCTGACATGGTCGCCATCGGAACACTGTTTGCGTTTGTCGTTGTCAGCGTGGCTGTGCCGGTGCTACGGCGAACTTGCCCAGACCTGAAACGGCCTTTCCGGGTCCCGTTCTCACCCGTTGTGCCAATAATTTCGGTGTTGGCATGCCTGTTTTTGATGACCAACTTGTCTTTGGAGACGTGGATTCGGTTCCTGGTGTGGTTTGGGATCGGTGTGGTTATTTACGTGACGTACAGCTACCGGCATGCCCGCGTTGGTAGTGAGAGCACGGCTGGTTGATAACTGATTTGTCTGCACTGTGCAGGTAAGCGGCGGTATCCGGCAGGGTGTCGGTTACCGCCGCTTACCTGTGTGCCTGGCGGTGATGTTCTGCTTTCGTGGATGCAGGAATTGGCCAGGATTACTGCAGGTGAGCCGTCGGTTGCAGTGGCTCGTTCAGCCCGTCACAGGGTCAGGCGTGCGACCCCAGTGCGACGATGTGCTCAGGTAGCCGGTCGTTGTTGCCGTACATGAAGTGGTTGCTCATGTTCTCTGAGAATCGGCTGGCCTCGGTGTATTTGCCAACGGCTTCAGCTACCTGACGTACCAGCATCGGGCTCGCGCCGCAGCACACGCCGAGGTAGTGGGCGCCGAGATCGAATGCTTCTTTGGCGAACGCCTCGATCTCGTACCGGTTGGTGTAGAGCGGGTCGAGGGCGGTGGGGAAAGCACGTCCGTGTGGCGAGGGAACGCTGGCAGAGACGTCGGAGAGGTTGAAGAAGGTGGGTTCTTCTTGGGAGGTGCGGTAGGGGATAGGTAGTGCCCCTACGTGGCAGGTCACTGCCTTTCGGATGGCGCGTAGCCAGGGCATCATCGTTTCTGGTCCGCGGAAGCAGTTCAGTCCTACTACGTCTGCGCCGCCTTGTTCTAAGCGGCAGGCTGTTTCGACAATGTCGACGCCGTCGGTCATTTCATTGGCGGCCATCGGTGCGATGGTGAGTACGACGGGCAGGCCGCTGCTTTTTGCTACTTCGAGGGCGGTGAGTGCTTCGCCTGCGTAGTAGAACGTTTCACCGATGATGAGGTCGGCGCCTTCGTCGACAGCCCAGCCCACCATTTCGGTGAACATGGCGCGTACTTCGGCTTGGGATGCGGGGTCTGCGGGGTCCCAGATATTGCTGTTGCTGATGTTGCCGGCCATGAGGTTGCCGGGGACGGCATCGGCGACGTTGCGGGCGATTTGCAGTGCGGCGCGGTTCAATGGTTCGAGTAGGTCTTCTTTACCGATGACGCGCATTTTTTCGCGGTGGCCGTTGTAGGTGAAGGCCTCGACGATGTCAGAGCCAGCGCGTTGGAAGTCCACGTGCAGGGCTCGTAGTGCGTCTGGATGTTCTAGGGCTACCTCAGGTACGAATTCGCCTGCGGTGAGGTATCCACGGCGTTCCAGTTCGAACAGGAATCCTTCTGCGCAGATCACGGGGCCTGCGTCGAGGCGTTCGACCAGGGTGGGCTGTTCACTCATTATTGCTCTCCTCGGCAATTTTGGAGCTTCACCACGAGGGAGCGGATGAGCCGCAGGTGTCGATGCGCGGGCGTGCCTGTTTGTGGGCATGCCTAAAGATGACGCCGCGGCCGTCCATCACTCGTGGATCGGCATATTGGTGACGGCGCAGGCGGTCTCCTGACTTTCAGGTCGAACGCTCTTCCTCAGCCTTCCCGGAGGGACTCCAGTGGCATGTGTGAGGTGGAGCTTCCTGATCACAGTGGCGAGGACCGTGCCGGTTTTTCACCGGCTTCCCGTTTCTGCGTCGTGTGCCCGGGAGTCTAAGCGTGACGCGGTTTTTCGTCTCATGCCCGACCGGATAACGGACAGGTGTGTACCGCGGCGAGAGGGGTTAGGAGTGTCTGGTGGTGGTCATGGGGACCTCGCCGATCGCTTCCAGTGGGCGGCGGCGCATGCGGTGGGGGAGGACGAGGTGGGCTGCTTCGTCGAGGTCGTTTTCGGTGATGGTTCCGCGTCCGTGCCAGGCTGCGAGTGCTTTGGCTGCGCGGAGCATCATGATGTCGGCGCGGTGTCCGTCAACACCTGCTTCCATGCAGGTTCGAGCTACGGTGTAGAGGTGTTCGCGGGGGACGGTGACGTCTTTGACGCGGTGCATTGCTCCGGCGATGCGGCGGGAGAGGCGGCGGGATTCTTCTTCCCAGCGGCAGACGAAGCCTGCGGGGTCGTCTTCGTAGGCTAGGCGGCGTTCGACGATTTGGATACGTTCGGCGATAGATGTTGACCCGTTGATGGTGACGCATAGGCCGAAGCGGTCGAGGAATTGTGGACGTAGTTCTCCTTCTTCGGGGTTCATGGTGCCGATGAGGGTGAACCGGGCGGGGTGGGAGAGGCTTACGCCTTCGCGTTCGACGGTGTTGACGCCCATTGCGGCTGAGTCCAGGAGTAGGTCGACGAGGTGGTCGTCGAGGAGGTTGACTTCGTCGACGTAGAGGATGCCGCGGTGTGCGGCGGCGAGCAGGCCTGGGTCGAGGCGGCGGGTTCCGTCTTTGAGGGCGTGTTCGAGGTTGAGGGTGCCGGTGATGCGGTCTTCGGTGGCGCCGATGGGTAGTTCGATGACGGGTACGCGGACGTTTTTGATGGGGGGTGTATCACCGAGGTTGGGTTCGAGATGTTCGCGTAGGTCGTGGTACTCCTCGGGGGAGAGGTGGAAGGGGGATCCGTCGATTTCGGGGTGGGTGGGGAGCAGTTCGGCTAGGGCGCGTACGGCAGTGGATTTGGCGGTGCCTTTTTCGCCGCGGATGAGTACGCCGGATAGTGCGGGGGAGATGACGGCTAGGAGGAGGGCTAGGCGCATTTCGTCTTGTCCGACGATGGCGGCGAAGGGGTATGGGGGGCGGTGCATGGGGTCTCCTGCGGGGGTGTGGTTAGTGGGGGATTTGGGTGCGGACGAGGTGGATGAGGTCGTCTGCGTGGAGTTCGTCGATGGTGTGGCAGGGGGCGTTGAGGGCGTGTGCGAGGGCGGCGGCGTGGCCGAGTCGGGCAGTGGTGGGGTTTTCGGTGTCGACGACTATCCAGCTGGTTCGGGGGTCTTTGCCGAGGTTGGTGGCGAGGCGGTGGGCTTGGTTGATTGCGCTGGGTGTGGGGTCGCCGTCGAGGTCGATGTTGGCGCAGCCGTCGCTGACGAGGATGAGTAGGGGGCGTAGTTCGGGGGTTTTGTGTAGGAGGTTGTGTAGGAGGCGGCTGGTGGTGGTTAGGGCGGTGGGTAGTGGGGTGGGGCCGCCGATGGGTAGGTCGGTCAGGAGGCGTCCGGCTAGTTCGATGGAGGAGGTGGGGGGTAGGAGGATGTGGGCGTTGCGGTGGTGGAAGGTGATGAGGGCGACGCGGTTGCGTTTTTGGTAGGCGTCGAGGAGGAGGGAGAGGATGGCGCCTTTGGCTGCGGTCATGCGGTTTTGGGCGCCCATGGAGCCGCTGGCGTCGACGATGAAGATGGTGCAGTTTCCGGGGTGGTGTTGGCGGATTTTTTCTTGCCAGTCGCTGCGTTTGATTTGGATGCGGCCGTGGGGGTTGTTGCGGGTGTGCTGGTGGGGTGCTGCGGCGCGGATGGTGGCGTCGAGGGCGAGTTCGCCGGTGGTGTTGGGGCGTGCTGGGCGGGAGCGGATGTAGCGGCCGCGGTGGGCGGTGGTGGGGGTGTTTTTGCGGCCGGGGGTGTGGGGGTTGGTGGTGTTGGTGGCCAGGGGGATGACGGGGAATGTGGTGCCGGGGAGGGGGATGAGGGAGCAGGTTGCGGGGGTATCGGTGTCGTTGTCGCTGGGGGTTGGGTCTGTGGTTGTGGGGGTGGGTTGGGGTGTGAGGGAGGTTCCTGTGGTGTTGTCGGGGTTGGTGGTGTGATTTTGTTTGTGGTTGGTGGTCGGTGGTGGGGATTGGTGGCTGGTGGGGTGGGTTTTGGGTGGGGTGTGGTGGGGGAGGTTGGGCAGTGAGGGTGAGGTGTGTGGGGTGGGTTGGGGTGTGTCGGTGGGGGTGGTGGGGTTAGGGGTGGTGTGGCTGCGGTGGGTGAGGACGAGGGAGGTGACGGCGTGGACGTCTTCGGTGGTGGCGTGGCGCCGTCCGTGCCAGGCGGCGTGGGCGCGAGTGGCTTGGGTGAGGACGATGTCGGCGCGGTGTCCGGCGACATGGTTGGTGGTGGTGATTGTGGTGATGAGGTTGTGGAGTTCGGGACAGAGGTTGATGTGGGGGAGTAGGTTGCGGGCGGCTTGTAGGTGGGTGGCGTGGTGGTGTTCGTGGGGTGCCCAGGTGTGGGCGAATGCGTGGGGGTTGTTTTCGTAGGCGAGGGTGCGTTCGAGTAGGAGGACGCGGGTGTCGAGGTCGGTGATGGAGGTGATGTCGACGCATAGCCCGAATCGGTCGAGGGTGTGATCGGGGAGGGGTCCTTCTTCGGGGTTCATGGTGCCGATGAGGGCGAATTGGGCGGGGTGGGTGCAGGAGATGCCTTCGCGTTCGATGCGGGCGGTGCCAGAGGCGGCGGCTTCGAGGACGAGGTTGAGAAGGTGTTCGTCTAGGAGGTTGATCTCGTCGATGTAGAGAGCGCCTTCGTGTACTTCGCTGAGGATGCCTGGTAGGGGGATAGGTGTTGCATGGGTGAGGGTGGCTTGGATATCGAGGGTTCCGGTGATGCGGTCTTCGGTGGCGCCTAGGGGAAGAGTGCGCATGATGCCGGTGGGTAGGTGGGCGGCGAAGGCGCGTGCGGCGGTGGATTTGGCGGTGCCTTTTTCGCCGCGGATGAGTACGCCGCCGATGTGGGGGTCGATGGCGAGGAGGGTGAGTGCGAGTTGGAGGTGTGGTTGTCCAACGATGGCGGTGAAGGGGTATGGGGGTGGGGGTTTCATGGGGTGGTTTGGGTGGTGGGGGTTATTGGGCGGGGACTTGGGTGTAGTAGGTGAATTGGTGGGATGGCATGAGGTCGGGGTGCAGGATGGCGATGAGGTCGGCTAGGACGAGGTCGGGGCGGACTGCTCCGCTTTGCCAGTAGTCGTTTCCGCCACCTTCGTTGATTCGTTTGGTGAATGTCCATACGTTGGCTTTTTTGACGGGGGGTAGGTTGGCGATGCGGGCGTCTTTGGAGATGGGGTCGTTGAGGGATTTCCATGGTGTGGTTGGTTCGGGGGCTAGCCAGGCTTCGGTTCCGGCTCCTCGGGTGAGGACCATTTCGAAGTCCATGGGGCGTGGTTCGGTGCCGTCGAGGTGTTCGAGGACGTATGTGCCGCCGGCGTCGAGGATTTCGTTAGCGACGTAGTTCTCGCGTCCGGGGGCTTGCCATTTTCCGTCGGTCATGGCGCCTAGCAGCACGGCGGGGCGATGTGGGACGTGGAGGGCTTTGGCGACGAGGGTGCGGTAGTCGGAGGCGATGCGTTCGAAGCGTGTGTTGGCTTCGGCTTCGGCATCGAGGAATAGGGCAGTGAATTTGGTCCATTCGGCTCGTCCGAGGGGGGTGCGTTCGAACCAGTCGGCGTAGGAGACGACGGGGATTTTTTCTTTGCGGAGTTTGGGGTTGGCGGGGTCGGTGGGTGTGGAGGAGATGAAGAGGTCGGGTTTGAGGGCGGTGATTTGGGCTGGGTCTGCGCCGGTGGCTGTTGGGGTGAGTTTGGTGATTTTTCCGGCTTTGATGGCGTCTTTGACTTTGCCGCCGCTGATTTTGTCGGCGTCGGTGACGCCGGCGAGGGCTTGGGATTGGTTGAGTAGTTGGAAGGGGGGCACGTGGCCGGTGGAGCCGGTGGCGGCTTTTTTGACTGGGATTGTCACTTTTTGGGCGGTGGCGAGGTCGCCGGTCAGTTTTGGTTCGGGGGCGCCGCATTGGGTGAGTACGTATTTTTGTGAGGGGCCGCCGGGTTTGGTGTGTCGTACGGTGACGACTTTGTAGGAGTTGAAGTATTCGACGTTGACGTTTTCTGCGTCGGAGAACTTCACCTTGTCGGGGAAGTAGTCCTTTGTGGGGTCGAATTTGTCGATGCAGGCTGCTTGGGCTGGTGGTGCCGATGGGGGGTCAGCTGGTGGTGTGGCGTTTTCTTGCGGTGTCGCGGCTGTGCCGTCCGGGCTGCTGCATCCGGTGAGTGCTCCTGTGAGGGCGAGGGTGAGTGCGAGCAGCGGGATTGAGGCGCGTAGACGTGACATCGCGTGCCTTCCTTGAAAGACCGTGGGGGCCGAGGAGGTACGTCGAGTTCCTAAGCGCGTCTGGGGCGCTGGTCGTGCGATGCACCAATCGTCCCTTCCATCGAGGGCGGATGCGAGAACTCGACGTGCCCCGAGATGGCCGGTGGTTTTCCCCGTAAAAATTAAGGGGGTCACCGTCGCGAGATGGTGCCGGTGGTACCTGGTAGCTCGAGGGTGTCGTGTTTTCGCGGCGGACGCCCCATGGTGGCATGAGGGGCTCAATGGAGTGGTGTTTCTAAAGGATCTGGAGACCGAGGTCTCAGGACGCTCTGCGCGAAAGTTCACTGCGTGTCTTCGTGACCTGCATGTTTGTGGAGTGTTGCGTCTGTTTAAAGTGTTTAGGTGCGTCGTAAAGTGGGACTACGGCATGGCGTACATAGCGGCGGGGTCGCCCCTAAACATCCCGGCCTCGCCGCCACGAAACACACAACCGCCGTAACGCACACATCAAAGAGGCGATAACGAAGGGAACACACATGCGGCGGCACCACAGCAGGAGACCCACGAGAAAAGCACCCCGATGGGTTATCGCCGCCGCTGCCGCGACCAGTGCCGCAGTGTTCCTGACTGCCTGCGCCCCCGGCTCATCCACCAATGGCAGCTCCACTAAAAAACCCGTGGTCTTGACTACGTTCACCGTGTTAGCTGACATCGCCAGCAATATCGCCGGGAACCACCTCGACGTACGCTCTATCACCAAACCTGGCGCTGAAATTCACGGCTATGAACCCACTCCCGGCGACATCGCTAAAGCATCTGAGGCTGACCTCATCCTTGATAACGGTCTCAACCTCGAACAGTGGTTCACCAAATTCGTTTCCACTGTGAAAACTCCCCACACCGTGGTCTCTGCAGGCGTCACCCCGATCAACATCACCGAAGACGCCTATGCCGGAAAACCCAACCCGCACGCGTGGATGAGCCCCAGCGCTGTCGAAACCTACGTGGACAATATGGTCACTGCCTTCAGCAAACTCGACCCCGCTCACGCCAACGATTACCGCGCAAACGGCGCCACCTACAAAAACGAACTCCGTAAAGTCCGCACCGATTTGACCACTACTTTGCACACTCTTCCCGAGAACCAACGCGCCCTGGTCACCTGCGAAGGAGCGTTCTCCTACCTCGCTAAAGACGCCGGGCTGACCGAAAAATACATTTGGCCCGTCAACGCTGAACAGCAAGCCACGCCCCAACAAATCACCTCGGTCATCGATTTCGTCCGCAGCAACAAGATTCCCGCCGTGTTCTGCGAATCCACCGTTTCAGACAAGCCCATGAAACAAGTCGTTGACGCAACGGAGACCACCTTCGGTGGCACTCTCTACGTCGACTCTCTTTCCGCCGCCGACGGGCCCGTCCCCACCTACCTCGACCTCATCCGCCACGATGCTAAAACCATCGCTGGCGCTCTTACGGGAAAAACACAATGACCCTTGCCGTTGACGTAACCAACGTTCACGTCCGCTACGGCGATATCACCGCTTTATCGGGCGCGACTTTGCACGTCATGCCCGGACGGATCTGCGGACTCATCGGAATGAACGGCTCGGGAAAATCCACACTTTTTAAAACCATCATGGGGATCACTTCCCACCATGAGGGCAGCATCAGTATCAACGGCTCCGACACCGCCACCGCCCGCCGTAATGGCTTGATCGGATATGTGCCCCAAAACGAAGACGTTGACTGGGCCTTCCCTATCAGTGTTCGCGACGTTGTCATGATGGGACGGTACGGGCATCAAGGATTCACCCGACGGCCACGCCCCACTGACCACGCCGCTGTTGATGAGGCTCTCGCCCGCGTCGACCTGACTGACCTCGCCCACCGCCAGATCGGTAACCTCTCCGGCGGTCAACGTAAACGAGCATTCGTTGCTCGTGGAATCGCGCAAGGAGCACGCATTCTCCTGTTGGATGAACCTTTCGCTGGCGTCGATAAACGTTCCGAAAAAACAATCGTGGACCTCCTCAAAAACCTTGCTGCCAGCGGCGTTACCGTCATCGTCTCTACCCACGACTTGCATGCCTTGCCTGATCTGGCTGATGAAGCCGCTCTCTTGCTGCGACGTACCCTCTTCCATGGTCCCGTCGCTGAGGCGTTACGGCCAGAAAACCTCACCCGCGCTTTTGGTCTCGACACCCTTCAAGAACAGTGGTGAACCTTGTGCTCAATTTCCTTCTTGAACCCCTTCACTACGAATTCCTTCTGCGTGCACTCGCTGCCACCACGATCGCTGCAGCGGTGAGTGGGTTTCTTTCTTGCTGGCTAGTTCTCATTGGCTGGTCCCTCATGGGGGATGCGGTCTCGCACGCTGTGCTACCTGGGGTGGTGTTGGCCTACATCCTGGGGATCCCGTTTGCGGTGGGAGCATTGGTGTTCGGGGTGTTAGCAGTAGCGCTGATCGGGGCGGTGCGTACCGGCAGCAGAGTGAAAGAAGACGCTGCTATCGGGATCGTGTTCACCACGTTGTTCGCTGCTGGGCTGGTATTGATCTCAGTCACCCCTAGCCACATGGACTTGCAGCATGTGGTTTTCGGGAACATCCTCGGCGTCGGTGACACAGACCTTATCCAGATTGGGTTACTGGCGGCGGTGGCTTTCGCTGTCTTGGTGCTTAAACGCCGTGACCTGATGCTGTTCGCGTTCGACCCGGTGCATGCTCAAGCAATCGGTCTGCGTCCTCGTGTCCTGTCCGGGATTTTGCTCACTTTGCTCGCATTCACTGCCGTGGTGGCGTTGCAAGTGGTGGGGGTGATCCTTGTGGTGGCGATGCTCGTGATTCCTGGGGCGACTGCTTATCTGCTCACAGACAGGTTTGAGCGGATGCTGCTACTTGCCCCGGCCACATCAGTGGCGTGCTCGGTGGTGGGGATTTACGTCAGTTTCTGGCTGGATGTTTCCTCTGGCGGCATCATCGTTGTGCTGCAAGGCTGCCTGTTTGGTGTGGTGATGCTGTTTGCGCCGCGGCACGGCGTGATATCGCGGTGGCTCATGAGAGGTAGAGCTGCTCACTCAGGTGCTGATGCCGCCTGTACTACCCAGACCGCGTCAGTTGCGGCGGCGCCCAGCACTAACGGGGCCTCATCATCATCGACGAAAACATTCACTGACCCCGAAAACGCAGCGCCCGGCACGTAGCGCACAACGGTTCCCACCCCGATACCGTGCCCGGCGAAAAATTGCAGCAGTTCTGGGTTTCTGTCACAGATCCGTACGACACGCAGATCCGTGGCTGCTGGAGCCTGGGTCAAAACAGTAGCGTCGGGGTGGGTGACGGCACCATCAGAACTCGGGATGGGGTCGCCGTGCGGATCATGGGTGGGGTTTCCCAGGTGTGCTGCTAGGCGCTCTACCAAAAGATCCGACACCGCATGCTCAAGGGATTCGGCTTCGGCATGTACTTCATCCCATTGGTACCCCAACGTCTGGACCAAAAACGTTTCGAGTAAGCGGTGGCGCCGCACCATCGCGACCGCATATGCACGCCCTGTGGGGGTGAGCGTCACCGCACCGTAGGGGGCATGTTCAACAAGCCCTTGGGCAGTGAGCTTACGCACTGCGTCAGAAGCGCTGGAGAGTTTCACGCCCACGCGCGAGGCTAACGCTGAAGCGGTGACAGGAGTGTTTGACCATTCCTGCAGACCCCAGATGGCTTTGAGGTAATTCTGTGAACTCGTCGACAGGGCGGAGACCGACATGTTGGCAGATTATCGGAACAGCAACAGTCGAAGTTAGAGCGCAGCGAGGTAGTCACTGACCCATCGGGGCTGATGCGACCGGTTGAGGTGTCCGTAAAAAATATGGGTATGCGAATACATCACTGTGATCAGCGTCACATTAAGGTATTTATATACCCGTATAGGAGTGACATGTAATACGTTGCTACGAAAGAAAAGTCTCCAGTGTAAAACTTACTAATTACTTATTTTTATCAGAATGAATTATTCAGCAACTAAAAACTGATGTGACCGAGAGAGATAGGTGGAGTGAGTACTCATCCTTGGATTCGCGCTGAAGGTGTCGTGAAGTTTTCCGATAGATGCACAGAGGGAAAACAGGCGCCGATTCTGGAAAATTGTTCCCTGGAAATAAAAGAGGGCGGATTAACGGCTATCGTTGGCCCAAGTGGCGCAGGTAAGACATCTCTCTTGTATTGCCTTGGGGGTTAGATAAGCCAAATAAGGGTACAGTGGTAATTAACGGCACTGATATATATGGCCTTAATGACGAGAAACGCACGCGCTTCCTGCGCGAAAATGTTAGTTTCGTCTTTCAAGATTATAATTTAATCGACTATTTAAGTGTTGAAGATAATATATGCCTCCCTCGTGAATTAGCAAAGAAGCACATCGACCCCGCCAGTGTGGATGATATCTTGCACCGTTTCGGCCTCCATGAAAGAAAAAACGCAAAAGTCAAGACTCTCTCCGGCGGTGAACAGCAGCGCGCGGCTCTATGTCACGCTATTCTCATGCGCCCATCTATTATTTTTGCTGACGAGCCAACGGGGGCACTTGATACTGCCAATACGAACACTGTTTTACATGTTCTCCAAGACATGGCAACGAAACACTGCTCGGTTGTCATGGTTACGCATGACATGGAATCCGCAGCATTGGCCGACAAAGTCGTTTTTATGCGTGACGGTTCCATTGAAAACATTACTGGCCCTACCAATGCTGGTGAAATAATGCGCGCTATGGTAAGACTTGAGGATAAATAAGAATGTACAAATATGCGCGCCGAGTACTAATGGCCAACTTTGGGGCTTGGGTGCCTGCTATGGCCACTATTGCAATAGTTACAGCGCTGGTCACCATGTGTTCGACACAGTTCTTTTGGACGCGAGACCCAAAATTCATCGACGCGGTAAATCAACAAAGATATTCATTATCTGAGTTTACAATTGTCGCCCAAACAATCTATATAGTTGTTCTTTTACTCGCATTTTTTTCTTTAACGGTTGTCGGAAAGTCAACAGTTGACTCGACTCGTCGAATATTCGCTCAGTGGCGCCTCATTGGAGCCACACCCCGCGATGTCCGTTTCGGCACCTACTCGATAATCGCCTTATGTTCACTTCTCGGGGCCGCCCCAGGGACTGTCCTGGGTACCGCACTTAGCTATGTCGTCGTTCCAGCTTTCAATCAACTCGCCGCATCGGGTTTTGATACACCTATCCTCCCGCCCTCATTGCTAGCAGTCGCAGCCTCATTCACTTTAAGTGTTTTTACGTGTTTTTTCGGAGCAATAGGGTCGGTGCGGATAGCTTCACGGGCAAGACCGATTGAGGTTTTCCGGAGCTCAGTCACTACTCAGAAAAGTAAGCAATGGTGGAAAATTCCTACTTTAGCTATATTGTTGCTGATAATCCTATCTATTTTGATCCTAGTTGGGGTTACCGATGGCATGAAGGTAGGCTTATCGTTCGTAGTGAACACTTCTCTGCATAATGGAATGATGGCTGTTATGTTTATTTTCCTTATGGGTAACAGTTCAGTCATATTCGTCTTGAAACTGTTAGGGAATCTCGCAGGGAAATCTGGCAGCGTTACGGGTCGACTAGCGGCACAAGCTGCATCTGAGCGCGCGGCATTCAGCGCGAATACAGTAGCGCCCCTGGCTGCCGGACTAGGAAGTATTGGGGTAATACTGGTTTCTATAGAATCTGCTGCCTCGATAATCAAAACTCTTGACAGCTCAAAAGCAGCAAACATGGTGGATACGCTAGTAATCGTGGCACTCATTGCTGTAGTGCTTCTCACTACTTCCGCAGCTGTTATTTCGCTCTCTTCAAGGCAAATGAGCCATGAGAGATCTTTGCTGAGAATCGCTGGGATGCCAAGAAAACAAATAACTATATGGTACCTCTGGCAAGGATTTTTGCTTTCTCTTACCGCAACGCTACGAGCGGCTTCCCCAATTTTAGTAGCCATGGTAACTGCAGCAATAAGTTCCGTTAGTTACGTTGGGCACCCAATCATCGTCTTCCCGTGGTTAGCAATAATCTTTGGTGTCGTTTCATGCTGGATAGTGCTCTTCCTTGTTCAATGGCTCCCCGCTCGCCGCTCACTATCCGAAGACATCGCCGTCGGCCTCCGATCAGAATAAAATCAACACAAGCCCCCGGAGATCTTGAAGGTTAAAGTCAACCAAAAGTTCTACTTTCTGTATTTTTTCCTTCCACAAAAGGGTTTCGTCGGGTACTTTCACCTGGTCACCTTCTTGGTGACACCGCACGTACAACACGGCCACACCCGCCCCACCGCAAGGAACACTCCGCGGGTGCGCCGACCACGCGCGGTCCACGATCCCCATAGGCGAGGGTCGGTGGCATCAGACCTGGTGCAGCCCGTACTCCGCCTCTGGGCAGAGCACGCGGAGGTACCCCGTATGACCCAGTCCATCGACATCTCAACGAGCCACGTAGGTGAACGCACCAACGTGCACCTCGCAGCGGCAGAAGCCGCCATCACACCGAATTACGCCCCTTTGCCGGTTGTGCTTGCCAGCGGAGAAGGCGCCTGGGTGACAGATGTGGATGGACGCCGCTACCTCGACGCGTTGGCAGGATACTCAGCCCTGAACTTCGGACACCGACACCCAGGACTCACCGCAGTCGCGCACGAACAGCTGGACACATTGACACTGACCAGCCGTGCCTTCCACTCCGACCGCCTCGCAGACTTCTGCACCGAACTAGCAGCACTGTGCGGTAAAGAAATGGTCCTGCCAATGAACACCGGCGCCGAAGCAGTCGAAAGCGGCATCAAAGTGGTCCGCCGCTGGGGATCACTGCGTAAAGGCGTCACACCCGAACACTCAAAAATCATCGTCATGGACGGCAACTTCCACGGCCGCACCACCACCATCGTCGGCTTCTCCACAGACCCCGACGCACGCGAGCACTTCGGCCCCTTTACCCCCGGATTCCAGGTAGTCCCTTACGGCGACGCCACCGCACTCGAAGCCGCGATCGATGAGCACACCGTGGCCGTACTAGTAGAACCAATCCAAGGCGAGGGCGGCGTGATCATCCCACCAGCCGACTTCCTCCCCACCGTGCGGCGCCTATGCACCGAACACCAAGTCTTGATGATCGCCGACGAAATCCAGTCAGGCCTAGGCCGCACCGGGCGCCTATTCGCATGCGACCACGTAGACGTAGTGCCCGACATGTACCTGCTGGGTAAAGCACTCGGTGGTGGAATCCTGCCCGTTTCAGCAGTCGTGGCCGACCGAGACGTGCTAGGTGTACTCACCCCCGGTTCGCACGGGTCAACCTTCGGCGGAAACCCATTCTCGGCAGCAGTGGGCCTAGCAGTGGTGCGCCTACTAGCAACCGGCGAATTCCAGAACCGCGCCAGCGAACTAGAACCAGTGATGCGAGAAGGACTCGACAAGCTCGTTGGACACGGCGTGGAAAACTACCGACTCGTGGGCTTGTGGGCCGGAGTCGACATCGACCCAGCCCTCATGACCGGTAAACAAGCCGCCAAACGTATGGCTCAAGAAGGCGTACTCGTCAAAGAAACCCACGGATCCACAATCAGGTTGGCTCCGCCGCTAGTTGTCACCGCCGAGGAAGTACGACTCATCACGGACACCCTGAAAAAGGTCCTCACCGACGCAGCAGTCACCTCCGAACAAAACTGACCCCCAGCAAGGCGGCCACCTCACTTCGCGGTGGCCGCCTGCGCTGGCCGGTGATCAAAAGTCCACGCCGGATCCGTACACAAACGCGCCAACCCCAACCCCGCACCAATAGAAATCAACAACAGCGCCACATGCGCTGTCTCACTGACACACTCGCTCATCGCACCCGCATTCAGGTGGTAAAGAGCCCGGTACATCAACGTCCCCGGCACCATAATGATCGCCGCCGGCACTGAAACCGTAATCCGCGGAACCTGCCCCAACTGGGCAGCCACCGCCGCCAACAACCCAATCACCAACCCAGCGGTGAAACACGCCGTCTGCGCAGGCACCGCGAAAAACACCAACACCATCCGAGTCAAGTTCGCTGCCGCACCAATCGCCCCAGCAAGAAACACGATACGTAACCGCGCATCGAACAACATCGCAAACGCAGCCACTCCAACAAAACCACCCACACCCCACAACAACACACTGGCCACTACCCCCAGTTCGTGCGGAGTCGGCACCGCTGGGGCCACACCCGTGATGGAAGCCAGAAACCACACCACACCCCCTGAAGTGACCACCACCGTCCCGGCATACAACAATCGTCCTGCCCCAGCCAGAAGATCCTGGTGAGCAAGATCAAGCAACCCCGTGTACAGCGGAAAACCAGGAACCAGATAAAGCACAGCAGTCACTAACCCAGCCCCCGGCGTAATCCCCTCCGCCCCCGTCAACGCAGCTAACCCGGTCGCCACCGCAAGGAACACCAGACACGACACAGCTGAACACGCCCCCACCACCCCCAACGGCGCCACATGACGACGCGTCAACGCCATCCGAACAGCTTGCCCCACCCCTGCCGACCCGATCACAGCCACCGCATCCCACACCCCAAAACCGTTCAGTAACGCGAACGCGGCGCACCCCACCCCTGCAGCCGCAGAGCGGGGAAACATTCCCCACCGGCGCACACCGCGCTGCACAGCCGTGATCCGTGCATCCACCTCCGCGGCCGTGACCCCTGGCCGTACTTGCGCCGCTACGCGCTCCAGCCCAGCGATCCGCCCCGCATCCACCCCCACGCTCGAAATCTCGCGCACCACGGTACGGAATTCCTCACCTCGCCGCGCTGTCAACGCAATAAACGTTGTTGTGATGCTGGCGTCCAGATGCTCAATACCTAAAACCGCCGCCACTTGCCGCATCGCTTGCCGCACGCGGTATGACCCTGTTCCTGCCGCAGCTAAATGACTGCCCAACCGCAACACGACCCGGACATCCTCACCGAGGGCATGCGCCGCATTAACCGGTTCACCCACCGAAAAACCTCTCGCCGAAACTTTTCGCCACGGCTTGCACGACGCCCGCCGCTCTCGTGGCAGACCGCGACCTCTCAGACTGTGCACCCCCAACCTACGACGCGAAGTTGAGAGCTACCCAGACCAGCCCACCCCAACCACACGAGTCATTCCTCACCCAATGGGCGAATAGAGAAGCTGATTGCGTTTACGTGGTGAGGAGTACCTGGGTGATGAGCAGCAGCCCACCAAAACTGAGCACGAAAACAACCATTGGCCACACGAACCGCACCCAGTGTGAGAACGAAATGTCAAGCATCTGCAAGGTGGCCATCACCAGCCCCGTTGGGGTGAGGAAAAGCATCGCGTACTGCCCCCACTGGTAGGCGCACACAATGATCCACCGGTCGATACCGACGGTGTCTCCCAGCGGCGCCATGATCGGCATCGCCAGCACTGCCAGCCCCGACGAAGAAGGCACCACAAACCCGAGAAAGAAAAACACGAACAGCATCGCCACGATAAAAAGTGGCCCATTCATGCCATGCACCAAATTCGATGCGGCATCGAGCATCGTGTCAGAGATGAGCCCGTTGTTCATGACGAGGTTGATACCCCGGGCCAGCCCAATAATGAGTGACACCCCCACCAGGCTGGAAGCCCCCGCAGTAAAGCTGTCAACGAGTTGTTTTTCAGTGAGTCGGTGCGGGCCGGTAGCAGCCAGAAACATGATGCCGATCGTGATGGCTAAGAAAGACGCCGCCATCTCTGGGAACCACCAGCCGCCCACCATCACGCCCCACACCATGAGCGGGAAAGGAACCACAAACAATACGAGAATGATTTTGCGGCGCCACTCAAAAACCACATGGCTACCGTCACCGGTTTCTAACTGCCAACGCGCCGCGAATTTTTCTCGGTCTGCGTACGTGTATGACGAGGTCGGGTCGGTTTTAATTTTGCGGGCGTACCACCATAGATAAGAAATCACAGCTACCGCACCAGCTGCGCATCCGAAAGCCCGCCACCAGATCCCCTCCGTGAATTGAGTTCCAGCGGCATTAGAGGCAATAACAACAGAGAACGGATTAATGGTAGAGAAAGTAGTTCCCATTGATCCAGCGAGAAAGATCGCGCCGACGCAGATGATGGCGTCATAGCCCATAGCGATAAAAATAGGTACGAGAATCGGGTAAAACGCGACAGCTTCTTCCTCAAGACCACACGACGTCCCACCCAACACCATCAAAACCGAAACTGTTGATACGAGAAGAAACTCACGCCCTTTGGTGCGTTGTGTGAGGGCGATCAGGCCAGCATCGAACGCTCCGGTTGCTTTCACTACGCCAATGAGACCACCGAGAATAAGGATGAACACGATGATGTCAGCTGCTTCGACGGTGCCATTAACCATGCTGGTTGTGATATCGGCGAGACTGGCTGGTTTTTGTTCTAGCCGTTCATAGGTGTGAGGGATGGAAACAGGTTTAGTGATCTCGCCGTCGGTGAATTTACTGACGTCAATTTTCACACCGAGCTTGTCAAGAGAGTTTTGGGTAGCAGGCAGGGATGTTTTTTGCCCTTGGGGTGAAGTGACAGCCAATGATTGGGATGGCTGATCGTATGTGAGCTTGGCGTAGGAGCCGGCGGGAACGATCCAGGTAGCAGCGACAGCCAAAAGCGTGAGCAGGAAAAGAATTGTGAAGGCAGATGGGAAAGACCATCGGCGCCCAGGCTTTGTGGTGGTCTGCGTGTCGTCTACTGCTGGGCTTGTCATCCTCGATCTCCCTACGTCGCACCCAAAGTTGCTACAGCCAGACTCAGCTTAGAGTGATCAAGAAGACCATGACAGGGAAATGTTGTGAGCGACATAGAATTCCAAGCTGTGTGTCGTTCTGGATGCGTTTTGTTGTTAGGGGTTCCGTGCGGGGTTGCTGGGCTTTTGTGTAGTGAAGTGGCGTATTACCTGACGGATTGGTTGAGCGGCATGGCTAGCCAGTTTGAGGTGTGGGGAGCGAAAGATTGAGTTACCCCTGTGGTGGTGCTGTATATGCTGGCAAGTCCTTTGGAATCTCTTGTGGCACAAGATGATTAGCTTCTAGTAATATTACTTTTAGGGAAAAAATTACCAACAAGGAAAAGTTGTGTGGAAATATTATTAGTTAATGTAGGTCTTCTATCTGCGCTTTTTATTCAATATTGCATCGGCAGGTTTTTGCCTGCCTTGCTTATATGGATTCTTCCTGCAACTTGTTTTGCCTGGGTTCTGTGGGCTCTTACACAGATTGCAGAGCCAACTTTATTCAACTACCTGGCACTAGTAGGCGGACCTCTTCTAGCTAGTTCTACAGGGCTTAAAGGCGTAAAGGCACGGAAAAAACAACCGACCTGCAGCGTCGCGGCTATCGAGAACTGAAAAGTGCGGCTCTCCTTCCCAGGGTAAGGGTAGGGGAGAGCCGCACTCGTGATAACTAATACACCTACCTAAATCAGGGGATAGCAGGGGTGGCATATGGCTCATGCGCCCGGTTGGCCACATCAGTGCTACGAGTTAAACGCAGCAAAATAACAACAGCCAACACGTTCATGGCGACAGAAACCAACGTGCCAACAAAAGACCCCGTTGTCGATTCAGTAACAACGCTCGCGCTGGCCGTTCCAGCTAAACCAGAGCCGATACCAACAATCATGTTGTTCACCGTGTGTAGTGCCACCGCCGCTTCCAAACCACCCGTACGCCACGTGAGATAAACGCAAGCAATCGCTGTTCCCCCAAGATCAACCAAAATCCAGAAATCTGTTGCTCCATGAGCTACGGCGAAAGTAACCGTGCTCACTGCTCCTGCAATAAACAAAGCCACCCGCGGATCCTTGAACCAAGAACCAACATTTTGCATCATCCACCCACGGAAGAAATACTCCTCGCCAGCTGCCTGAAGAGGCGTGATAAAAATCGCGATAAAAATAATTCCCAACAAATTCGGTTCAGGGTGGCTGCCCTCAGGGGCAGTTAAAAACTGCTCTACACCGATATAGACAACCCAAACCGGGAGGAGGGTAACAACGCAACGCAATGCCCACCTCCAACGGAACCGCCCGGCAACTGAATGAACCAAAGCAGCGCATCCCTTGTTTCCAAACCGTACGGAAATCAGAACACAAGGAATAAGTGCCGCAAGGACCAGATCAAATGAAATCATAGAGAAAAATGTGATCTCATTTGACCCGGGTTCCCATGTCTTCAGCTGTCTTTGAAGGCCCTCTGGTCCACCAGAAATCAACGCCAAAAGAAGAGAAAAAAGATAAGAGCGACAAAGCTTATAGTGATGGTTACTGTGATGATTGAAAAAGATACTAACGGTCGCCACCACTTATGGTTAGAGATATTCAATAAATGTTGATACTCCGCCCCAACGGGCGGGAGACGGTGAAGATCACCCTGCGGGACGCGGCCAGCGTTGACAGGTGAAGAAACACACGCACTGGACTGTGACGCAGAAGGCGTCGATGACTGCTTTCCATCTCTTAAGAATGCCTACCCACCAGACTGTTCTACGCTGGTCAAACCCAGTTTTTCACTCTCCGCTGATCATGAGATCCACCACGTGTCAAAACCATCTCCAGCCAGCCATGGCACTTACCCCACACAAACGAATCAGCAAGCAAGTTCCACAGTCACTCCCCAGAAAAAATGCCCACAGAATTCCACGAAAGAAAAGTTTTACCCAACGAAGCAAAACACGAACAGCCCGTGAAAACGTGCACGCATTTTTCACACACTTCTCCGACCAACCCGGGGGAGTAGCAGCAATATGAGAAATACAGCAGTCCCCTATGATGATCCGGATCGGTGACCACCCCAAGGCGGTCTGCAGGAACCCGGTGCGAACCCGGGGCTGACGCGCAACGGTATGGCGGACCACCCCGACCGAGCCCGATACTGTCCGATCTGTTTGTAGTTCCGCGCGATACAACGGACAACGAAGAGGACAAAGAGTGCCGCACACTCCCGTGAAAACCGCACCCAACACAGCCGAGACCACCCTCACCCATCTCCTGCAAAAAGCTGGGCACACTAACCCCGCCTGGACCTGGGGAGAATCCGTGAACGTCGCCTGCACACCCTCGCCAGAAACAGAGGCCCGCTCAGCAACCAGCATGACCGATCCGGATGTGGCACGAACCGTTATCGAAGAACACGCAGCTTCACGCGGTATTCCCCCCAACCGTCATGCCGCCTCTCTTGTTTTCCAGCGTTACTGCCACCGCTGGTGCGCAATCACTTCGTGGGCATGGGCACTAACCGGCTGCGTCCTAGACGTATCCGCAGAACGCTGCGCAACAACATTCGACAACGGCTCACCCGTAGCAATCTGGATTGGCCACCTACAAGGCGCAGAAACAGACAGCACAACGCTAGTCGATGTTGTTTTCGAACAGCACCTCATGCCCATCGCCTACACGTTCCGCGATGTCGCCCGGTTCTCGATAGCAAACGCCCGCGGAAACGCTGCCGCCTCACTCGCTGCCGGATTCCGGTTCGCCTCAACAACCCTTCCCGCTGAAAAAGTGCTCGACCTAGCCGAATCGGTGTTCACCCACCCCGCACTCCAACGCTCCGGGACCTTCCGGGTAATCAACGACAGCCTTAACAGTCGGGTGTTCTTCGACCGGAACACGTGCTGCCACTGGGACACCGTCCCCGACGGACAGCTGTGTTCATGGTGCTCCAAACGAACGCACGAAGACCGGACCGCGCAATTCACTGAAGCTCTCGCTGCGCAATAGCGCCCCCATAGCCTCTGCAGATCACCAGCGCTGCGCAATGCGCGCAATCAACACCTCAGGCACAAAGAGCGGCGAAGATGTCGGGAGCTGACCCCTCTGCAACTACCCGACCATGCGAGAGCACAACACCTCGGTCGGCGAACGCTTCAGCTTCAGAGAAGTCCGCTGCGGACGTGACGATCGCGGCGCCACAATCACGCAGCTCACAGAAAAACTGCCACATGTCACTGCAATCCTCGGAAGCTAAGCCACTGGTGGGCTCATCAAAAATAAGCAGGCTAGGGCGGCCGATACACGCCAGCGCTACGGCAAGGCGTCGCCGCCATTGCCCCGCAAGTTCCTCCACTGGGCAGTTTCGGTAGGGGCTTAGCCCCAACCGGTCGACGATCGTGGCTACCGATCCTGGGTCGCGGTAGAGAGCTTCAGCTGAGCGGATAACCTCTCGTACTTTCAGCCCTGTAGGTAGGCGTGATTTTTGTTGCTGTATTCCTACGTGGAGCCGAGCTTTGAAAGAAGTAGCGGGGATGTTGCCGTGGACGAGTGCTTGGCCGCAGTCTGGGCTGCGTAGTCCGGCCAGGATTTCCATAGTGGTTGTTTTGCCGGCACCGTTGGGGCCTACGAGCGTCAGGATTTCCCCTGGTGTCACATGCAGAGACAGATCATCGACTGCGATGACAGAGCCGTAAGTTTTGCGGATCGAGCGAAGCTCGCCGGCAGCTGTGGTGTTCGCTCTCATTTGCTCAGATTGACAGCAGTGTTGTTGAGCAGCAACTTCCCACGTCGTCTCGTGGTGGAGGCGCCTGTTAATGGTTGGTCACATTAGGGGGTGTCTGTGCGTGTTTGTGCAGCAGGAACCCACACCGTGTCCCGTTTGGTTTGCGTGTCCACCGTGCTGCGAGGCGTCTACGCTGCCCTTTAACGCATTCTCTTGCAGCAAAGGATTTCGCACATGTCTAGCGAACACCCCTCCACTGCGGCTTCACCGTCTGCTTCGGCTGGGACGATGAATAGCCGCCACCTCGTGATGATGAGTTTGGGGTCAGCTATCGGCGCAGGCCTTTTTGTTGGGTCGGGCGCCGGGATCACTGCGGCAGGCCCAGCGGTTCTTGTTTCTTATCTCGCGGCTGGGATTGTCGTCATGCTCATCATGCGGATGCTTGGCGAGATGGTGGCGGAGAACCCATCCAGTGGGGCGTTTTCTGTGTATGCCGAGCGGGCTTTAGGGCCAGCGGTGGGTTTCGCGATGGGGTGGCTGTGGTGGCTGCAGTTGGTTGTTGTGATCGCTGCGGAAGCGACAGCGGCAGCGCAGATCCTTGTCGGTATCTGGGGTGGGGTTCCGCAGTGGGCGTTGGCGTTGATTTTCATGGTGTTGTTCACGCTGATCAACCTGACCGGGGCGAAGAATTTCGGTGAGTTCGAGTTCTGGTTTGCTCTGGTGAAGGTGGGCGCTGTGATCGCCTTCTTGTTGATCGGGGTGGC
This sequence comes from Dermatophilus congolensis, assembly GCF_900447215.1. Classification (NCBI taxonomy): domain Bacteria; kingdom Bacillati; phylum Actinomycetota; class Actinomycetes; order Micrococcales; family Dermatophilaceae; genus Dermatophilus; species Dermatophilus congolensis. The sequence continues at coordinate 876,263 of NZ_UFYA01000001.1, forward strand.
ATTGCTGGTGGGGTTGCTGCCGGTTCCTTCGCCCGGGCTGACTAATTTGACCGCGCATGGCGGGTTCGCTCCGCAAGGCTTGGGCGGTATCACTGCTGGTTTGTTGGTGGTGATTTTCGCGTTCGGTGGTATCGAGATCGTCGCGGTTGCTGCTGCGGACTCGGATGACCCTTCTGCCAACATTGCTCGCGCTATGCACACGATTTTGTGGCGGATCCTCGCGTTCTACATGGGGTCTGTGGCGATCATGGTGTTGGTGCTGCCGTGGAATAGCCCTGATTTGGCGGGCACACCGTTCGTAGCTGTTCTTGATCACGCTGGGCTTCCCGCGGCGGCTTTGATCATGGGTTTGATTGTTGTCATTGCACTGTTGAGTGCGTTGAACGCCAACCTTTATGGCGCTTCACGCATGATCCATTCGTTGGCTGAGCGCGGGTATGCCCCGAAGCGGTTGACACGGATTAACAACCGTGGCGTTCCGGTGGCTGCTGTGTTTGTGTCGGTGGCGTTCGGGTTCGTGGCCGTGTTCTTGAACTACGTGTGGGCAGAGAAGATCTTGTTGATTCTTCTCAACATCGTTGGTGCCACCATCATCGTCACGTGGGCCGTGACGATCTGCAGCCACATCGTGCTGCGCCGCCAACTGGAAAAAGAAGGCAAACGGCCACGGTTGCCGATGTGGTGTTTCCCGTGGCTGTCGTATGCGGCGTTGGTTGCATTGGCTGGGGTTGTGGTGTTGGGGATGTCGGCACCAGATGTGCGGGTGCAGTTCCTCGGCACTGCTGCGGCGATGGCCGTGCTGGTTGGGGTTGGGGTGGTGTTCACCCGCAACCGTGCCCGAGAAAACGCGTGAATCGCTGTCTCCTCTAGGGGTGGGGCAGTAAAAGCCCCGGGGGAGAGGTAAACGATGTGGCGGTGCCCAGTTGGGTGCCGCCACACCGCTATTACCTAGCTCAGGGGTACTCGGGTGCGGCAGGCACGGCGATGGCGCTGGGAGCACGTAATCTTTCCCCATGCAGGTGCAGCGTTTCCTCACTCCCGGATCTGACACCGAAACAGCCCTCGAGGCTGGGCGTGACATCCGTACTGTTCTTCGACGCGGGGAGCACGGCGAACTCGCTCTCCCGCCGCACCGGGACCCCATTGCCGTTATCGAAAAAACCCACTCCACTCGCATCGCTGACCTTATTGGCGTGCGTGTGGCGCGGATGACCCAATCTGTTTACGCATATTTCCGCGGCACAGTTGATGTCATGACCGGGGACCTTGCCGCAGGTCCACGCACTGGCGTGCACATCGTCATCGACGCCGACGCTCACCTGGGAAACTTCGGCCTCTACGCTTCCCCGGAGCGCCGAATTGTTTTCGACCTCAATGATTTCGACGAAGCAGGCGTAGGTCCGTGGGAATGGGACATTAAACGTCTAGCCACATCCCTGGCGCTGGTGCAGCGCTCCAAAGGCGTCCCTACCGAAATCATCAACGACGACATTGTGGCCCTTGTCACCACCTACGCAACCTACCTGCGCACCCTGGTCGAAGCTCGCGCCACCGATCGCTACTTCGCCTCCGTTGATGCCGGATGGTTCAGCTCCGGCGGTACACGCGTACTTAACAAAACCGTCGAGAAAGCCCGCCAACGCACCTCCGAGCAAGCCCTAGACCGCATCGGCATGCGGCACGAAGAATCGGGCCGCCTCGTCCTTAAAGCAGACCCGCCCCTGCTCATCCCGCGCAGCGAGAAAGGACTAGCCAACGCTGCCCGCCGTTTCGAGGACTACCGCTACACCCTGCTCACCGACCGGGCACTACTGCTTTCCCAATACCGCGTCAATGACGCCGCCCGCCGCGTAGTCGGTGTCTCCAGCGTGGGCACGCACTGCTCGATCGTGCTCCTGCAAGGCCCCAACGGCGAGCCGCTGATCCTCCAATCAAAAGAAGCACTGCCATCAGTGCTCGAAACCCAGGCAGGCATCACCCAAGCAGACATGCCAGGCGTGATCACCTGCGGTGCAGACACCGACCAGCGAGACCGCTACTGCCGCCGAGTCACCGAAGGGCAGCGGGTACTGCAAGCCACATCCGACCCGTTCCTTGGCCGTACCGTTGACCCAGATGGCCGTAACCATTACTGGCGGCAATTCCGTGACCACAAAGGCAGCGTCGATCTAGGAAAAGCAACACCGCACGAAGTGCGCATGTACAGCGCACTGTGTGCCCAGCTGCTAGCCCGCGCCCACGCGCAAAGCCCAGACGCAGCAGCCGCCTCAGGATATTTGGGTGGCTCGGGCGGCGGATTCACGCACGCAATAGCCGCGTGGGCTGCCGCCTACGCAGACGTCATCGAGGGTGACTTCCGCGTGTTCACTGAAGCGGTCAACGATGGCCAGTTCCCCCTCACGGAAGAAAACCCCGCCTAGGGTGTGTGCTCGCTGGCCGCGTCAGGCGTTCAAAGCCGCGCGGCGAGCGAACAACGCATCCATCGCCGTGCTCACAGCTTTCTCCGCGCGGCGGATGTCATCTGTTGCTTCGTTAACGGACTGATGCACAGACAAATCAGTAAAGATGTTGTCGAACCAGATATCCACCGCCCGATCAAACTGGGAAACCACGGCCCCATCCACCTCAGGAAGCCCCGCATCATCCAGATCCCGAGAGAAACGCTCACACGCCGAAGCCGCAACCCGCAGATGTGCCACAGTTTTATCGAGGGCATCGTGTTTAACCAGCGAAGAAACCATCCCGCCACCAGCGAAGGTGTCCCATGTAGACCAGTCCTGCGCCGCACTCAAAGAATCCCGAGCCCGCGCCAACGCCTCCTGCGCAACCTCCCCGGACTCCAATGCCTCATCAATTCCGCGGCACTCCCGCAACCGCACAAGTTCACGGGTCGCGCTCTCTGCCCGCGCAGCCACAGCCGAATCATTACGCCCAGCCTCCACCACCGCGGCAAGTGCTTTCTCATATGCAGCTTCAGAGTCACCAAGAGCTTCCAACTGACTCTTCACGGACTGCTCCTCACGCAACAACCGCCCCAACTCTTCCCGAGCAGCGTTGATGCGGTATCGGGCACGCTCAGCCTCAGCCTTTTCCTTACTCAGATCCGAAGCATGCGTACCCCGCAACGAAGAAATCACATGCGCAAACGAAACACGCTCTAACCGCTTCACAGCACGTTCCTCATCCTGCAGCTGCAGCCGCGCCGCGACAACATTCCCTTCCGCTTCGGTGATGCGCTCAGCTAACGCGCTACGCCGACGACGGAGCAGATCGCTCTCAGCCTTGGCAGCCACGGCCGCGTCCAACGATGCGAGGACGTCTGAGGTCATACACCCAGCATGCCTTCTCAAAGGCAGGCAGAAAAGGACAAACATGTACAGATACGCATCATTTACAACTCCAAACGCCGCCCACTCCACGAACGAGTAAGCCAACGGTCGTGACTAGCGATCACCACCGCGCCCGGATAGTCAGGAAGATGCCTCTCAATAGCGCTGGCCAACGCCAACGACAAAGGATTAGTCGGCTCATCCAGGACAAGCAGATCAGGCCGAGAAGCTAACACCACCGCTAAAGCCAAACGACGACGCTGCCCCACACTCAACGACCCCACCGGTCGTGAAAAGTCCCGCGGCTCCACAAGCCCGAAAGCACTCAACGGCGTAGCCTCAGCCCGCTCAACACCCACCATGGAGACGTAAAGCAACTCCACAGCACACCCCGGGTCAAGATCGACCTCCTGCGCCAAAACCCCAATCGTCACCGACCACGCAATCGTCACAGTTCCGCTATCTGGCTGCAGCTTGCCAGAAAGCAAACCCAACAACGTCGACTTACCAGCACCATTAGGGCCAGTAACCAACAAACGATCACTACGCCCCACACTGACAGACACCGGCCCCACCCGGTCACTAACCGCAGCCTCAGACAACGCCACCAACACCGAGGGAACAGGGTGCCCATCATGAGCCCCCACACTCAACCCCTGAAACTCAAGATCTACCGGAGGTTTACGCACCTGAGAGCGCTGCAACTGCTCAAACCGGCGAGAAAAATCATTAACCCGGCGAGAAACCACACTCGCATTACGGTCGGCATAAAACTTCTTCGCCGACCGCGCCTCAGTACGCGGACCAGCCCCAGCATGCCCAACCGTGCGATTGTCACGAACACTACGTTCCAGCTCTTTCAACTGAGCCTGTTCAGTCTCGTACTGTTTCTGCCACCGCTGGCGCTCATCCTGCCTGGCCTGAAGATAATCAGTGAACGTACCGCCATAACGCCTCACACCAATCCCGCTAGTCGGCCCATCCGCAGCGATCGAACTGACCAAAGCACTCGGCTGCGGGGCAGGATCCACATCAACAATCCCGGTAGCGACGGCATCCATAAAAGCCCGGTCATGGCTAGCGAAAAGCACCGGCCCAGGCCAATCAACCAACGACGAGACAAGAAACCCAATACCGCTTTCATCCAAATGATTCGTCGGCTCATCCAACAGCAAAATGTCCGGGCGGCTCAGCAACAGCCACGCCAACGAAAGCCGGGCACGCTGACCCCCCAGAAAGCTCACCGGCGCGGCGCCGCCAACTCACCCCCGCAAGCCCCACCCCATCAAGAACAACCTGGGCGCGATGATCCAGATTCCACACATCATGACCAGTGGCTGCCTCTAACGCCCGGTCATACCGTTCACTAGCGCCGTGCGGGTCGTGTTCAAGAGCAACCGTGGCCTCTTCGAACTCGCGCAAAATAGCCAAAGGAACAACACACGCCTGCTCAACCACCTGAGCCACAGTGTCACTCAAAGCGTAGGCAGGCTGCTGCCACAACAGCCCTACACGGCCCGGGGCCTGCACGGAGCCACAATCAGCAGGCTCAACCCCTGCAGCGATACGCAGCAGCGTCGACTTACCGGTGCCGTTCTCACCGATCAGCGCTAAACGTTCACCCTGACTAACCGTCAAAGTGATGTCAGTCAGAACACGACGATCGGGGTAAGACTTACTGACCCCATCAAGACGCAGATGTGCGCCGCGGGACAAAAACGCAGAGGGAGTAACAGATGGCATGCAGAAACCTCGAAGTCACAAAAGATGGATAGGACAACGGGTTTCACTGCTTCATGCCCCCAAACTAACAACACAGCACGGCCCTTGTCTGGGCATCAACAAAAATGACAAGAAAATAGTCACCGACCCCCACACCTCAAGCATCAGCCTCATCGCACACCAAACCTCAAAGCTAGGGTGGTGCCCAAACACGGCGCCACCAAGCACCCCTCAGTGCCCCAACCAACGCCACCACCCAACCCAACAAAGAAGGACACCACCACGTGAGCACCAACCCCATCAAAGTCGCCGTCGCTGGCGCCTCCGGACGCATGGGATCGACCGTCTGCGACGCAGTCACCGCTGCAACCGACATGGAACTCATCGCCCGCTACGACGCAGGCGACAGCCTCGACACCCTCCACAACGCCGACGTCCTCGTCGACTTCACCATCCCCGACGCATCCCCCAGCATCGTCCGCGCCGCCATCGACGCAGACGTCCACGTCGTTGTCGGCACCACCGGCTGGAGCGAAGAACGCCTCGACGCTGTCCGCACCCAACTCGCCGACCACCCCAACCTCGGCGTCCTCATCGCACCCAACTTCGCCATCGGCGCCGTACTCATGATGTCATTCGCCCAACAAGCCGCCCGCTTCTACGAATCCGTAGAGATCATCGAACTCCACCACCCCAACAAAGTTGACGCCCCCTCCGGCACCGCAGCCCGCACCGCCTCCCTCATCGGCGCAGCCCGCACTGACGCTGGACTCGGCCCCACCCCCGACGCCACTACACAAGACCCCGACGGCGCTCGCGGTGCCCTTGTTGACGGTGTGCGGGTGCACGCCGTGCGTCAACGTGGCCTCGTCGCCCACCAGGAGGTGCTTTTCGGAGGCGAAGGTGAAGGCCTAACGATCCGCCACGACTCCTATGACCGCATTAGCTTCATGCCCGGGGTTCTTGAAGGTGTACGCGGCGCGGTGAAAACTCCTGGCCTCACCGTCGGCCTGGAGAACTACCTCGGTCTGTAACCCTGCTTAAGAAAGCGTCCTGTCGGCGCCGACAACGCGCAACATGTCGGCGCCGACAGGACGCTTCACATCCGCCTGTAGGAAATGAACGTGCACCCTTGGCCCTCAGCACAGGCGATCTGACGCCACTGGGCTTCATCGATGGGTGGAAACCACGTGTCGCCCTGCGGGCGAGCATGCACCTGCGTCAGGTGCACAGTGTCCACAACGACAGGGGAGTCTGGCCCTAACGCTTGCGCATACACCTGCCCACCGCCGACCACCGTCACCCGATCTGAACCAGCAAGCTTTACCGCCTCAACCAGTGAACAGGCAGCTTCAGCGCCAGGGGCTGACCAAGAACTGTCCCGTGTGACCACAATGGAACGCCGGCCCGGCAACGCCCGCCCGATGCTTTCGAAAGTGCGCCGACCCATGACCATCGCGCTTCCGGTAGTGATGCGTTTGAAATGGGCCAAGTCCTCAGGCAGATGCCACGGCATAGCACCGTGTGCGCCGATCACCCAGTTTTCGGCGGCCGCGACCACCACACAGATACGCGAATCCGGGGCGATCGGGTCAGGTGCGGGCACAAATGAGGTCACGTAGTCACTCCTCAACAAAGAACAGCGGGGGCAGGAGGCTGGAGCGGCTAGGGCTAGACAGCGATAGGGGCTTTGATACCGGGGTGGGGGTCATAACCAATAAGTTCGATATCGCTGATCTGAAAAGCATCGATCTGGCGAACCTGTGGGTTCAGACGCAGGGTCGGTAGAGGCCGCGGCGTGCGGGAAAGCTGTTCACGGGTTTGTTGCATGTGGTTGCGGTACAGGTGCGCATCCCCAAGAGTGTGCACGAACTCGGCCGCCTTCAAACCAGTGACCTGCGCAACCATGTGTGTCAACAGCGCGTACGAGGCAATGTTGAACGGCACACCCAAAAACACGTCGGCGCTGCGCTGATACAACTGGCAAGACAAGTATTTCGGCTCACCGTCCTCGCCAGCAGAGACATAAAACTGGAACATGGTGTGACACGGAGGTAGCGCCATATCCTCAACCTCAGCGACATTCCACGCCGAAACAATGTGCCGACGGGACCACGGGTTCTGTTGAATCGAAGTGATCACGTTAGCGATCTGGTCGATCGGGCCCCCATCCAGAGAAGGCCAACTACGCCACTGATGCCCGTACACAGGCCCCAAATCACCGTTCTCATCGGCCCATTCATCCCAGATCGTGATGCCATTCTCATGCAGCCAGGTGATATTCGTATCGCCGCGCAGGAACCAGATCAGTTCACCGAAGATGGAACGCAAATGCAGCTTCTTGGTAGTTAATGCCGGAAACCCAGCACGAAGATCGAACCGCATCTGGTGACCGAAAACCGACAATGTTCCGGTTCCGGTGCGGTCACCCCGCTCATTCCCCTCAGCGAGAATCCGTTCCATGAGCTCCCTGTACTGCTGCATCCGGCTAGTCTCGCAGGCCCGCAGCGCCCCCACAGGTAACAGGTGGTTTCACGGGGTTGATGTGTCCACACCGTAAGCGAATTCACTAACGATTCGAAGCTGCCAGGCTCAGGGGCCATGCATGAAGTTCCCGTCTTGCACAAAAAATGTGTACACAAAGCTGTAACGCTGTCACTGCCGCTGCGATGAACCCCGAGAACGTTGCTTTACCCGGACCCCCGAGCGGGTAAAGCAACGTTCTTCCATGTATCCAGCCAAAGACAGCCGCACCCCACCTGCCCCCAAGACTCCTCGATCTGGCCGCCGCCCTGAAGAACCACGCCACCGCGTGAACACCAACCCCATGGGTCGAGCCGGCGCGCCCCCCTCGAAACCGATAACCTGCCCCTATGTCGTCTGCCATTGCACCCTTTGGTCGTGTTCTGACCGCGATCGTCACTCCGTTCACCGCCGACGGAGCCCTCGACCTCGAATCACTCCGGTCCCTGGCTATATATCTGGCTGACCGCCGCCACGACGGGCTCGTCGTCAACGGCACCACCGGAGAATCCGCAACCACCAGCGACGATGAAAAACGACTCATCCTGCAAACAGTCAAAGACGCCGTCGGAGACCGCATCAAAATCGTCGCCGGCGTAGGCACCAACGACACCGCCCACACCATCAGCCTCGCCCGACAAGCCGCCGAGATCGGTGTCGACGGCGCACTTGTTGTCACGCCCTACTACAACAAGCCACCCCAGGCAGGCATCCTCGCCCATTTCCGTGCCGTCGCCGAAGCCACCGACCTACCCATCATGGTGTACGACATCCCTGGTCGTGCCGGCGTCCCCATCACCACCGAAACCCACATCGCCCTGGCTGCCCACCCCAACATCGTCGCTGTCAAAGACGCCAAAGGCGACCTATGGGCCGCAAGCCACGTACAACGCGCCACCGACCTGGCCTGGTACTCCGGCGACGATGGCGCTAACCTGGCACACTTCGCCCAAGGTGCTCACGGTATTGTGGGAGTCACCAGCCACTTCGCGTCAATCGAATACGCCAACATGATCGACGCCCTCGACAACGGCAACCTCTCCCAAGCCATCGACATCCACCGCAAACTCATCCCCGCCGTCGACGCAATCATGGGCACCAGCCAAGGAGCCATCACCGTCAAAGCCGCACTGGCCGAAGCCGGCGTCATCGCCACCGACCACGTGCGCCTACCACTTGCACAACTGACCGATACCCAACGCGACATCGTGCGCCAAGGCCTAAAGGAGGCCCACCTCTCGTGAAATTTCCTATTGACCTGACAGAGCCACCAGCACTGCCCGAGGGAGGACTACGCATCGTCCCCCTCGGCGGGCTCGGCGACATCGGGCGCAACATGACCGTCCTCGAACACGCAGGACGTCTCCTCATCATCGACTGCGGAGTACTTTTCCCCGAAGACGCCCACCCCGGCGTCGACCTCATCCTGCCGGACTTCTCCTACATCGAAGACCGCCTCGACGACGTCGAAGCCATCATCCTCACCCACGGGCACGAGGACCACATCGGCGCAGTCCCATACCTGCTCCGCCTCAAAGAAGACATCCCCCTCATCGGATCCAACCTGACGCTGGCCCTCATCGAAGCCAAACTCAAAGAACACCGGATCACGCCCTACACGATGGACGTCACCGAAGGAGACATCGAAGACCTCGGACCCTTCGAATGCGAATTCATCGCCGTCAACCACTCCATCCCTGACGCCCTAGCCGTTGCAATACGCACCGACGCAGGCACACTCCTGCACACCGGCGACTTCAAGATGGACCAACTACCCCTCGACGGGCGCATCACCGACCTGCGCGCCATGGCCCGCATCGGCGAAGAAGGCATCGACATCGCCCTCGTCGACTCCACCAACGCAGAAGTGCCCGGATTCACGATGCCTGAAAAAGACATTTACCCCGCACTGGAAAACGTGTTCAGCAAAGCCCAACGCCGCATCATCGTCGCCTCCTTTGCCAGCCACGTCCACCGCGTGCAACAAGTCCTCGACGCCGCCGCCGAACACAACCGCAAGGTCGCCCTCATCGGACGGTCCATGGTCCGAAACATGGGCATCGCCGCCGAACTGGGCTACCTCAACGTGCCCGACGGTGTGATCGTCGACATGAAAAAAATCGAGGACTACCCCGAACACCAACAACTCCTCATGTGCACCGGTTCGCAGGGAGAACCGATGGCAGCGCTGTCCCGCATGGCCAACGACGAACACCGCATCAAAATCGGCGAAGGCGACACAGTCGTTCTCGCTAGCTCCCTCATCCCCGGCAACGAGAACGCCGTATTCCGGGTAGTTAACGGACTCATCAAACTCGGCGCCGAAGTAGTTCACAAAGGCAACGCCAAAGTGCACACCTCCGGCCACGCCAGCGCCGGAGAACTTCTCTACCTCTACAACATCCTGCGCCCCAAAAACGCCATGCCCGTCCATGGCGAATGGCGGCACCTCCTGGCCAATGGGCGCCTCGCCGCCGCGACCGGTGTCCCCGAAGAACGCGTCGTCCTCGCCGGCGATGGAATCATCGTCGACCTCATAGACGGCAAAGCTAGCGTTACCGGGAAAGTTGACTGCAACTACGTGTACGTCGACGGCTCCTCCGTCGGCGCCACCGACGAAGCACTCCTCAAAGACCGCCAAATCCTGCGCGACGAAGGTTTCATCTCCGCGATCGTCGTCATCGACTCGGCCACCGGGAAAGTCAGCACCGGCCCCGAAGTCATCACCCGAGGATTCGCCGAAGACAACGACGTCTTCAACAAAATCGTCCCCGAAATTTCTGAAGCGGTTGAAAGCGCCTGGGACCGCGGCACCAACGATGCCCACCAACTCCAGCAGGTGGTGCGCCGCACCATCGGCGGATTCGTGGGCGGAAAACTACGCCGCCGCCCAATGATCGTGCCGGTAGTAGTCATCGCCTAACCAGCACCGACCACACCACAGCACCTGTTGGGGCCCGCCCGTCCACACGACGAGCGGGCCCCAACACGCCACGCAACCGCCCCACACCGCCCACACCTCACCCCCGCCGCCACCAGCACAGCCCCACCACCGCGACGTATCGCTATGCGGCACGTCGCAACTGGCCGACCAGACCACCTCGGATCAATCGCCTAGTCTGCTTGGGTGGCAACTCGTAACACCCCAAACAAGCGGCGCACCGCCGCCAAAGGAAAACCTGTCCCCCGTAAAACTCCCCGGACCAAAAACGGTGCCGCCACACGCCGTACCCCCGCGGCCAAAACCCCCCGCGCGGGTAGTGGCACTCCCGGCCGCGGCGCCGGCTCTGCGTGGCGTGGAATCACTGGCCTGACCGGCGGCATGGCACGCCGCGTCAGCCGCACCGCAACAGGACTACCCGAAGAGCACCGACGCGACGGCCTGGGCCTATTCATCATCATCATCGCCGTGATCATTGCCGCCCGCGAATGGTGGGGACTACCCGGCCCACTCGGCGAATTCATCCACATCGTCGCCGCGGGAACCATCGGCTGGGGAGCACTGTTCCTGCCCCTAGCATTCGTCTGGTTCGGGCTACGCATCATGCGTAACCCCGTCGAAGATGCCGCCACCTCACGCATCGCCATCGGCGTCATCACCCTCACCGTCAGCCTCGCCGGTATCATCCACATCGCTCGAGGCAACCCCCGCATCTCCGGCGGCACCGAAGCGTTCCGTTCAGCTGGCGGAATGATCGGCTACCTCGTTGGCGCACCATTAGACGCCATGCTCACCGACTGGGGCGCCTATGTCGTACTCGCTATCGTCGCGTTCTTCGGTGTCCTAGTGATCACCGCAACCCCCTTCGTGGAAATCCCCGATCGACTCGCCGAACTTCACGACCGCCTCTTCGGCCTCGACGAATATGTCGACACCATCCCCATCCCCACAACCTCACGCCGCAAATCCCGCCGCAACCTCGAACTCGACCACCGCGACGGAGACGAAGCATTCGAACAAGCAGCAGAAGTTCACAAAGGCCGCAGCCGCAGACTCGCAGACCTCCCCAAGATCGCTGCCGAAGAAGCCGCGAACGCCCAACGCGACACAACCACCGCAGCCGACCGCGCAGCCACCCAAGCACTCGACCGCGTCAACACCCCCGGCGCATCCACAAACACCTCACCCAAACCTGGCCCCGTGCCAGCCACCACCCAAACCGAACTGGTCCCCCCACCCACCCAAGCCATCCCACAACGCACCGAACAACTCGCCCTCGCCGGCGACGTCACCTACACCCTTCCCCCCTCAGACCTGCTCGAACAAGGAGCCCCCCACAAAACCCGCTCCGAAGTTAACGACCACGTCGTTCAAGCTCTCACCGGCGTACTAGAACAGTTCAACATCAACGCCCAAGTCACAGGGTTCTCCCGAGGCCCCACAGTTACCCGCTACGAAGTTGAACTTGGCGCTGGCACCAAGGTCGAACGCGTCACCGCACTGAGCAAAAACATCGCCTACGCGGTAGCCAGCGCAGACGTACGCATCCTCTCGCCTATCCCCGGCAAATCAGCCATCGGGATCGAAATCCCCAACACAGACCGCGAAAAAGTCAGCCTCGGTGACGTGCTGCGCAGCCAAGTCGCCACCCGCAACCCCCACCCCATGGTGATGGGCGTCGGTAAAGACGTCGAAGGCGGATTCGTCATCGCCAACCTGGCGAAAATGCCACACCTCCTCGTGGCAGGTGCCACTGGATCGGGTAAATCCAGCTTCGTCAACTCGATGATCACCTCGATCCTCGTACGCTCAACCCCCGACGAAGTACGCCTGATTCTCGTAGACCCCAAACGAGTCGAGCTCACCGCCTACGAAGGCATCCCACACCTCATCACCCCCATCATCACCAACCCCAAAAAAGCCGCTGAAGCGCTGCAATGGGTGGTCAAAGAGATGGATGCCCGCTACGATGACCTCGCCGCATTCGGGTACAAACACATCGACGACTTCAACAAAGCCGTCCGCGCCGGAGACATCAAACTCCCGCCTGGATCACAACGTGTCGTCGAGCCCTACCCATACCTACTCGTTGTGGTCGACGAGCTCGCCGATCTGATGATGGTCGCTCCACGCGATGTGGAAGAGTCCATTGTTCGTATCACCCAGCTGGCTCGCGCCGCCGGTATCCACCTCGTTCTCGCTACGCAGCGTCCCAGCGTCGACGTAGTCACCGGCCTGATCAAAGCCAACGTGCCCAGCCGGATGGCATTCGCGACAAGCTCCCTAGCCGACTCCAGGGTCGTGCTGGACCAGCCAGGCGCTGAAAAGCTCATCGGTCAAGGTGATGCCCTCTTCCTGCCTATGGGGGCGAGTAAACCGATGCGTGTGCAAGGCGCCTGGGTACCGGAGTCAGAGGTCGCTGCGGTCGTCAAATTTGTCACTGACCAGCTCAAACCGAGCTACCGGGAAGACGTTGTTCCCGCCACCGAAAAGAAACAGATCGACGCCGACATCGGCGATGACTTGGATCTGCTCCTCGAAGCGACCAAACAGGTCGTTACCACTCAGTTCGGTTCGACTTCGATGTTGCAGCGCAAACTACGCGTTGGTTTCGCTAAAGCCGGACGACTCATGGACCTCATGGAATCTCGCGGCGTTGTCGGCCCTTCTGAAGGAAGTAAAGCGCGAGACGTGTTGATCCGCCCAGAAGATCTGCCTACCGTTCTGGCGCAGATGCAAGGACAAACCCCTCCGCCACCAGCGGAGGGTCAACAAGGCACGGCAGGGGGACAAGACCGATATGCCGACGTTGAAGTGCATGGCGAAGAAGTCGTGCACGAGGGGGACCTGGAGGATGAAGACGCGTGGCAACTGACACAACAGGGGCGCGGCAGGTAGTTGTCACTCGGCGGCGGCGGTTGAGCACTGCGTTCGTGTGCGCAGTGCTCTGTGCCGCCATGGCCGCATGTGGCAGCTCTGCATCATCACCAAAGGAGGAAGACTCACAAACCAGTACCGCAGCACCCACTGTGGCACCGATGCTGCCTTCGCGACCGCCAGCAGTGATCAGCACCCCGGCTCCACCTCCGCCTCCGGTGAAACCTGTACAAATCACCGACGCCAGTAAACTTGTTCAGGGGTTCAAGAAACTGCCCGGGCGGGATCAGCAGCTCACTATTGCGTGGGCGCCGGTTGGGCATCCGGAGCAAGTTCAGCAGTTGGGCACTACGGACACGATAGACGCGTGGTCGACGATCAAGGTCCCACTGGCTTTGGCAGCTATTCAGCAGCGCGGCGGTGATCTGCCTAAAGCTGTGGCTAACGACATTGAGATGTCGGTGCGCATCTCTGATAATGACGCCGCCCGGCGCTTGTGGGAGGGGCTGGAAAACTTCGGGATGAAGGCAGAGCTGGTCAACGAAGTTCTAGGCGACACAGGTGATAAACGCACCCGGGCTGCGCGTAATTCGGCGGGGGTGCGGGTGCCGTTCGGTTTGACTGCTTGGCGAGTTGGTGATGCGGCTAAGTTCGCTGCGACGCTGCCTTGTGTTCCGTACGGTGCCCAGATCATGCGGGACATGCGCTTCATTGACCACAGTCAGTCGTGGGGGATTGGGGCAGTCGCACGTGGAACCAACAAACGTGGTCTGAACGTCGATGATGTTGCATTCAAAGGCGGTTGGGGTCCCAGTACGAGTGGTTACCTGATGCGGCAGGTGGGAGTTTTGATCTTGCCGGGTGGCGGCGGTGTAGGAGTTGCGCTTCTTGTTCAACCGCATGGCGGTAACCACGAGGCAGGTGCCAAAATTTTGTCGCAAGCAGCTAGTTGGCTACGTGATTCGCTTGGTGCAACAGATGCGGGCAAGTGTGCGTGAGTTGGCACAGCCCGCATCAGCCCTAAAGTGGTTGTCATGACTTCGCCCACCGCTGCCGCAAGTGCGCCCGCACGTAACGATGCCACTCACGGCACGATTCACCTCACCAGTCTCGGTTGTTCACGCAATGACGTGGATTCTGAGGAGCTCGCAGGTCGCTTGGCTGCTGCGGGGTGGACTCTTGTTGATGACCCTTCTGGCGCTGACGTGAATGTTGTGAATACGTGTGGTTTTGTCGCAGAGGCTAAGAAAGATTCGATCGACACGATTCTTGATCTGGCTGACCTGAAAGAAAGTGGCGAGACTCGCGCAGTGGTTGCCGTGGGGTGTCTGGCGGAGCGCTATGGGCGTGAGCTGGCTGAGCAGATGCCTGAAGCTGATGGTGTTTTCGGGTTTGACTCCTACAAGGACATGTCCGACCACTTGAGTCGCATCTTGGCCGGGGAGCAGGTGCAGTCGCACGTCCCGCGGGATCGTCGTTCTCTGTTGCCGATTTCTCCGATTGCTCGTCAAGAAACGGCGCCGGGAATCGTGCTTCCAGGGCACGGGGATTTGGGGCCGGATGCCACTGCTGGTGAAACGTTCGTGCGGGCACGTTTGGATGGGGCGCCGTGGGCTCCTTTGAAGATCGCTTCGGGGTGTGACCGTCGTTGCGCTTTCTGTGCTATCCCCTCGTTTCGTGGTGCTTTTGTCTCTCGCCGTCCTAGTGATGTTCTTGCTGAGGCTCGTTGGCTGGGCAGTAATGGGGTGAAGGAAGCTTTCCTGGTTTCTGAGAACTCGACCTCGTATGGCAAGGATTTGGGCGATATCCGTCTGCTGGACACGTTGTTGCCTGATCTTGCTGAGGTGGAGGGGCTGGAACGTATCCGGGTTTCGTATTTGCAGCCGGCAGAGTTGCGTGATGATTTGGTGCGGGCGATTGTCGAGACGGAGAAGGTCGTGCCGTATTTCGATCTTTCGTTCCAGCATGTGTCTGCGAAGATTCTGCGTCGTATGCGTCGGTTTGGTGATCCGGAGTCGTTCTTGAGCTTGATCGAGAAGATTCGGTCTTTGGCGCCGGAGGCAGGGATCCGCTCTAACGTGATTGTTGGGTTCCCTGGCGAGACGGAGGAGGACTTCCAGATGCTCGTTGATTTCGTCACGGCTGCGCGTTTGGATGTGTGTGGCGTTTTTGGGTACTCCGATGAGGATGGCACTGAGGCCCAGGGGTATGAGGACAAGGTTGAGCAGGAAGTCATTGACGAACGCCTGGATATTCTTTCGACGATTACTGAGTCGGCGGGTGCTGAGCGTGCAGCTGAGCGGATTGGTTCGCAGGTGAGCGTCCTTGTTGAGTCCAATGCGCAGGCTCAGCCGTGGGATGAGGATCTGGGTGAGGGGTCGTTCTTCGAGGGGGACCGGATTGTGTTCGGTCGGGCTGAGCATCAAGGTCCGGAGGTTGATGGGTTGACGCGTCTTGTGCAAAGCAGTGACGGTGCGGTGCAGCTTCCTGAGGTTGGTCAGCTCATTTCGGCGCGGGTGGTTAGTTCTGAGGGTGCTGATTTGGTTGCGGTGATCTCATGATCAGTAGTGCGCCGCAGACGCAGCCGAGTTCGTGGAATGTGCCTAATGCGTTGACGGTGTTGCGGATTTTCATGGTCCCGGTCTTCGGGTGGATGTTGCTGGCTGGGGGTGGGCATGAGGTGTCCATGCGGTGGTGGGCGTTGCTGGTGTTTTTGCTGGCTATGGCGACAGATTCGCTGGATGGGTATATCGCTCGGTCGCGTAATTTGGTGACAAATTTCGGGAAGATAGCTGATCCGATTGCGGATAAAGCGCTTACCGGAATGGCGTTTATCGGGTTGAGTGTGATTGGTGACCTGTGGTGGTGGGTGACGATTCTCATTCTGCTGCGTGAGTGGGGGATCACGGTGTTGCGGTTGGTGGTGATTCGTTATGGCGTGATGCCTGCTTCTCGTGGCGGCAAGATTAAGACGGTGTTGCAGACGGTGGCGTTGGCGTTGCTGGTTGCTCCGGTGACGGGTGTGTTGTGGTGGATTGGTGTTGTTGCGGTGGCCGGTGCCTTGGTGGTGACTGTGGTGACGGGTGTTGAGTATGTTTTCCAGGCTGTGAGGTTGGTGCGTTCGTCGTCGCGGCAGGTGTCGGCGTGAGTGGTGAGGTGTTGGTTCCTGCTGCTGATGTTGTTGCTGCCTTGTTGGATGCGGGGCAGACGGTAGCGACGGCCGAGTCGTTGACGGGTGGTCTTGTTGTTGCTGGGTTGACTGCGGTGCCGGGGTCTTCTGCTGTGGTGCGTGGTGGGGTGTGTGCGTATAGCAGTGAGGTGAAGGCTCGTGTGGTGGGGGTTCCTCAGAGTGCTTTGGCTTCGGGGGCGGTGAACGCTGAGGTTGCTGGTGAGTTGGCTGTGGGGGCGGTGAGGTTGTTTGGTGCGCAGTGGGGGGTGGGGACCACGGGGGCTGCTGGGCCGGATCCTTCTGAGGATGCGCAGGTGGGTACGGTGTTTGTTGCCGTGCATGGGCCGCAGGGTGAAGTGGGGTGCCAGACGGTGGTGGAGCGACTCTCGTTAACGGGGGATCGTGGTGCGATTCGGTTCGCCACGGTGGAGGCAGCATTTAGACTGCTGCGACAACGGCTTTGAGGTTGTTCTTGGACCGGGGGCACGGGTCTGTTTTGGGTCTGTGTGCGTCTTGGATCAGCTTTTTCGGTGAGTACCGCATTATTCCTCGCGTTGAGGGCATGAATTGGGGGGCTCGTCCGTTGCATATAACAAGCCGGAGAGAGGTCCCCCTTATTTGGGGAGGGGACTGTCCACGGCGGTCGATCGCCAGGGGAATTGCGAGGAGAGGACAACATGGTGCTGCTGCGCAAGGAGATCGGTACGGTACTTCGTTCTCGACGTAAGTCGTTGGGACGTACTTTGCGTGATGTGTCGGCGCGTTCTGCGGTCTCGTTGGGGTATTTGTCGGAGATTGAGAGGGGGGAGAAGGAGGCGAGTTCGGAGTTGTTGGCTTCGATTTGTGGGGCTTTGGATTTGCCGGTGAGTCAGATGTTGCGTGATGTCGCTGATCAGGTTGCGTTGGGGGAAGCCGCTGGGGTTGTTCTGACGATGGGGTCTGGTGAGCGGGGCCGTTTGGCTGTGCCGCGTCCTGCTGCGTGAGCGTGGGTTTTGGGGGTTAGTCGAAGGGGCGTGATCTGTTTCGTTTGATTGCCGCGCGGTGTTTTTTGCTGGTGAGGCGGCGTTGAACGGAGTTGCGTGTGGGGCGAGTTTTCTTGCGTTGGGGCGTAGGGGGCGCAGCGGCTTCGCGTAGGAGTTGCGCGAGTCGTTGCCGGGCGATTTTTCGGTTTGCGAGTTGGCTGCGTTCGTCGGCTGCGGTGATGGTGAGTGTTCCGTTGCTGAGTCGGTGGGCGAGGCGATCGTGGAGTCGTTGTTTGAGGTGTTCGGGGATGGAGGGGCTGTTGGCGAGGTTGAAGGATAGTTCGACGCGGGTGTCGCTGGTGTTGACGTGCTGTCCACCGGGGCCGGTTGCGCGGTTGAAGCGTTCGTGGAGTTCTTTGGGTGGGATGGTCAGGGTTCGGGTGATGGGGAGGGGTTGATCGATGTGGGGCATGTCATCTTCCGTACCTGTTTTTTCGGGGGCTGTGGGGGCGTGGGTGTTGGGTGTAGCCCAGGGGTTTGATGGGGGTGCCTTTGTCGCCTGGTGCTAGGCCGTTTTGGCATGTTGGACAGTAGAACATGACGCGTTCGCGGGTGGGTGGGCCGATGGGGTGTACGCGGATGGTGGTGCCGCATCGGCGGCAGGGGTGTCCTGAGCGTGCGTGTACGTAGGTGTTGTGTCCGGGGCGGTGTGATCCGGTGCTTGATTGGACGGCGTGGTTGAGGGCGGCGGTCATGAGTTGGTGGGCTTTGGTAAGGATTTTGGTGATTTGTTGTGGGGTGAGGGTGGTGGTTGGTGTCCAGGGGTTGATGTGTTGGGTGAAGAGGGTTTCGCTGGCCCAGAGGGTTCCGATGCCGGCGAGGTTGCGTTGGTCGAGTAGGGCTGCGCCGATGGTGGTGGGGTTGGTCAGGAGGTTGGTGGTTGCTAGGTCGGTGTTCCAGTCGGGGCCGAGGATGTCGGGGCCGAGGTGTCCGGTGAGGGTGTGTTCGTCGCGGGTGGGGATGAGGTTGAGCATGCCGAGGGATAGGCCGAGGGCGGTCCATTCGTTGGTGCTCAGTAGGGCGCGGACGCGGTGTGAGTGGCGTTGGGGTTCGTTGGGGTGGATGATGCGCCAGCTGCCTTCCATGCGTAGGTGTGAGTGGAGAGTCCAGCCGTTGGAGAAGCGGTGGAGGATGTGTTTACCGTGGGGGATGACTTCAATGGTGGTGTGTCCGATGAGTCCGTTTCCTTCGCGGTTTCCCCATCTGAGTTCGGCTTCTTGGGTGGTGTGGCCTGCGAAGACGTGGTGGAGGCGTTGGCAGGTGCGTGCGACGGTGTCACCTTCTGGCATGGCGTTTTCTTAGTCCGTTGGGGGTGAGGTGGAATCCGTTGTTGAGTAGGTGGGTGTGGAGTGGGTGGTTTTGTGCTTGGAGGGCGGGGGTGCCGTCGATGGTGGTGATGGTGAGGTGGGGGAGGTGTCCGGTGTCGATGATGGTGCTTAGTGCGGTGGCGGTGGTGGGGGCGTGGGTGGTGGTGTCGCCGAAGGTGAGGAGGGTGCGTCCGCCTCGTTCGATGTAGGCGCAGAGGTTTCCGGCGTGGAGGATGACGAGGGCGCCTGCTTTGCGGCCGGGTCGGTGGGTGGTGTTTTTGTTGTTGTTGGTGGTGGGCCAGGGGAGGGCTGCGCCGTAGGGGTTGGCGGGGTCGGTGGCTGCGAGGATGAGTGCGGGGGGTTGTGGTGGGGTTGTGTCGATTCTGTTGTGTTCGTTGTGGGTGCGGAGTTGGTCGAGGGCGGCGTTGGTGGCGAATTGGGAGGCGCCAAGTCCTTCGATGAAGTAGCCGCGGCGGATGTTTCCTGTTTCTTCGGCGTGGGTGAGGATGCGGTAGATGGGGGTGAAGCCGCCGTCGGTGTTTTCGCTGGTGGCGGCTGCGCGGGTGAGGATGCCGTGGCGTTCGAGGAGTATGTCGGCGGTGATGAAGGTGCGGGTGGTGGGGTCTGTTTCGGTTGGTGGTAGGAGGGACCAGCGTCCTTGGAGTCGTGGTGGTGTTGGGTCGGGGGTGGTGGTGCGGGTGGGGGTGCGTAGGTTGCGTCGGGTCAGTCGTGTGGGGCGTGGTGGGCGGGGGCGTTGTTTGTGGGTGGTGCGGGTGCTGTTGAGTAGGGCGCGCATGGGGGTGAAGGTGTCGTTGACGATGTGTCCGTCCCAGACGAGGTCCCAGAGGGCGTCGCTGATGGTGTTGTTGTTTGGTGGTGGGGTGGTGGGGTTGGTGGTGGTGATGTGCTCGCGGACGGTGTTGGCCAGGGTGGGGAAGAAGAATCCGCCTCCGGTGGCGAGGATGGTCAGGATGGTGGCGTGGATGCTTTCTGGTGGTGGGGTTGTGGTGGGGGTGTGGAGGGTGTTTGGTGCGTCGTCGGTGAGGTGTAGGGAGATCCATCCGTCGTCGCCTGCGGTGGAGCCGTTTCCTTGCCAGGTGATTTCGCCGCGGGTGAGGAGGTCGTCGAGGAGCGTTGGGGTGTAGTTGGTGATGCGGGTGGGCAGGATGAGGGTTTCGAGGGCGCTGGCTGGTATGCGGTATCCGGCGAGTTGTTCGATGACGTGGAGGAGTCCTTCGGTTCCGTGTTCTTGGGGTTGGGGTGTGCCGGTTTCGGTGGTGATGCCGTGCCAGGTGGTGAGGTATTGGGCGTAGGTGGTGGGGGTGACGGGTTCGACTTGGGCGCGTAGTGCTGCGAGGCTGCGGCGGCGTAGGAGGCGCAGGATTTCGGGGTCGCAGTGGTCTTGTCCGGTGTTTCCGGGGCGTAGTTCGCCGGTGATGATGTTGCCGGTGTTTTCGAGGTGGTGGAGGTGGGTGCGGATGATGTGTTCGCCTAGTCCTAGTCGGGTGGCTAGGTCGGTGGTGGTGAAGGGTGCGTGGCAGCGGGCGTAGCGGATGATGAGGTCGGTGAGGGGGTTTTGGGGTGGGGTGAGGTGGGCGGAGGGGACCCATGATGGTGGGGTGATGCCGAGGGCGTCGAGGAGTCTTCCGGCGTCTTCGACGGGGGCCCAGCGTTGTTCGCCGGCCATGGTGATGGGCATGATGCGGCGGCGGTTGTGTAGTTCGTGGATCCAGGTGGTGGTGGTTGTGGCGTTTGTGTGGGGGTAGGTGCGGGTGGTGATTTCGGTGGTGGTGAGGGGGCCGATGCGGCGGATGAGGTCGAATGTTTCTTCGATGTTGCGTGGGCTGCGTTCGGGGTCGAGTGCTTGGAGTTGGGCTTCGGTGTGTTCGACGATGGTGGGGTCGAGCAGTTCGCGCATGCTGGTGGTGTGGGTGCCCAGGATGTCGGCGAGGAGTTCGGGGTCGACAGATAGGGCTGCTGCGCGGCGTTCGGCGAGGGGGGAGTCGCCTTCGTAGAGGAATTGGGCGATGTATCCGAATAGGAGGGTGCGTGCCATGGGTGAGGGGGTAGGGGTGTTGATGGCGTGGATGCGTGTTCGCCGGTTGGTGAGGTTGGTCATGAGGGTTTTGAGGGCGGGGACGTCGAAGATGTCTTGCATGCATTCGCGCAGTGTTTCGAGGACGATGGGGAATTCTTGGTAGCGGCTGGCGACTTCGAGCAGTTGGGCGGATCGGCGTCGTTGTTGCCAGAGGGCTTGGCGTGCGGCGGGGTTGCGTCGGGGTAGGAGGAGGGCGCGGGATGCGCATTCGCGGAATCGGGATGCGAAGAGGGCTGATCCACCGACTTCGTTGGTGATGATGTCGGTGATTTCGTCGGGGTCGATGGTGATGAGTTCGGCGATTTCGGTGAGGAGTTGGCTGGTGGTGGGGGTGTTGTCGTTGGTGGGTGTGGTTTCGGGTAGGCGCAGGATGATGCCGTCGTCGGCGTGCATGGGGTGGGGGTCGATGCCGAATTGTTGGCGTAGGCGGGCGGCGATGGCTAGGGACCAGGGTGCGTTGACGCGGGAGCCCCAGGGGGAGTGGATGACGATCTGGGTGTCGCCGAGTTCGTCGGGGAAGATTTCGAGGATGATGGTGTTTTGGCTGGGTACGGCGCCGGTGGCGGTTTTTTGTTCGTGGATGTAGGTGACGAGGTTGGTGGCGGCCCAGGTGTCTAGGCCTGCGGTGGTGGCGCGGTTGATGGCGGTGTCGTGGGGGAGTGTGGCGATTTCGTGCATGAAGGCGCCGATGGCGGCGCCGAGTTCGGCTTCGCGTCCTTCGGTGTCGCCGCGCCAGAAGGGGAGGCGTCCGGGGATGCCGGGGGCTGGGGTGACGAGTACTTGGTCGTGGGTGATTTCTTCGATTCGCCAGGATGAGGTGCCGAGGGTGAAGACGTCGCCGACGCGGGATTCGTAGACCATTTCTTCTTCGAGTTCGCCGACGCGGCGGCCGGGGCCTTCGCCGATGAGGAAGACGCCGAATTGGCCGCGGTCGGGGATTGTTCCGCCGCTGGTGACGGCGATGCGTTGGGAGCCGGGGCGGCCGGTGAGGGTGTCGGTGCTGCGGTCCCAGATGATGCGGGGGCGTAGTCCGGCGAAGTTTTCGTCGGGATAGCGCCCGGCGAGCATGTCGAGGACGGAGGTGAGGAGGGTGGTGGGGATGGTGGCGTAGGAGGCGGTGCGTTTGATGAGGTTGGTGAGTTCGGGGAGGGTCCAGTCGTCCATGGCGCACATGGCGACGATGTGTTGGGCGAGGACGTCTAGTGGGTTGGTGGGGATGTGGAGTGTTTCGATGAGTCCGGCGCGCATGCGTTCGCAGACGACGGTGGTGCGGATGAGGTCGGAGCGGTGGGTAGGTAGGAAGATGCCGTGGGATCGGGCTCCGACGTGGTGGCCGGCGCGGCCGACGCGTTGGAGCCCGGAGGCGACGCTGGGGGGCGCGTCGATGTGGGCGACGAGGTCGATTTCACCCATGTCGATGCCTAGTTCGAGGCTGCTAGTGGCGATGACTGCGGGGAGTTGGCCGCTTTTGAGGGATTCTTCGATGTGGGTTCGTTGTTCGCTGCTGACGGATCCGTGGTGGGCTCGGGCGAGGATGGGTGGTTCGGGTGGGGATGTGGTGGAGGTTTCGTTTGCGGGGGTATCGGCGGTGGTTTCGTTGGGGGTGTTGCGGGCGTCCCATTCTTCGTTGATGCGGGCGGTGAGGCGTTCGGCGACGCGGCGGGAGTTGACGAAGATGAGGGTGCTGCGGTGGGTGGTGATGAGGTCGAGGAGTCTGTTTTCGATGTGGGGCCAGATGGAGTGGCGTTCTTCGTTGCCGGATGCGGCTCCGGTGGGGTTTCCGGTGGGTTGTCCTGGTAGGGACATGTCTTCGATGGGGACGACGATGTCGAGGTCCCATTTTTTGTGTGCGGGGGGTTGGACGAGGGTGTAGGGCAGGCCTCCGGTGAGGTATTTGCCGACTTCGTCGAGGGGGCGGGCGGTGGCGGATAGGCCGATGCGTTGGGCGCGGTGTCCGGCGTATGCGTCGAGGCGTTCGAGGCTGAGGGCTAGGTGTGCTCCGCGTTTGGTGGGGGTGAGGGAGTGGATTTCGTCGATGATGACCATGTCGACGTTGCGCAGGATGGTGCGTGCTGCGGAGGTGAGGAGGAGGTAGAGGGACTCGGGGGTGGTGATGAGGATGTCGGGGGGCGTGGTTGCCATGGCTCGGCGGTCTTTGGCGCTGGTGTCACCGGTGCGGATGCCGACGGTGACGGTGTTTTGGGGTGTGTTGGTGCGGCGTGCGACGGCGGCGATGCCGCGTAGGGGGCGGGCGAGGTTGCGGTCGACGTCGGCGGCGAGGGCTTTGAGTGGGGAGATGTAGAGGACGCGTACGCCGGGGGGTGTTTCGGGGGTGGGGGTGGCGTGGGCGAGGCGGTCGATGGCGGTGAGGAAGGCGGCGAGGGTTTTTCCTGATCCGGTGGGTGCGACGACGAGGGTGTCGTTGCCGGTGTTGATGGCGTTCCAGGCGTGGTGTTGTGCGGGGGTGGGGGTGGGGAAGGTTTCGGTGAACCAGGTGCGGGTGGCTGGGTGGAAGGCGGCTAGGGGGTTGGTGTCGTCGCTGGGGGTGTTCATGTCACCTCGTTTCGTGGCTTGGGGTGTGCGTCATCCTGCCATTGGGATGGTGTTGCGGCGGTGAGCGGCGCTGGCGGGTTTTGGTGGGGTGGTTTTTGGTTGTTAAGCCCGTGGCCAGGTCGCTGGCCACGGGCTTGGTGTTGTGTTGTGGGTTTTGTGGCAGGGGTTAGTTTTTCTTTTGGGTCAGGGTGGTGATGATGGTTTCGGTGGTGGGGGTGTTGTTGACCTGGTTCCAGGGCATTTTGTCTAGGAGTTTTGCCATGGCGCAGGTGTCGGATAAGCCTGCGTAGAGCAACCCTGCGCCGATGCCTCCGGCGAGCCATTTGGCTTTGGGGGCGATGGTGCTTGCGGCGATGCTGCTTAGGGCGAGTGCGCCTGCGACGGTGCGGACTTGGCGGTCCATGGCCCAGGGGCCGCCTTTTCCGTTTTCTACGGGTCGGTGTTCTTTTTCCCATTGGGTCATGCCACCGACGAGGACGTGGATTTTCCCGCCCATGGTGGGGGCTAGGGCTTTGGCTGCGGCGTGGGCGCGGTTGTCGGTGCGGCAGATGAGGAGGACGTCGTTGGGGATGGCTGC
This sequence comes from Dermatophilus congolensis, assembly GCF_900447215.1. Lineage (NCBI taxonomy): Bacteria > Bacillati > Actinomycetota > Actinomycetes > Micrococcales > Dermatophilaceae > Dermatophilus > Dermatophilus congolensis. The sequence continues at coordinate 900,381 of NZ_UFYA01000001.1, forward strand.
GCCGATGCGGGCGGCGTCTTTTTCGATGAGGTCGATTGGTGCGTTGATGGATCTGGCGATGTGGGTGCTGGCGAATTCGGCTGGTGTGCGGACGTCGAGGAGGGTGGGGGCGTCGGGGCTGTGGATCCAGGCGTGTGCCTGTGCGGCGGTGATGTGTTCGGAGCGGGTCATGGAGGGTTTCCTTACTGGTTGATGAGTTCGGGCAGGTTTTGTGCAGCTAAGCCCAGGGCTAGGAGGATGAGTAGGGCGATGAATGCGAGGTTGAGGGCGCGTTGATTGATACGGGTGGTTAATCGTCCTCCTAGGAGAGTTCCGAAGGCTGTGAGTGCAGCGAATGGAAGAAGGGTGGCCCAGTCCAGGGGGAGTTCTTGGGTGGCGCGGGATGCTAGTGATGTAGATGAGTTGATCGCGATGACGAGCAGGGATGTGGCTACGGCGGCGGGCATTTCTAGGCCCATGATGAGGGTCAGGGCGGGGACGATGACGAATCCTCCTCCGACGCCGAAGAACCCAGTGAGTAGGCCAACGCCGGTTGCTGCGCCGATGCGGGCGATCCAGCCGCGGCGTGTTGTGCCAGTGATGGTGGTGCGGATCTGTTTGCGGATCATCGCTGCTGCGACAAGAAGCAGGAGTGCACAAAAAGCGACCATGAGCACCGGGCCGCGCACCGTGGCTGATAGGTGGGAGCCGATAAACGCGCCTGCTGATCCCAAGACACCGAAGGTGAGACCGTCGGCAATTTTGGCTCGCCCGGTTTTCAGGTGCGGGATGACGCCGATGAGAGCGGACAGACCCACGATGATGAGTGAGCCGGTGGTTGCTGCGCGCGGTGTTTGCCCTATCAGGGTGGTGAGGATAGGGACCGTGAGGATGGCCCCGCCTCCGCCGAGGGTGCCCATGAGGACACCGACGGCTAGGGCTATTGGGGGGATCCACCAGTCCATGTCAGTGCGCCGTTGAGTGTGCGTCGGCCCAGGCGTTGTAGCCGCCGATGAGGTCTGCGACGTGGGTGAATCCTTGGTGGCGTAGGTAGCTCGCGGCGACGTTGGATCGCCACCCTCCGGCGCAGGAGACGATCACTGGGCGGTTTTTGTCTAGTTCGTTGAGTCGTTGGGTTAGCTGCGGCAGGGGGATGTTGATGGTGTCGGGAATGGCGCCTTCTGCTGCTTCGCCGGGGCCACGTACGTCGAGTAGCTGTGTGTGTGGCGCAGCGTTGTCGAGTTCGTGAACTTCGAGACGGGTGGCCTGTTCGGCTTCCTCGGGGTGTTCGCTGAGGTGGCTGTCGAGGTGGGGGAAGTATCCGAGGACGTGGTCGTATCCGATGCGGCCAAGGCGCATGGTTGTTTCTTGTTCGAGTCCTTCGGGGGTGATGAGGATGATGCGTTGTTCGGGTTTGAGGAGCATGCCGACAGTTTCGGCGGTTCGCCCGTCGAAGGGAACGTTGATGGATCCGCGTAGATGCGCTGTGGTGAATTCTTCGGTTGTGCGTGTGTCGAGGATGATGGCGCCGTTGTTGAGGGCGTGTGCGAGTTCGGTGTTGTTCAGGGCTGGTGTGGTTGTGTTGCTCAGGGTGGGTCGGTGTTTTTTGTTGAGTGTGGCGTCGTAGGCGAAGTAGGCGGGAGGGGCTGGTTGGCCTGCGGTGACGATATCGACGAATTCTTGTTCGCTCATGGGGGTGCAGGCGTAGTTGGTGCGGCGTTGTTCACCGATTGTTGATTGTTTTTCGGTGGAGAGGTTTTTGCCGCAGGCTGATCCGGCGCCGTGCCCGGGGAAGACGCGGACTTCATCGGGTAGGGACATCAGCGTGTGCTGGATGGAGTGGTAGAGGTTGCGACCGAGTTCTTCGGCGGTGGTGCCGCTGGATGCTAGGAGGTCTGGTCGTCCGACGTCACCGATGAAGAGGGCGTCGCCGGTGAGTACGCCGTAGGGCACGTTGTCGTCTGTGTGTTCGTAGACGAGGACGCTGATTGATTCGGGAGTGTGGCCGGGGGTGGCCAGGATTTCGTGGGTGACTTCTCCGAGGCTGATGCGCTCGCCGTGTGTGAGTGGTCGGTAGGTGAAGTCGGGGGTGGCTTTTTCGCCGTATCCGATCCAGGCTCCGGTTTTTTCTGCCAGTTCGAGGTGTCCGGAGACGAAGTCGGCGCGGAAGTGGGTGTTGATGACTCCGATGATGTTCATGCCGTTTTCGGTGGCTTCGTTGAGGTAGTCGTCGGTGTCGCGTCGGGGGTCGATGATGAGGGCTTTCTTTGTTGTTTCGTCACCGATGACGTATGAGGCTTGTGAGAGGCAGTCGAGGTAGTGCTGGGTGAAGAGCATGGGGGTCCTCCCAGGAGTGTGTCGGGTGGTGGCAAACCCAGTTGAATATACCCCCGGGGGTATATTCAAGGGGTCGAGTATGTTCAACGTGTTCGATCGACCGCTTGTCTGGTTGCTGTCTTTGCTACGCATGATTTGCAGCAAGGAGGGAGTGCTGCCTGAGGGGATGGTGCGGGGTGGTTGACTTGAGGTATGCGTCTTAGTGAGTTTTGGCGGTTGATGGATGAGGAGTTCGGGACTGCGCGTGCACAGGTTCTGGCGTCACATCAGAGCGTGACGGCATTAGGTGGGGGCACTCCTGATGAGCTACTGGAGTCCGGTGTTGAGCCGCGGCGAGTATGGGAGGCGCTGGTGGAGCAGATGGGAGTACCGCCGGAGCGGCGACTGGGGCAAGTGGTCCCATTGCAGGAAAATCGCGATAAGTACTGAGTGGATGGCGTGTGTTGAGGTGGCTTATCGAACATTTGTTCGGTAGCTTGTGGGTGATGGGACTTTCTGCCGGTACTCGACCGGCGGGTCCGACTGCTCCACAACCTGGTTGGTTAGGGGGTGTGGTCCACAGTTGCCGTTGCGGTGGCGGGACCTTGTCGGTGGTTCCTTTTAACGTCTGACCCGAGTTGTTGGCCTGGTGGTCGCGCTTGAGGTCGCAGGTAGACGGCCGTTTCGAGTATTCGCAGAAAGCAAGGTGTGTCATGGCACGTTCTTCCAAGGCCTCGTCGGGGTCTCGTTCTTCTTCGTTGGATCCCAAGGCTGCTTCTCTGGACACAGTGATGGCCCAGATTGAAAAGGCTTACGGCAAGGGTGCTGTGATGCGTTTGGGTGATCAGGTGCGTCCGGCGTTGGGTGTTATTCCGACGGGGTCGATTGCGTTGGATGTGGCGTTGGGTGTGGGTGGCCTTCCTCGTGGTCGGGTGATTGAGATCTATGGCCCGGAGTCTTCGGGTAAGACGACTGTGGCGTTGCATGCGGTGGCGAGTGCGCAGAAAGCCGGGGGGATCGCGGCGTTCATCGATGCTGAGCACGCTTTGGATCCGGAGTATGCCCGGGCTTTGGGTGTGGATACTGATGCGCTGTTGGTTAGTCAGCCGGACACTGGCGAGCAGGCTCTTGAGATCACCGATATGTTGATCCGATCGGGGGCGATCGACATCATCGTCGTTGACTCAGTAGCGGCTTTGGTTCCGCGCGCTGAGATCGAAGGCGAGATGGGTGATTCGCATGTGGGGTTGCAGGCGCGGTTGATGAGCCAGGCGCTTCGTAAGATCACGGGTGCGTTGAACAGCACGGGCACGACGGCGATTTTCATTAACCAGCTTCGCGAGAAGATCGGCGTGATGTTCGGCAATCCGGAGACCACCACGGGTGGTAAGGCGTTGAAGTTCTATGCCTCGGTGCGTCTGGATATTCGCCGTATTGAGACGTTGAAGGACGGTAGCGAGCCGGTGGGTAACCGTACGCGCGCCAAAGTGGTGAAGAACAAGGTGTCTCCGCCGTTCAAGCAGGCCGAGTTCGACATTCTGTACGGACAGGGCATTTCGCGTGAGGGCAGCCTCATCGACATGGGTGTGGAGCACGGGATTATCCGTAAAGCCGGGGCGTGGTACACCTACGAGGGTGACCAGCTCGGTCAAGGCAAGGAGAACGTCCGTAACTTCCTCAAAGACAACCCAGAGTTGGCACAAGAGGTTGAGCGGCGCATCAAGGAGAAACTGGGCATCATTCCGGGTGCTGAGGCGCCTGCGGAAGCCGTAGAAGGTGGCGCGGGGGGCGATGAAGCGCCTGTGGCGTTCTGATGAGTGATGATGCGCGGTTGGCGCGCGCTCGTGAGGCGATGGCGCAGGCTGTAGTGCAGGCGAGTAGGTCTTCACAGTCTGCTGGGTCGGGTGCCTTGTCAGTGTCCGCTGAGTATGCGGAGGCTAAACGGATTGCGCTGCGTAAGTTAGCTGCAGCGCCACGGTCGCGGGCACAGCTTGCTGAGGCGATCGTGGCCAAAGACATTCCACGGGACACAGCTGATGAGGTCCTGGATCGTTTGGAAGATGTTGGCCTGGTTGATGATGCAGCTTACGCACAGATGTTGGTGCGCAGTTTGCGGGAGTCCAAGGGGCTGTCGAAACGGTCGCTGGAGATGGAGCTGACGAAACGGGGCGTGGAGGCCACGGTCGTTGAGGATGCTGTTGACCATCTTGACGTGGAGCGCGACAAAGAGGCTGCTCGTGCAGTTGTTGCTAAAAAGCTGCGGGCGATGAGTGGCCTGAACATTGAAACGAAGAAACGTCGTTTGCTGGGCTTACTTGGCAGACGAGGGTATTCGTCGAATATTGCATTTCCGGTAGTCGCTGAGGCTCTGGATGCTTTGCCTGAGCATGCTCGGGACTGACCTACAGCTGGTTAAATTGAGCAGCTTGGCGGGTAGCCGCTGGAGCTGTGATCGTCCGGTAGGGCGCAGGCCACCTCACCTGAGGTGGCCTGCGCTTGTCGCGTCGCGGGATCGGTGTCGGTTTCGTGGGAGCAGGGGTGAGGTTGGAGAATAGTTTGTGATGACGACTTATCAGGTGCGCACTCACGGGTGCCAGATGAATGTGCATGATTCCGAGCGGCTCGCGGGGCTCTTGGAAGCCGCGGGGTACGTGGATTACGAATCGGTTCCACCGACTGAACGTTCGGAAGAGCCAGACATTGTCGTGTTCAACACGTGCGCGGTGCGTGAGAACGCGGACAACAAGCTCTACGGCAACTTGGGGCAGTTGCGTCCAGCCAAGACGAAAAACCCCGACATGCAGATCGCTGTTGGTGGATGCATGGCGCAGAAAGATAAAGACCTCATCGTCGCCAAGGCGCCGTGGGTCGATGTCGTTTTCGGTACACACAACATCGGTTCATTGCCGGTGCTGTTGGAGCGGGCACGTCACAACAAGAAGGCCGAGGTGGAGATCCTCGAGTCTTTGGAAACGTTCCCCTCGACGTTGCCGACAAGGCGTGACTCGGCTTACGCCGGGTGGGTGTCGATTTCGGTGGGCTGTAACAACACCTGCACGTACTGCATCGTTCCGGCGCTGCGCGGTAAAGAACAGGACCGCCGACCGGGCGACATCCTCGCTGAGGTCAAAGCACTCGTGGCCGAGGGCGTCCTTGAAGTGACACTGCTTGGGCAGAACGTGAACACCTATGGGGTGGAGTTCGGGGACCGTGGCGCGTTCGCTAAGTTGCTGCGCGCCTGCGGTGACATCGACGGTCTGGAGCGTGTGCGTTTTACCAGCCCGCACCCGGCGGCGTTCACTGATGACGTCATCTCTGCTATGGCGGAGACACCGAACGTGATGCCCAGCCTGCACATGCCGTTGCAGTCTGGTTCGGATTCGGTGCTGCGCGCGATGCGCCGCTCGTACCGTAGCGAGAAATTCCTCGGCATCATTGAGCGAGTTCGGGAGCAGATCCCACACGCCGCGATTACCACGGACATCATTGTGGGATTCCCAGGCGAAACGGACCAGGATTTCGAAGACACCCTTGAAGTCGTTCGGGCCTCGCGGTTCTCCAGTGCATTCACGTTCCAGTACTCGATCCGCCCTGGCACCCCGGCAGCGACGATGGATAACCAGATCCCTAAAGAGGTTGTCCAGGAGCGCTTCAACCGGTTGGTCGCGTTGCAGGACGAGATCAGCTGGGAACAGAACCGTGCCCTTGAAGGCCAGACGGTTGAGGTGCTTGTCGCTCCGTTTGAGGGTCGTAAAGATGTAGAGACTGCGCGGATGTCTGGCCGGGCACGCGATAACCGCCTCGTGCACTTCTCATTGCCTGAAGAGCTACCTGAATCTGAACGTCCCCGACCAGGAGATCTTGTCAATGTGGCAGTCACCTATGGGGCCCCGCACCACTTGGTCGCTGACTCGGCAGTGGCCCAGAACCCAGACGAGCGGGTTTTCTCAGTGCGCCGCACCATCGGTGGTGACGCGTGGGAACGTCTAGAAGGTAACCCGGTTCCGCACAAACCAACGGTCAGCTTGGGGCTACCGACTATAGGTGCGCGGCCACAAACCGCATCGACCGGAGCCTGCGGAAGCTGCTGAGGCGCTCCCGGGCATCACCCGCATGCAGAGGCATCGTGATGCCCGGGAAAGCAGAAACTTTTCATCACTGGAAACGAAGACGGCGGGTGGGTTCGTGACCGAACAAGTGCCAGAAGTGGTTGCAGTTGTGGGCCCAACAGCGATAGGAAAAACCGCGCTAGCGGTGCGCCTGGCCGAGCAGTTGGGCGGAGAAATCGTTAACGCTGACGCGTTCGCGCTGTACACGGGCATGGATATCGGCACTGCTAAGCCAAGCATTGCCGAGCGGGGAAATATCCCCCACCACCAGATCGACGTTCTCGACATCACCGACGATGCGAGCGTGGCCGCCTACCAGCGGCACGTACGCACCGATATTGATGGAATCATCGCCCGCGGAAACCTCCCTGTCTTGGTAGGAGGATCCGGGCTGTACGTACGCGCAGCTATCGATGTGCTAGAAATCCCACCAACCGACCCCCGCGTCCGTGCACGGTGGGAGGCACACGCCGCAACAGAAGGCACTCCTGCCCTATACCAAAAGCTCACCGAACTAGACCCGCAGGCTGCTGCAGCTATCGAACCGCGCAACACTCGCCGTATCGTTCGCGCTTTAGAAGTCATCGAGCTTACTGGCCGCCCGTTCTCAGCAACCATGCCGCGCCGTGAATTCGTCCGCCCCACCGCGATGCTGGGCCTACATCTAGATCGAGACTTACTTGACACCCGTATCGAAACCCGGGTGCGGGGTATGTGGCGCGCTGGGCTGCTTGAGGAAGTCGCAGCGCTGGAACAGCGTGGACTGTCCCAGACCAGGACAGCTTCTCGCGCTGTGGGGTACCGCGAAGCCCTGGCACAGCTCAATGGAACCATAAGCGAAGAAGAAGCCATCGAGGCCACCACCATCGCCACTCGACGCCTGGCACGCAGGCAAATCAGCTGGTTCACCCCTGATCCACGCATCACGTGGATTGATGCCCACGATCCCAGCAGCGTCCTGCACGCCGCCCTGAGCACACTCCAGCAGCACGGTCTCAGCAGTCCTGCGCTGTGATAAACACCCAAACAAACACATAATCCACTCAGCACACCGCGGGAGAATGAATCACGTGAACGTAACAACCCCCGCCCCTGTCGCATACTCCTTCACCAAAGGCCACGGCACCCAGAACGACTTCGTGCTCATCCCTGACCTCGATGGCACGCGCGGCCTAGCCCCTGATCAGGTCCGTCGACTCGCGGACCGTCGCGCAGGCATAGGCGGCGACGGCGTAATCCGGGTTGTCCCCACCGCCTTATGTGGCGAACCTGAAATCGAGGCGCTCGCTGGTGATGCTGAATGGTTCATGGATTACCGCAACGCTGATGGCACCCCTGCAGAAATGTGCGGGAATGGGACACGGGTTTTCGCTGCCTATTTGCGGCGGGAGCGGTTGGTGACTGAGGACAGTTACACGATCGCTACCCGCGCGGGAATTAAACACATTGGTGTTCAAGGTGCGGTGTATTCGACGGGTCTGGGGCAGTACACCCTGACTATGGAGAGCGAGTTCAAGGCCCACGGCTTTGATGCGCGGGTATCGGTGCCCGGGTTTGAGGGGTTAGCGGGCGTGAGCGTCGATATGGGAAATCCACACACGGTGGTGATGCTTCCTGGTGAGGTTGATCTGCCTGCCGTGGATTTGAGCGCAGCCCCGGTGGTCAACCCGCTGCCTGAGCATGGAACCAATGTGGAGCTCGTGCAGGTTATTGGCCCAGGACATCTGCAGATGCGGGTATTTGAGCGCGGTGTGGGTGAAACGCGTTCGTGTGGCACGGGTGCTGCAGCTGCGGCGGTGGCGGCGATGCTGTGCATTGGTGAGGATGGGGCTAACCAGTGGCGGGTTGATGTGCCCGGGGGAAGCCTTCACGTCACTGTGGGTACGGACCGTCAGGTGACTCTTTCTGGCCCTGCTGACTTGGTCGCTGATGGTGTGACGCGGCTGTGAGGCAGCCTGCAGCTGACTGCCTGTAGCTGGTTCAGTTAGCTGTAGGCAGTGTCAGTTTCACTGTCGCGGTGCACGTGAAGAATCCGGAAACCTTTTGCTGTGGCTGCCCGGCGCACCGTGAAAGCATCGGGAAGGGTTGCTGTGAGCCAGGTCTGTAGTGAGTCGGCGCCGAGGTTTTTACTAACCACGAGGTAGGCGTCTGCGCCGGGGGAGAGCCGGGGAAGCCAGGTTAAGAGCAGGGCGTGTAACGCCGGTTTGCCGATCCGGATTGGCGGGTTGGACCAGATGAGGTCGAAGCGTGCTTCTTCAGGGACTTCTTCGGGGGCGAGGGCCTGTACGCGTGTGCAGCCCAACGCGGCTGCATTTGTTGCGGTGAGTTCTCGGGATCGTCGGTTGACGTCAACGGCGATGACGTCAGCTTCGGGGGAGAGCATCCCGAGGGTGCAGGCGATGGGACCCCAGCCACATCCGATATCGAGGAAGGTCCCGCCTGTGGGGGGGTGGGGTACTCCGCGCAGGAGGACGGATGTTCCTGGGTCGAGCCGATCACCAGAGAACACACCGTCAGCCGAGGTGATTTCGATGTCGCGGCCAGCGAGGTTGACGCGCAGGGTGCGAGTGTGGGCGGGGCCTGTGGGGTCGGAGTCGAAGTAGTGGCTGGTCGGGCTCGGCATGGGCATAGGTTACCGCCGGTGCGTGATGGTTGGATTGTCTGCCAAGGGCTTGGGCACTCATGGAGTATGGGGAACAGGAAGGTTGGCTGTTGCGTTGTTGCGGATACCGGTTCTTGAGCATTCCTGTTTCGAACCGGATGATCATGCGACCATGAGAGGGATATGACGAACAACGATCACGCAACTCACGCCTCCGACATCGAACAGACCGGTCACGGTGCGGCATTCGGTGGACTCCGTGACTCTGCCGAGTATGAAGATGTTTTCGCGCGTCGAGCTGCTGCCTTGTCTAACACCAGCGACACCGACGCCCATGCCACCTGGGATGGTGATCAGTTCGAGCGTGAGGAACGCGCGGCGATGCGCCGTGTTGACGGCCTCTCGACTGAGCTGGAAGACGTCACCGAAGTTGAATATCGCCAGCTACGTTTGGAGAACGTAGTGCTGGTAGGGGTGTGGAATTCTGGCTCGGTTGAGGATGCCGAGAACTCTCTGCGCGAATTGGCGGCGTTGGCTGAGACTGCTGGTTCGCGGGTGTTGGCGGGGGTGCTGCAGCGCCGCGCTAAACCAGATCCGGCTACCTATTTAGGGTCGGGCAAAGCCGCTGAGCTGGCCGAGGTCGTCGCCGCTGAGGGCGCTGACACAGTTATTGCTGACTGTGAGCTTGCCCCCAGTCAGCGGCGTGCCTTGGAAGATGTGGTGAAGGTGAAGGTCATTGACCGCACCGCGTTGATCCTCGACATTTTCGCTCAGCACGCTAAGTCTAAAGAGGGTAAGGCTCAGGTTGAGCTGGCGCAGCTGGAGTATTTGCTGCCGCGTCTGCGTGGCTGGGGTGAGTCGATGTCTCGGCAGGCTGGTGGGCAGGTTTCTGGTGGTGCGGGTATGGGGTCGCGTGGCCCTGGTGAGACAAAGATCGAGCTTGATCGTCGTCGTATCAATACACGGATGGCCAAGCTGCGTCGCGAGATCCGTGATATGAAGAAAATTCGGGTCACGAAGCGTTCGGGGCGCGCTGCTCACAGCGTTCCCAGTGTGGTCATTGTCGGGTACACCAACGCCGGTAAATCCAGCTTGTTGAACCGACTCACCGGAGCTGGGGTGATGGTGGAGAACGCTTTGTTCGCCACATTGGACACCACGGTTCGTCGTACGAACACCCCTGATGGCCGTGAGTACACCATCGCGGACACGGTCGGTTTTGTGCGTTCGTTGCCGCACCAGCTGGTGGAGGCTTTCCGGTCCACGTTGGAGGAGGCCGGGGATGCTGATTTGCTCTTGCATGTGGTTGATGGTTCGCACCCGGATCCAATTGGGCAGATTAAGGCAGTACGTGAAGTGCTTGCCGAGGTGCGTCCTGATGAGCTTCGTGAAGTAGTGGTGGTGAACAAAACCGATCTAGCTGAGGAAGAGACACTGGATCTTTTGCGTCGCTCTGAGGCTGACGCGGTGTTCGTTTCAGCACGCACGGGTGAGGGGATAGAACAGTTGCGTCAGCTCGTCGCTGATCATCTGCCGGTCCCGGATGTTCACCTGCGTGTTCTGATTCCTTATCAGCGTGGCGATTTGGTGTCGCTGTTGCATGGGCAGGGCGATATCCGTAGTGAGGAGCACACCCCTGAGGGCACGTTGATTGAAGGTTTTGTGCGGCACGAAAAAGCTAGTGAGTTCGCACCGTTCTTTGTGGAGTCGTGAGTTTTCTTCGCCACGTTCTTCCTCAACCCTCTGGGCGTTTTGGAAACTGCTTCCTTAGCAGTGGACAAGCAGTCCAGAGGGGTGGGTGAGGGGCATTAGGGTGGTGGATTGTGTCGTCGCCTTCTGTGAAAACCCTGCTTGAGGCCGCTGTTGCTGGAATTGGTGGTTCCCCGCGTGCCGGCCAGGTGTCGATGGCTGAGGCGATTAGCGCCGCTGTCGATTCTGGTGAGCATTTGCTGGTTCAGGCTGGCACCGGTACGGGTAAGTCGTTGGCGTATTTGGTGCCAGCTGCAGCACATGCGCAGGCGACGGGAACCCCGGTTGTGGTGGCTACGGCAACACTGGCGTTGCAGGGACAGATCGTTGACCGCGATCTTCCACGATTGGCTGAATCGCTGCGTGGGTATTTGCCTCAGCCGTTGACGTACGGGCTGGTCAAGGGGCGTCGTAACTACATATGTGTGCACAAAATTTCCGGTGGTATGCCTGAGGACGATGACGATGCTTTGTTCGGTGTCGGCCAGGTAGATGAGCAGGTCGGGCGCCTGGGGCAAGAGGTTTTGCGGCTACGGCAGTGGGCTCAGGAAACTGAATCTGGTGACCGTGATGATCTGGTTCCGGGGGTTTCTGAGCGCGCTTGGCGTCAGGTGTCGGTGTCGGCGCGGGAGTGCCTGGGGTCACGGTGCCCGATGCGTGAGGAGTGTTTTGTTGAGCAGGCGCGGGCAGCGGCTGCTGATGTTGACATCGTGGTTACGAACCATTCGTTTGCTTCCATTGATGCTTTTGAGGGGCGGCGTCTGCTGCCTGAGCATGATCTTCTTGTGGTCGATGAGGCCCATGAGCTTGTTGATCGGGTGACAGCGACGGTCACTGATGAGCTGGGCTCTAAATCGGTTGGTAGTGCTGCACGTAAAGCTGCCTCGCATGCTGATACCAATGAGTTCGCTTTGGCTGGTGATGGGTTGGCTGTCGCTTTGGAAGCAGTTCCTGAGGGCAGGGTGCAGACTGCTCCGGAAATGCTGGTTCAGGCTCTGGGGCGTGTGCATGAGGCTGCGCGTCTACTGTTGGGGTCATTGAAGGGCGAAGGCGGTGAATCTGTCGAAGGAGCAAAGAAAGTCGCTCGTGCCGCAGTTGAAGAGATTCACGCTTTCACTGAACGGGCTCTGGAAAACAGAGAACTCGATGTGCTCTGGGTGACTAAAGACGACCGTAGGGGAGCGGTGTTACGTATCGCTCCGATGAGTGTGGCGATGCAGCTGCGGGAAGCCATGTTCACCGAACGGACGGTTGTGTTGACCTCAGCCACCCTGGAATTGGGGGGATCTTTCGATCCTGTAGCTGGGCAGATGGGGTTGCGGGGGCAGGGGGCCCCAGCGTGGCGTTGCGTGGATGTGGGTAGCCCGTTCGACTATGCGCGGCAAGGGATCGCGTACGTGGCTGACTGGCTACCTACGCCTGGACGTGACGGTGCCGCGACGGAGGTTTTCGACGAGATCGAAGCGCTCATTCGTGCCGCTGGTGGCAGGGCACTGGGGTTGTTCAGTTCGATGCGTGCAGCTAAGACTGCTGCGGAGCAGATGCGGGAACGCTTCGGCGATGACCTGGACATTCTGTGCCAGGGAGATGATCAACTATCGACGTTGGTGAGGCAGTTCGCTTCGGATGCCAGTACTTGCCTGTTTGGGACGCTTTCGTTGTGGCAGGGCGTTGATGTGCCTGGCTCGGCGTGTCAGCTGGTCATTATTGACCGGATCCCGTTTCCCCGCCCGGATGACCCTCTTACTGAGGCGCGCACTCGCGCCATTGGCTCTATGGGGGGTAATGGGTTTATGGCGGTTTCGGCTACTGCTGCGGCTCTCAAACTTGCGCAGGGAGCTGGGCGTTTGATTCGCCGTGCTGATGACCGTGGAGTTGTTGCTTTTCTCGATCCGCGAATGAAGAAAGCCCGTTATGCTGGGTTTTTGCAGGCTTCGTTGCCTGATATGTGGCCCACTACTGACCGTGATGTTGTGTTGGGGGCTCTTCAGCGTCTTGATGCTGCGGCTGCGCCAGTGCTGCCGGTCGCGGCGCGCGGGGAGCGCGCGGTGATGAAACCTACGCCCGCTGCCAGTGCTCCACCGATGGAACCTGGAGAAACCGAGCATCCACCGCCGCGCGTAGAGCACACTGGCGCCGTGCGCTTGAGTCCGGCAGTGGCTGCGGGGCATAAGTGGGATGCCACTCTTGATGAAGAACTCCGCGATGGTCTCGATCTGGGGCTTGATATCTCTGAGCTTGCTGAACATCTTGAAATGCCACCTGAGTCGATCATTGCCCGGATGAAAGCACTGAAACTGTCATGACTGCACAACGGGCTGGACGTCGCCGCGCCCCGGAACCGAGCTCTGGATTCGGGGGCTTTGATGATGACGCCACCATCGCAGACACTCCCTCCGGGGGAGTGCCGCCTTTGGTTCTCGTGACTGGGCCAGAACGTGTCTTGGCTCAGCGCGCTTTGGATGCCACTGCTATCGCGCTGCGGGCTACTGACCCGCAGGTCGATATTGTCCGTTTTGACGCCGAAGGGTATGAGACTGGCTCCATCGCCATGGCTGCTAGTCCGTCTCTTTTTGGGGGCAGTACAGGCATTTTTGTGCGTGGCTTGGAGGCCGCTAATGACGCTTTGATTGAGGACCTTGTTCGCTACCTCAGTGCGCCTGAGGAGACGGTGACTCTTACCGTCTGGCATCGCAGTGGTAATCGTGGCAAAAAAGTCCTCGACATGATGAAAAAAGCTGGTGCGCGGGTTCTGGCTGCTCCAGCCATTAAGAGCGACCGGGACAAGTCTGAGTTTGTCAGCAGTGAGTTCCGTCGCGCTGGGCGCCGTATCGCTCCTGATGCTGTGAAGACTCTTGTCGAAGCAGTAGGTAAAAGTGTCGATGAGTTAGCTTCTGCGTGTAGTCAGCTCATCGCAGACACCACAGGGACGATCAACACCGGAACGGTCGAGACGTACTACGGCGGCCGTGTCGAAGCGAATGGGTTCAAAGTCGCCGATGCTGCTTTGGCGGGGAATACCGCTGAAGCGTTGGCGTTGGTGCGGCATGCGTTGGCTGTGGGGACTGATCCTGTGCCGATTGTGGCCGCGTTGGCGGTACAGGTTCGCCAGCTCATTAAGGTCACAGGGGTGCCCTCTGGGCCGGCGGGGCAGGTTGCTGGGGCGTTGGGAATGGCGCCCTGGCAGGTTGATCGGGCTCGTCGCACTGCGCGAGGGTGGAGTGAGGATGGGCTTGCTGTTGCGGTGGAGGCAATCGCGGCTGCTGATTTCGCGGTCAAAGGTGGGGGCCGGGATCCGCAGTTCGCGGTGGAGCGGTGTGTGTTGCAGGTGGCTCGGGCTCGGCATGCGCACACAGGTCGAGGCCGGGGTCGATAGCGGGGGGTGAGGTGCAGGGCTGCTTCGGTCGTGTTTGGCGCGCCTGTTAAGCTGGATATTCGCGTGCGCGCCCAGGTCGTGCGCAAGTCACGCGAAATTAGCCCTTCCTTGGCCGGGCCGACCACGACGACTTCAGTTGCGGTTCGGATGCGAGGGGGGCCTGCTTCATGCGTGTGTGTGGAGTAGTCCTTCGACCAGAAAGTCAGATTCGTGGCAAACATTAAGCAGCAGATCAAGCGCGTTAAGACCAACAACAAGCGGACCGAACGCAACAAGGCTTACAAGTCTGAGCTGCGTACTTTCATCCGTAAGTTCCGTGTTGCGGTCGAGGCTGGCAACAAGGACGAGGCAGCGGTGGCGCTGCGCGACGCGTCCCGCAAGCTGGACGTGGCCGTAAGCAAGGGCGTCATTCACAAGAACCAGGCCGCTAACAAGAAGTCGGCTATGGCGACGCGTTTCAACGCTCTCTGATCCAGTCCGTGACGCCGGGAGACCGGTGATCGGTGAGGCGGGGGTCGTCGGAGTTTCCAGGCGGCCCTCGCTTCGTATTTCTCAGGTTGCTGGTGGGACTGGTTCCTTTGGAGAGGTTCTGCTGCCCTGCGGTAGATTGGCGACGGCCCGGCGTGTCCAGTCGTGGCCCGTGACGTGGTGTATGACGAGACGAAGGACGATGTCGATGAGTGAATCAGCTTCCGGAGCCGGCTACCGATACACGGCCGAGGTAGCCGATCGCATCGAGCGCCATTGGCAAGATGTGTGGGAGGCCGAAGGCGCATATGCCGCCGCGAACCCAGCCGGCCCGTGGGCTGATTCGCAGGCCGCCAAGCGTGAGCCTCTTTACGTTCTGGACATGTTCCCTTACCCCTCTGGGGCGGGGCTGCATGTCGGGCACCCGCTGGGCTATATCGCCACGGATGCTTTCGCACGTTTCCAGCGCATGACAGGTAAGAACGTTCTGCACACCCTGGGGTATGACGCGTTTGGTTTGCCAGCTGAGCAGTACGCGATCCAGACTGGGCAACACCCGCGCGTCACCACCGAGAACAACATCGCGAACATGCGTCGCCAGCTGCGTCGCTTGGGGTTGGGTCATGACACGCGTCGTTCTGTGGCCACCACCGACGTTGAGTTCTACCGCTGGACGCAGTGGATTTTCTTGCAGCTGTTCAACGCCTGGTTTGATCCACAGGCCCCCAATACCAGCAACGGCAAAGGTAAAGCCCGCCCGATCTCGGAGCTGGAGGCAGAGTTCGCGGACGGAACTCGCCCCACGCCAGATGGCCGCCCGTGGGGTGAGTTAGCGCGGAACGAGCAGCGGGAAATTCTTGACCAGTACCGGTTGGCGTATGTCTCTTCTGCGCCGGTGAACTGGTGTCCTGGGTTGGGAACTGTTTTGGCGAATGAGGAAGTCACCGCTGAAGGCCGTTCCGATATCGGCAATTACCCGGTGTTTAAGCGCAACATGCGGCAGTGGATGATGCGCATCACCACATACGCCGATCGCCTTTTGGAAGATCTGGACCGGGTTGACTGGCCAGAGCCGGTCAAGTTGATGCAGCGTAACTGGATTGGTCGCTCTACTGGAGCGACGGTGCGCTTTGACGTCCCTGCAACAGAAGGGTCCACCGAACAGGTCGAGGTGTTCACTACCCGCCCAGACACGTTGTTTGGTGCCACATTCATGGTGCTTGCTCCGGAGCACCCGCTCGTCGAGAAGATTGTGCCCGCCACGTGGCCTGAAGACACTAAGCAGGCGTGGAAAGCTGGAGCGGCCACTCCTTCTGAGGGAGTTTCTGCCTATATCGCTGCGGCGGCGAGCAAAACCGAGATGGAGCGTCAGGCCGAAGGCAAAGAAAAAACGGGGGTCTTCACTGGGGCGTTCGCGATCAACCCGGTTGATGGGCGCGCTCTTCCTGTTTTCATCGCCGACTACGTTCTGATGGGCTACGGCACGGGAGCCATCATGGCCGTCCCTGCCGAAGATGAGCGTGATTTCGCATTCGCTTCTGCCTTTGACATCGACGTGATCCGCACCATCGAACCACCCGCAGGGCACCCTGAAGATCAGCCCTACACCGGTGATGGAGTGAAGATCAACAGCACCGGGGAGGGCATCGATCTCAACGGCATGTCGGTGCCGCAGGCTAAAGCCGCGATGATCACTCACCTGGAGGCACAGGGCATCGGTGAAGGGACCACCACCTACAAGCTGCGTGACTGGCTCTTCAGCCGCCAGCGGTACTGGGGTGAACCGTTCCCCATCGTGTACGACGAGTTCGACCAGCCGGTTGCAGTACCGGAGTCGATGCTTCCAGTGCAGCTGCCTGAGGTAGACGACTACTCGCCACAGAAGCTCGATCCCGAAGATGAAACTAGTCAGCCGGTGCCGCCGCTGGCTCGCGCCCAGGAATGGGCGAATGTACAGCTCGATCTTGGTGATGGCCCGAAGATGTACCGCCGTGAGCTCAACGTGATGCCCCAATGGGCTGGCTCATGCTGGTACGAGATGCGTTACCTCGACCCAGCCAACACAGAACGTTTTGTTGACCCGCAGGTCGAGCGGTACTGGATGGGCCCCCGCGCCACTCCTGTGGAGGGCGCACCGGCAGGTCTACCGGATGTTGGTGGTGTGGACCTGTACGTCGGTGGTGTGGAGCATGCCGTGCTGCACCTGCTGTATGCCCGGTTCTGGCACAAAGTGCTGTTCGATCTGGGGCACACCAGCAGTGCTGAGCCGTTCCGCCGGCTGTACAACCAGGGCTATATCCAGGCGTATGCGTTCCGTGACCAGCGCGGCCAGATCGTCCCTGCCGCCGAGATCACCGAGTCCGTGCAGCAGGACGGCACCACCGCCTACCTGTGGAACGGGCAGGAAGTCGTGCGTGAGTACGGCAAGATGGGCAAGTCGTTGAAGAACGTTGTCAGCCCTGACGAGATGTACGACCAGTACGGGGCCGACACATTCCGGGTGTACGAGATGAGCATGGGCCCGCTGGAGGCCTCCAAACCGTGGGAGACCCGCGCGGTCGTTGGTTCGCAGCGTTTCTTGCAGCGAGTGTGGCGCAATGTCATCGATGAAGAAACCGGCGAGGTCGTTGTTGTCGATGAGGCGATGGATGAGGACATAGCACGGGCGATGGCGCGTGCAGTGCAAGGTGTGCGCGCAGACTACGCCGGTTTGCGGTTCAACACAGCGATCGCCAAGTTGATCGAGTTCAACAACGTTCTCACCAAGCTGTCACATACTCCGCGTGAGGCTGCTGAAACGCTTGTAGTGATGTTGGCGCCAGTGGCTCCGCACATCGCTGAAGAGTTGTGGCATCGCCTGGGGCACAGTGATTCAGTGGTGCACGCGCAGTTCCCTGAAGCTGACGAGGCACTCCTGGCTGCGGCCTCGGTGACTGCGGTGATTCAGGTGCTGGGTAAGGTCCGTGCACGCATCGAGGTCGACCCCTCGATCTGTGAAGCTGACCTGGAGAAAGCAGCATTCGCCGAGCCTCGCATCGCTGAACTGATTGAGGGAAAAATAGTCCGCAAGGTCATTGTGCGTGCCCCGAACCTGGTCAACATCGTCGCTCAGTGACAGTTCGCAGCACTGACAGCCCAGTGGCCGGCGGCCGCAGCATTGCTGTGGTGACAGATTCCACTGCTGGGCTGTCTGCTGCTGAGCAGAGGCAGTTGGGTGTCGCAGTGGTCGGACTGCACGTCTTGGAAAACGGGCGTGAGATCACCGCAGACAGTGAAGGATCTTTCCCGGTGGTTGTGGCTGCAGCTAAAACCACCGGGACTTCACGTCCTTCACCGGGAGAGTTCCTCACTTGCTACGAGAATTTGGCTTCTCGTGGTGTGCAGGGCATCGTTTCGGTGCATTTGTCGGCCCAGCTATCTGGCACGCGTGACGCAGCGTTGTTGGCCGCGCGGTCGGCATCGGTGCCTGTGCACGTCATTGATAGCGCAATGGCTGGTGCCGGGTTGGGGAACGCGGTACGTCGTACAGCGCCGATTGTCGCTGGGCTATCGCCGCAGGAGGCTGGTGAGGTTGCTCGCGGTATTGTTCGCGCGGTCGCCGATACGACGTCCACATTTTTCTATGTGCATTCTTTGGAGAATCTGCGTAAGGGCGGGCGGATTGGTGCTGCTGCGGCGTTCCTTGGGACAGCGTTGTCAGTGAAACCGATTCTCCAGCTCGCAGACGGACACATCGAGCCCGTGGAGAAACTCAGAACTACTGGACGTGCTGTTTCGCGCCTGGTTGAGTTAGCGGTTTCGCGCGCCAGGCAGCTTCTAGACCCGGTCACGGTGACGGTGCAGCATGTTGATGCCACCGAGCGTGCCGACCTGTTGGCAGAAAAACTCACGCAAGCGTTGATAACGCAGAACATCCCTGTGACTTCGGTGTCGGTAGCGCCTGTGGATGAGGTGTTGGCGGTGCATGTTGGACCTGGGGCGGTTGGGGTATTTGTCACAGGAACGCCCGCAGAGCCCACCTAGGAGCGTCCACAACCTGTTGAGAGGGGGTTTGTTCTCCACATCAGCAGGTGCTGTCTGCATCTGAGTGTTCTGGTTCGGCATAGCTTCACCGCATGCCTCCTGCTGATCCGCTGCCCACCACACAAGCTGCCCACGCGGCCAGTCGCCGGCGTGGAGTCAATGCGCCGTGGCCGATCCGCCCTTCTCGCCCTCCTGCTCACCATGTTGTCGCTGCTTGCGAGCCCCGCTATGCCCCCGACTCTAGTGCCGGGTTCGTCTCCGATGTTGATGAGGAATTGGAGCTGGAGTGGGCACCAGGACATGAGCAGTGGAATTCACAAATCGACGACTGGGATCTAGCAGAGAAAGCTTCCGGTGCTGCAGCGACGTCGAGCAGCGGTGGCAGCAACTCGTCGCGAAAGCAGAATCAGAGAGCACTCGCAGCTACAACGAGCGCACACACCCAACACCAGGGATGGGTGACGTACAACCATACGCGCCACAGGTCAACAAAACTCCTCGACCAAATGTGCGCGCTCTGCTCGCCTCCCCAGCTGCGGAAAGTCACAACCAGCAACGGCGTTTGCCACCCCTAGAAGAGGAAGAACACACACACCACGGACACTCGTGCTCTGCTCGCTGTTCCGCAACGTCTCCAAACAGCCAGGAGCGTTCCCCCTACTCGCGCGATTATCGGAGCCTTGATCATTGGCGTGCTGGCATGTGCGGTGGTGTTCGCACGTTGGTGGTTTACCGAACGTCAAGCAGCAGAGCACACCGTTCCCGCTGCATCCACCCATGCCGCCGGGAAACCGTCCCCTTCAGGAACCGCTGGGACGGCTGATAAACACTCACAGACGACCCCAGCCGCCATCACGGTCCATGTCGCTGGGAAAGTGACCAAACCGGGGGTCGTCACCGTGCCTGCGGGATCCCGTGCAAGCCAAGCGATTGCGGCTGCAGGTGGTTTCGCACGTGGAAGCGATGCCCGCAGCATCAATATGGCCAAGCCACTCAGCGATGGTGAACAGATCATCGTCGCTGCCCTGGGTGAGGCAGCCCCCGCGGCCGCTGTAAGCAGCCCAGGTGCTTCTACTACCGCTGCAGGCAAAGTGAACCTCAACAGCGCTGACCAAACCACTTTGGAAACCTTGCCTGGTGTTGGCCCTGTGATGGCTGGAAAAATCATTAAATGGCGCACCGATAACGGGCGCTTCACGCGTGTGGAAGACCTTAACGAGGTCTCTGGCGTCGGTGAAAAAACCTTCGCTAAACTTGCCCAACTCGTCACGGTATGAGGGCGGTTGCCAGCCTGCTTCTTAACGCACTGCGTGATAAGCGCGAAAAAACCTCCTCGGCCACTGAACTTCCTGCTGACCTGCGCCTTTTTATCCCCGCAGTGATCGCGTGGAGCGTACTAGCTGCGGCTGGGCCGCATTGGAGTTTCACCATTGGGGCAGCACTGATCAGTGCGCTGCTCGCTTTGCCCGCTGCTGTATTTCTCTGCCGGCGCCCCACCCCCATCGCGCGCATCGGCACTTTGGCTCTCATTGCCACGTTTGTTCTGTGCGCCACCGCCACCGCGCATGATCTGCGTAGGCAAGCTGGCCCCATCCCCGATCTTGCAGTAACACACGCCACTGCCGCCCTGACTGGACGTATCACCGAAGAACCACGACAAGTCCCCTCCGCGAACGGCTCGGGAGCACTGTATGTCGCCTTAATGAACGTCGAAACAATCGAACATCATGCGCTGAGCACTCCGGTAGCTACACCGGTGCGGATTTTCGCTGATCACCGCCTCACTCACGCAAACTGGGGTGACACCATTACGGTGCGTGGAGCGCTACGGGCAGTCCCTGCGCCAGATAAAGCCGTCGCCACCGTGAGCCGCCCCAACGCACTACAGGTACACCCATCACCGAACCCGATCTTGGCCGTGGCCACGCACGTCCGAACTGGGCTCAGTCAGGCCACTCACGCTCTGCCTGACGATGCTCGCGGATTGGTTCCGGCGATGGTTCTAGGTGATCGTTCACAACAGTCTTCTTCTCTGGTCGAGGCGATGCGCGACACCGGCTTGACCCACTTGAGTGCAGTGTCGGGCACGAACGTGACGTATGTACTCCTTGGTGCTGCTTTCTTGATGCGGCTGATCGGAATGCCGCGGCGGGTCCGGCCTTTTCTTGGCGTGGCCGCAGTCGCTCTTTTCGTGGTTGTGGCTCGCCCAGATGCAAGTGTGCTGCGCGCGGCAACGATGGGGACTATTGGTCTGGTTGGTGTTAGCGCTTCACGTCGCGGTGCTGCGTTGCCTGCTTTGGCCGCCGCCATTCTGGTGCTTCTGGGTTTCGATCCGTGGTTGGCCCGTAGCTATGGGTTTGCGCTTTCGGTGTTGGCCACGGCGGGAATTGTCCTGTTTGCGCGCTCGTGGTCTGACGAGATCGCAGATGAGCTCCCGAGATTTTTGCGTTGGCTGGCTCCCCTTGTGGCTGTTCCGTTGGCTGCACAGGTGATGTGTGCTCCGGTGTTGCTTCTCCTGAGCCCAGGGATTCAGCTGATTTCTATCCCGGCCAACGTACTCACCGCTCCTTTGGTTGCCCCGGTCACTCTGGGTGGGATTTTCACGGCTGCTGCCTCGTTGGTGTTTCCGTCGCTGGCGGCATTGTGTGCGTGGTTCCCGGGGGTGTGCGCGTTGGCGATTGCGTTTGTGGCGCATGGGTTGGCGGTCGTTCCTGGTGGAACAGTGCCGTGGCCGGCAGGGGGGTGGGGAGCTGGTGTGTTTGCGGTGCTCACTGTGGTGGCGTTGTTCACGGCTCCGGCGTGGCGGCGACTTTTGGAGGTTGTGTGTCGTCATGGCGTTTTTGCTGGTGCAAGCTTGTTTGTTGCTTTGTTCGCGGTGTGTGTTCCGTTGCCTGGTGGGCAGGGGGCTCAAGGGTGGAAATTCGCTGCCTGTGATGTGGGGCAGGGGGATGCGTTGGTTGTGCGTGGTGATGATCATGCGTCAACTGTTTTGGTTGATACCGGTCGTGATCCGTGGTTGATTGATGCCTGTCTTGATGCGTTGGGTGTGCAGCATTTGGCGGCGGTGGTGTTGACCCATTACGACTCGGATCACGTTGCGGGGCTTTCGGGTGTGGTTGCTGGCCGGAAGGTGGAGCGGCTGGTTGTTTCTGCTGCGGCTGAGGCGCGGGGGCGTCCTGCTCAGATCACTCGGATCGCGCAAAGTGCGCAGATCCCGGTGGAGAAGTGGGTGATGGGTAGTGAGGGTGTGTGGGGTGGGCTTCGTTTGCGGACTGTGTGGCCGCGTAGTGAGCACAGCGCTAGTTCTAATGACGGCTCTTTGGTTCTTACTGCTGAAGCTGGTGGGATGCGGGTGTTGTTGTTGGGGGATGCTGAAGAGTTAGCTACTGCTGCTGTGCGTCGTGCTCTTGAGGGTAGTGGGCAGTTAGGCAGTTTTGATGTGGTGAAGGTGTCGCATCATGGGTCGGCGCATGTTGCTGCAGGGTTGTATAGCGATCTGCGGGCGGTAGTTGCGGTTATTAGTGTGGGGCGCAGAACACTTATGGGCATCCAGCTCCGTCGGTGATGATGGATTTGCAGCGTTCGGGGGCGAGTGTGTGGCGCACCGATGAGGCGGGGACGGTCTTGATGCATGTTTCGGGTGCTGGTGGTGGCCGGGGTGTTGTGGTTCGGGGATTGCGAACCAGGTGAGGTTTTAGATCATGAGAGTGGCGGGGATTTCTGGTGATGTGTGTGCGTGTTCTGCGCTGTCGGTGAGGGCGTGGAGGGTGGTGGCGACGGCGGGGACGCGGAAGAGATCGGGTGTGGTGACGGCGTAGACGGTGCGGTGACTTTGGGGGGTGATGTCGCGGATGGCTACGTCGGGGTGGATGGCTTTGGAGAGGTTCAGAGCGGGAATGAGGGCGGCGCCGAGCCCGGCGCCGACGAACCCGAGTACGGCCATGTAGTCCTCGGTTTCGTAGGTGACGCGGGGACGGAATCCGGCCAGGTTGCAAGAGTCCAGGAGGTGGCCGCGGCAGCGGGGGCAGCCGGCGATCCAGTCTTCATTGGTGAGGTCGGCGAGATTGACTACGGGATTGCTGGTGAGGGGGTGTTGGCGGGGGAGTGCGACGTGTACGGGGTCGTCGAATAGCTCGATGGCGTGGAGTGTTTCGAGGTTGTCCTCGGCTGCGGGTAGCCCGGCTCCGTCGTAGGCGAAGACTAAAGCGATGTCGCATTCACCGGCACGCAGGGCGGCTAATGCTTGCGGGGGTTCGCCTTCGGTGAAGGTGACTGTGATGCCGGGGTAGGTTTCGCGTAGTTGCGCTAGGGCGGCCGGGACAATGGCGGCCGATGCCGACGGGAAGGCCATGAGGCGTACTCGTCCTGATTCGAGTCCGGCGATGGCTGATATTTCGTCTTCGGCTTGTTCGAGTGCGGTGAGTATGGCTGTGGCGTGGCGGGCCAGGACTTCGCCTGCTTCGGTGAGTCGTACGGTGCGGCCTACACGTTCAACGAGGGTGGTTCCGGTGCGTTGTTCGAGTCGGCGCACCATTTGTGAGATCGCAGGTTGGGAGTAGCCCAGGGAGGCAGCGGCGGAGGTGAAGCTTCCGGCGTCGGCGATGGCGCGCATGACTCGGAAACCGGCGATATCGATCATGTTGCTGATCATAACGTCGCGTTACTGGTATCGCGGGTGGTCACAGGCGTCGGATGACTGCGGTGACTTTCCCGAGGATGGTGGCGCCGGTGGCGTCGATGGGGTTGTAAGCGGGGTTGTGCGGCATGAGCCAGCGGGAGCCGTCGGGGTTGATTTTTAGGGTTTTGACTGTTGCTTCGGAGTCGAGCATGGCTGCGATGATTTCGCCGTTGCTAGCGGTGGGTTGGCGGCGGACGACGACCCAGTCTTTGTCGCAGATGGCGGCGTCGACCATGGAGTCACCGAAGACTTGTAGGAGGAAAAGTTCTCCTTCACCGACGAGTTGGCGCGGTAGAGGAAAGACGTCTTCGAGTGCTTCTTCTGCGGGTATGGGGGTGCCAGCTGCGATACGGCCAAGGATGGGCACGTAGGTGGCTTCGGGGTGCAGATCGGTGCCACTTATTTCTGGCGTGGGGGGTTCTGTGGAGTCGGGACGGGACTCTTTGCGGTCGGGGAGGTCTAGGTCGGTGTCGATGAGTATTTCGATGGCGCGGGGGCGGTGGGGGTCGCGGCGTAGGTAGCCCTTGCGTTCGAGGGCGGAGAGCTGGTGGGAGACGCTGCTGGGTGAGGTCAGTCCTGCGGCATCGCCGATTTCGCGCAGGCTGGGCGGATATCCGCGGGATTCAACGCAGACGCGTATGACCTGGAGAACTTTACGTTGCCGTGCAGTGAGTCCGGGGCGTTGTTGAGCGGCGATTTCATGGATCTCGGACATGGGGATCCCTTTCTCTAGCATCGCCTGCCGACAAGGTGAGATCTCGCAGGGGGCGTGTGAACGGTGTCGGAGGGTGAGAGCAAGGTGGGTCTCACCTTGGGCTGGCTGGTTCCCGCTCATTTCGAGGCTCTGGATTGGGTGTGCACGTGAGCCCGATGAGAGTTGCGGGATGGGGCTGTTGTTCGAATTCTAGGCGGCGATGGGGGGTTTCCTCAAACAGATGTTCGGATTCTGTGTTGCGCAGCCCAGAAGGAGGAGGCTATTTGCAGGGTCACGTTGGTCAAGTTGAATTAGTTAAATCGAATATGTGTGCGAAATATCCTTGCTTTTTCTATCGAACTTTTGTTCGATAGAACATGTATTCGAATCATTGGCTCGCGTGCAGCAGGTACAGGTTTGATGTCTGGGTATGAAAAGAGGGAGTTCGTCATGACTGGTCGCAATATGTTGCATGCGGTATCACCTGGCGGGGATCAAGCTGACCTGCGGGGGCATGGTGAAGCCAGCGGTAGGGCCACAGTTGTAGGTGAGGGGTTGGCGACGGTCATTTCTTTCCCAGAATCGAGGCGGGGAGAAGTAAGCCCGGTGTGGTCGATATCTACAGGCCGTTTAATGGTGGCTTTGGGGGTGGTGTTTGTGGTGTCGCTTGTCGTCTTTATGGTGTGCGCCGGCCCTGATCAGGTGGGGATTGTGATGGATCGCATGGTGACCGTTACGGAGAACCAGTCGACGCTGGCAGATATTGCCCGGGAGCATCTGCCGCAGCTTCCCTCTGGTGATGCGGTGATGATCCTGCAGCAGATCAATGATTTGGCTGATGTGCATGTGAGTGTGGGGCAGCGTTTGTGGATTCCGCGCATGCTGTGAGATTCATTGGGGAACTAGCTTCGACACGCCGGTGGGGGAGTTGGGGTGCTGGGTTGAGGGGCGCGTGAGTGGGGGTGGCCTGTGTGTTTGCGAGCCTGGGGTAGGGAAAGTGACGTATCAAACGGTCTTCCAGCTTTTGTTTGGAGAAGCGGCACCCATAGGATCACTACATCTAGTGACGCCAGATGAAGCATTGTCCATATCTTGTGGATGGGTAAAAGGTTTTATATCGCTATTATTTCAGTGGGCCTTTGTCTACTGAAAGAACGTGAACCTGCGTTCCTAGACGTGCGGGGATCCACGCGATGTGGCCGTTCCTCACGGCAGCAACGACACTCAACACGCAAGGAAGGAAAGCGACGTGCACTGCCCATTTTGTCGTCACGACGACAGTCGAGTCATCGACAGTCGCGCGATTGACGACGGATCGGGCATCCGGCGCAGAAGAGAGTGCCCTTCCTGCGGCAGACGTTTCACAACCCTGGAAACCTCCGCACTAGCAGTACGGAAACGTTCCGGTGCAAGTGAGCCCTTCAGCCGCGGAAAAATTGTCACTGGGGTGCGCAAAGCATGCCAAGGTAGACCCGTCTCGGACGACGACCTGGCATTACTTGCCCAACACGTAGAAGAAAACATCAGGATGCGCGGCGCCGCTGAGGTCGACGCGCACGCCATCGGACTGGCAATCCTTGAACCACTACAAGCCCTCGACGTTGTCGCCTACCTAAGGTTCGCCAGCGTCTATCAAGATTTCGAGCGTCTCGAAGATTTCGAGGCTGCGATCGCCCGTCTGCGCCAACCTCAGGACGAGAACGGCGTCATTACCGACGACGGAGACCCACCCGGCAGCGGGTAAGCATCACCACGCTTTCATAGCGCGTTTTTCACATTTCTCACCATCAGCGGGCCAACAACTGGTGCCGCTATCACCCATGCCCGCATTCAGCGGGCGTCCGAGGCCCTACGCCACTGTGCCTGCGTCGTCGACATAGTCAAGCGTTCGGGGCGAGCAAACAGTAAAGCGGCTTCGCAAGAGCCGAGTCTGGGAGGAACGACGTATGAGCGAAACCACCGACACAATGGCTGAATCAGACAACGCAGGCAGGCAAGGAATCACCGTCGCGCGTATCTTCACCACCCCCGGCGTGCACCCCTACGAAGAGGTGACATGGGAAAAACGCGACGTTGTCCAAACAAACTGGAAAACCGGCGAAACAATCTTCGAACAACACGGAGTTGAATTCCCCGACTTCTGGTCAATGAACGCCAGCACCATCGTCACCACAAAATACTTCCGCGGCGCAGTAGGAACACCAACACGTGAATCCTCACTCAAAACACTGATTGACCGAGTCGTCATGACATACGTCACCGCAGGAAAAAAGCACGGCTACTTCGCCACGGATGAAGACGCCACAATCTTCGAACACGAACTCACCTACGCCCTGGTGCACCAAATCTTCAGCTTCAACTCACCAGTCTGGTTCAACGTCGGCACCGCCAGCCCCCAGCAGGTCAGCGCATGCTTCATCCTCTCCGTTGAAGACTCCATGGAATCAATCCTGAACTGGTATCGCGAAGAAGGATTCATTTTCAAAGGCGGCTCCGGCGCAGGACTGAACCTGTCCCGCATCCGCTCCAGCAAAGAACTTCTCTCCTCTGGAGGCACCGCATCAGGGCCAGTGAGCTTCATGCGTGGCGCCGACGCCTCGGCAGGAACTATCAAATCTGGCGGCGCTACCCGACGCGCAGCAAAAATGGTGGTCCTAGATGTCGACCACCCCGACATTGAAGAATTCATCCTCACCAAGGCACGCGAAGAAGATAAAGTCCGCGCCCTGCGCGACGCCGGATTCGACATGGATCTGGGCGGCAAAGACATCGTGTCCGTGCAGTACCAGAACGCCAATAACTCAGTACGCGTCGACGATGCCTTCATGGAAGCAGTCAAAAACCGCACCACCTACGGCCTCAAAGCCCGCATGAGCGGTGAAGTCATCGAAGAAGTTGACGCCAAATCCCTGTTCGACACCATCGCAAAAGCTGCCTGGGAATGCGCCGACCCCGGACTGCAATACGACACCACCATCAACCACTGGCACACCACCCCCGAATCTGGCCGCATCACTGCCTCAAACCCCTGCTCGGAGTACATGTCGCTAGACAACAGCTCCTGCAACCTGGCCTCACTGAACCTGCTGAAATTCCTCCGCGAGGACAACACCTTCGATGTAGAGAAATTCACTCACATCGTCGAACTCGTATTCACCGCGATGGACATCTCCATCTGCTTCGCAGACTTTCCCACCTTGGCTATCGCTGAAACCACACGCGACTTCCGTCAACTAGGCATCGGATACGCCAACCTCGGCGCACTCCTGATGGCCACCGGCCACGGATACGACTCCGATGGCGGAAGGGCACTCGCCGCTGCCATCACATCCCTGATGACGGGAACTGCTTACCGCCGCTCCGCCGAGCTAGCTGGCATCGTCGGTCCGTACAATGGCTACGCCCGCAACGCTGAGTCTCACCAACGCGTCATGCAGATGCACCGAGACGCCAGTTTCACTCTGCGCACCTTCGAGCCGATGGCACAAAGCATCCATACCGCCGCGAATCAAGCATGGGAGGACGTAGTGCGTATCGGCGGCGAATATGGTTACCGCAACGCACAAGCCTCAGTGCTGGCTCCCACCGGCACAATCGGTTTCATGATGGATTGCGACACCACCGGCATCGAACCAGACTTCTCACTGGTCAAATTCAAAAAACTTGTCGGTGGCGGATCAATGCAGATCGTCAACCACACTGTTCCCCGCGCCCTGCGCAGCCTGGGATACCAAGACGAGCAAGTAGAAGCCATCGTTGAATACATCGCCGAACACGGGCACGTGATCGACGCCCCCGGACTGAAACGAGAACACTACGAAGTGTTCGATTGCGCCATGGGGGCACGGGCAATCGCACCCATGGGCCACGTGCGCATGATGGCCGCGACGCAGCCTTTCCTGTCCGGAGCGATCAGCAAAACCGTGAACCTGCCCGAAAGTGCAACGATCCAAGACATCGCTGATGTGTACATGGCTGGCTGGGAACTTGGCCTCAAAGCCCTGGCTGTCTACCGCGATAACTGCAAAGTTGGCCAGCCACTGTCTGATGGTGGAGCGAAAAAAACCTCCACCACCACCGACCCTCAACCGCCTGCTGAACAGTCCGCGCCAGAAAAGATCGTGGAGTACCGGGCCAAACGCACCCGCCTGCCCAGGCGACGTCCCTCAACGACAACATCATTCGCGGTAGGGGGAGCCGAGGGATACCTGACAGCCTCTGCCTACGCAGACGGGCGGCCAGGAGAGGTGTTCCTCAAATTCGGTAAGCAAGGATCAACCTTGGCCGGAGTGATGGATGCTTTCTCAATCGCAGTCTCGATTGGGCTGCAGTACGGCGTTCCGTTGGAAACATTCGTGGAAAAGTTCTCCAACCTGCGCTTTGAACCAGCAGGCATGACAGACGACCCCGATATTCGCATGGCCCAATCGATCATGGACTATGTCGCGCGGCGCCTGGCACTGGACTACCTGGACTTCGACACTCGCTCGGCATACGGCATCTACTCCGCCGAAGAACGTGCCCGCCACCTAGAAACAGGCTCATACCTTGCCGAAAACAGCGACGAAGCCCAAGAAAGCGAACTCGAAAACTATTCACAGACACCGGTCTGGGGAGCTAAAGAACAACACCGCAACACCGCGCCGGTGCGCTCCTCAGCAGACCTAATGGAGTTACTTCAAGGCAAAATCGCTGACGCGCCCATGTGCATGACCTGCGGCACCAAGATGCGCCCAGCGGGCAGCTGCTACGCCTGCGAAGGATGCGGATCCACCAGCGGTTGCAGCTAACAGACGACTAAGGGGGGCACCCGATATCGGGTGCCCCCCTTAGATGTGCATCTACACAGGCTGGTTAGTACGCCCCAGAGCTGGCAAACACTGCCTTGAAAGTACGAACCAGAATTTTCAAGTCCACAATCGGGGACCAGTTGTCCACGTACTTCAAATCCAGACGAATCGACTGCTCCCAATCAAGGTCGCTGCGGCCACTGACTTGCCACAACCCCGTCATACCGGGCTTGACGTGTAGACGACGCATCGCATCGGGCTCATACTGCTCAACTTCGGCCTGGCTTTGCGGGCGTGGCCCCACCAACGACATCGTCCCGAACAACACATTGAACAACTGCGGCAACTCATCCACCGAGTACTTACGAATGAAGCTACCGATACCCGGAATAATCCGCGGATCCTTCTTCATCTTGAACTGGACTTCGTTGCCCTCGTTGTACTTCAACAAATCAGCAAGACGTTTTTCCGCATCAGGGACCATCGAACGGAACTTGTAAATCGTGAACAGCTCACCACGCTGCCCCACACGCTGCTGACGGAAAATCACCGGCCCCTCCGGTGAAATCACCTTAATCGCGACAGCAACACCTATAAGCAACGGAGAGAAAATAACAATCAACGCCGCCGCGATAGAGCGGTCCATGATGCTCTTCAAAATCTCTGACTGCCGTGTCGCCGCGGGACGCTCAATATGCAGCAGCGACATGTCCGAAGACTGGCGGATCGACAAACGCGGTCCGGCTACATCAAGAAGCCCGGTAGAAACCACCAGCTCCACATTGCGCTCCTCCAACGCCCAGGTCAGACGGCGCAAAGACTTACCCGCCAACTCCGGATGCGACGTCACCGCCACAACCTCGGCATCAAACAAATCCACAGCTGAAGTGGCCTCCGACGGGTTACCGAAAACCGGAACCCCCTCAATCGCGGAGGTGGCATTCCACGACGAATCCATCCCAGAAGTGCACACCGCAACCACATCGAAACCCTGGTCGGGAGAGCGCTTAATCTGCCGAATCAACTCGGCTGCAGCATCAGCACGACCAACAACCACAGTCCGCTGCATCAAACGACCATTGCGGCGGTTCTTGTGCAACCACCAACGCATAATCCGGCGGTTAACTAACGCCAGTACAAACAACGACACCAATAGCGTGATGATGTACGCCCGAGACCACTGCCCCTTAGTGAACATTCCTGCCACAGCCAGCAAACCCAGCATGCCAACCACCGCACGCCCCACCGTCCGATACTCCTCATCGGGCACGCCCAGATAACGGCGCTCATAAGCGTGGCACAAAGCAAGAATCCCCACCCACACCAACGGGATAGGGGCACTAGCCAGAATGTACCCACCGGCGATCTCATCCCGAGTAGGCCCAATTTTCAGTGCCAAAAAAAGACCCAGCACTGCCGAAATCACATCCAGCACAACAATCCGATGCAGGTACATGCGTGACCACGCGCCACGCGCAGCGCCGCGGACAGCGTCACCAGCAGATAACGAATCATTGCCCTGCTCATGCCCCAGAACTTCCACATCAGTGCGGTGTTGCACAGGCACAGACTCACGTTCGTGAATCGACAAAATAAACCTCCCCAAAATGTCGCCGCTGCAGCGGCCCCCCGCTGCCTAGCCGGCTCCGCTCCATCGCGCTCACGACCAAAACCACGCCCCCACGGCGTGGATCCCCTCTTCAACACGAGAACGTGTCCCCACGCTGGGCCACGGATAGCGCTCGTGCCGAGGCTCGGGCGGGAACGCCCTCTCAATCGATGAAGCACCGGCGCCCCCCTTCACGTAGGGGACGCAAGAGGCGACCAATCACACTCGAGAACGACATACCTAAAAAGGAGTGTGAGACGGGCGCCCGACCTGGACAACTGCCCACGAAGTCTAGCGGCACCCCCACACCGGTACGACTCGCGTGGTGAACACAAAACAACCCACACACCGGCCCACAACCGAACTCCACACGGCATGCGCACAGCCCGCCTTACCCCACAGCAATCAGCTCGGTAAGGTCGTCAAGAATCACAACGAGAATCTCGAGCACAACAAGTCCGCACACCCCACCACGGTCACGTGGCCGCCGCAACGGCCACCAACGCACCGGGGTGAGCCGCCGATCAAGCGAGGACGTGTTCGCCGGATCAGGGGAGAAGACACATGAGCACGAAGAATGACTTCGAGGTCGTCCTCGTCACCTACAAAAGCAGGGAACACGTAGAAGAGCTCGTCGCCGGATGGCCAGAAGAACTACCCATCGTCATCGTCGACAACGGACAAGGCATTGACGGCCTAGACCAATGGGCTCGAAAACACCCCAACGTGCGCTACCTCGACGGCGGCAACGTCGGCTTCGCCCGCGCCGCAAACAAAGGCGCATTCACCAGCACCGCCCCCTTCGTCGTCTTCGTCAACCCCGACTCGCGACCAACCATGAGCGACATGCAAGCCCTCGTCGATGGCCTAGCCGTTGACGTGCTCGCCGCCTCCCACGCCGCAACCATGGTCTCTACCGACGGAGTCGAAATAGGCGTCGGGGGATGGGAACCCACCGTCCCACGCACCATCGTTTACGCCGCCGGACTTCACAAACGCTTCCCCAAAGCCGGGGTCTACGCCAAACCCGAAATGGGCGAAAACGTCTCCGTCGAATGGACAACCGGCGCCTGCATGGCAGTACGCACCGAACAATTCCGCCGCCTAGAAGGATTCGACGAATCCTTCTACGTCTACTCCGAAGACATGTCCTTCGGCCGCCGCGCCCGTGAAGCAGGCCTAGCCGAAGTTCTCCGCTCAGACGTCATCGTCCCCCACGGCGCAGGCAAATCCGGAGCCCCCAGCAAAGAAATGCTCCGCCTACGCGGCGCCTCCTTCACCAACTACGTCAAGCGCTACCACACCGGCCCCGAAGCCAAAGTGATGCGCGGAGCCATGCTCGGCGGCTACGCCCTCCGAGCCGCCCGCGAACTAGCCCGCGGTGACCGACCCCTGGCTAAGCTCTACGTCGAATACGCCAAAGGAGTCGCCACCGGACGCGCCAACGTCGGCGGCCGTGAAGTAGCCCACTCCCGCTTCCTCGAAACCTCACCCACCGCCCGAGCAGCAGGCGTGCCCGGACTCCCATTCCTCTTCGTCACCAAAGAATTCGGCATCCCAGCAACCTCCGGAGGTATGCTGCGCACCCTAGCCATGGTGCGCTGGTTCGCCGAACGCGACGACGTCATCCTCGTCACCCCCCAAGGCGTCAAAAAAGCCAGCGGCAGCGGCGAGAACTTCACCGTCGAAGATCTCTTCACCCCCAAATCAGGGCCTTTCAGCCGCGTCGAAGACGCCACCAGCTTCATGCGATACCGCAGTCTAGGAGCCCTACGGCTTTGCGGTGACGCCGTCATCGAAGGAGTCCAGTACGCACTCGAGCAATACGGCCTCTTCCGCGGCTCGATCATCGACCACACCAGCCTCTTCGCAATCGCCGATATCCTCCCCGAAGGACTACCCGTCTGGCTGAGCACACACAACGTCGAATCCGACCTCATGGCCCAACGCGCCCACGCCGAAACCGGCGCCATGAAAGTCGCTGCCTACGCTGAAGCCGCCCTGCTCAAAACCCTCGAAAAAGGCACCGGGGCACGCCACCCCATGATCGTCTGCACCGAACACGACGCCCACCAAGCCCGCAAAGACGGCACCAGCACCGTAATCGTGGCCCGCAACGGCGTCACCCCACCACCACCGGAAAAACGACGCGGAGGCAGCCAAGCCGCCAAAATCGACTCCCTCGAGCTGCTCTTCACCGGAGCCCTCGACTGGCGCCCCAACATCAACGGCATCCTCTGGCTCATCGAATCACCCCAATGGGCAGACCTCATCTCCCGCCACCACGGACTCGTCCTAACCATCGCCGGACGTAACCCTTCCGAAGAATTCCGTGCCCGCGTCCAAGCAGCACCCGGAACCCGACTCGAAGCAAACGTGCCTAGCATGGCACCCCTACTCGAACGAGCACGACTAGGCATCGCACCCCTCCTCGAAGGCGGCGGATCCCGCATCAAACTGCTCGAATACATTGGATACGGCCTGCCTTCAGTCTCGACCCACGTCGGCGCATCCGGACTCGACGGACTCCCCGAAGGAGTCATCCGCACCACCTCCGAAGACCTCAGCCGCTTCTGCGAAGCAATCGAAATCGAACTCCTCCGCGGAGAAAAAATCCTGCCCCAAGACGCCGTCGACGCGATGCTGGCCGTCTACGGCTGGGACGCGGCCCTAGCACCCATCGAACAACTACTCGAAGCAGCAAAACCCGCACACACAGACACCACCACCGCCTAACACCACACCTGAACAGCTAACACCTAGGGGGCCGACGGGACACCATCGGCCCCCTAGGTATGCCCCTTGGCCCCCAAGGGGAGTAACACGCGCCTGAAGGAACACCTCAGAAAAGTCGCCACCACACCCGACAGGAAAGCGACTCCTTCTCCCCACCCGAAAGCGCCACACCCATGCGCCCACACCACACCACCGCCCGCGCCCTGGCTGCCACTCTCACCCTCCTCGCCCTCACCACGCCAACCAACGTCGCCCTCGCCGCCCCCACACCCACCAACACCATCCGCATCACCACCGCCCCCACACCAATCACCGACACCTACGGCCACACCTGGACCCCCACCAGCGGATTCGACACCGGAGACAACTCCACCTCCTACTGGGGAAACTACGACATCGCCGGAACCAGCGAAGACGAGCTCTACCGCTACGAACACGTCCGCATGAACTCCTGGACAACACCCCTACCCAACGGCACCTACACCATCACCCTCAAAATGCGCGAAGCCTGGTGGGACAAACCCGGCCAACGCGTCTTCTCCGTCACCGCCGAAGGAAACCCCGCCCTCACCAACATCGACATCATCAAAGCCGTCGGCAAAAACCATGCCTACGACCGCACCTTCACCACCACCATCACCGACGGCCACCTCAACCTCGGATTCACCGCCACCGCAGACAGCGCCCTCATCTCCGCCATCGACATCACCCCCACCACACCCCCCAGCAAACCCAAACCCCCACCCCAGCCCGCACCCACAACCAGCACCACAGTGCTGCGCATGACCACCTACACCAAACCCATCAAAGACGCCGCCGGCAACACCTACATCGCCCGCCGTGGCTTCACCGGCGGAGACCTCGTCGAGCCACTCCCACCAACCACCGACATCAAAGGCACCACCAGCGACACCCTCTACCGCCCTGAACTCATCCGCTGGAAAAACTGGTCCCAACCCCTACCCAACGGCACCTACACCATCACCCTCCACACCCGAGAAGCCTTCTGGAACAAACCCGGCCAACGCATCTTCGATATCAAAGCCGAAGGAACCACCAAACTCGCCAACATCGACATCTACAAAGCGGCAGGTAAAAACACCGCCCACGACCTACGGTTCACCACCACAGTCACCGACGGTCGACTCGACATCACCCCCATCAACAAAACCAACCTTGCACTCCTATCAGCCATCACCATCACCCGAATCGACAAAACCCCCACACCCCCCAGCAAACCCAAACCCCCTACTATGCCCCCCACCACAACCCAACGCCCCAGCGGCATGCCCTTCGACTCCGGCCTCTTCCCCATGCACCGCGCCGACATCGCCACCCAGTTCACCCAACACCGAGGACGAGCTGCCGACGTCATCACCGTCTTCCCCAGCCGAGAAAACTGGGCCGAAATGTCCAACGACTGGTTCATGGACAACCAACGCATCCCCACCCGCTACACCGGCACCCTCGACGTCGGCGTCCCCCTCTGGCCCGACGAAGGCAACCTCACCACCGCAAGCACCGGCGGCTACAACACCCAATGGGAAAACTTCGGCCGCATGGTCGCCGCAAAATACCCTACCGCCTACATCCGCCTCGGCTGGGAAATGAACCTCCCAGGATGGAAACACGCCGCCTACGCCCACAGCGCCACCCAATGGAAACAGGCCTACCGCCATGCCGTCACCGCACTACGCAAAGGCGGTCCACGCCTACGCATCGCCTGGGTAGTCAACGAAGGACCCGGACAAACCGACACCACCGACGCACGCACCTTCTACCCCGGCGATGACTACGTCGACTACATCGGCATGGATGCTTACGACTGGGACCCCGGTTACACAAACGACACCAACATCGCCCACCACCGCGAGGCCCCCTACGGCTGGAACTTCTGGCTCAACTTCGCCAAAACCCACAACAAAAAATTCGTCCTACCCGAATGGGGAATCGCCCCAGCAAACCCCAACAGCGGCGGCGACAACCCCCGCTACATCGCCTTCGTCTACGACTGGCTAACCCGCAACGCCCGCTGGATCGGATACGAGTCCTACTTCCACGAAAACGCCCCCTACATCCGCTCCAACCTCTTCACCGACAACCCCCGCGCCACAGCCGAATACCTCCACCGCATGAAACGCCCCTGACCCACCCCACACGCCACAATGAACCCATGGCGACCACACACCCAGCCACCCCCAGCCTCACCACACCGCAGGCCGCCGACGCCGAACGCGCCCGAGGCCTGCGCATCATGCGCACCGTCGCCACCGCCCTACTCATCATCGCCGCCATCGTCTACGCCCTCACCTTCGGCCACGACGGACCCTGGGGATACGTCAACGCCACCGCAGAAGCCGCCATGATCGGCGCCCTCGCCGACTGGTTCGCCGTCACCGCCATCTTCCGCCACCCCCTAGGCCTACCCATCCCACACACCGCCCTCATACCCCGCAAAAAAGACACCGTCGCCACCAGCCTCGAAGACTTCTTCCTCGGCTACTTCCTCACCCCCGACGCCGTCCGACAACGAGTCCAAACCATGAACATCGCCCAACGCACCGGA
Organism: Dermatophilus congolensis; assembly: GCF_900447215.1. NCBI lineage: Bacteria > Bacillati > Actinomycetota > Actinomycetes > Micrococcales > Dermatophilaceae > Dermatophilus > Dermatophilus congolensis. The sequence goes on from NZ_UFYA01000001.1 coordinate 936,076, forward strand.
CGATGGCTCACCGAAGACGACCACGCCGAACGCGTCGTCCACCGACTCGCCCCCATCGCCTCCCGCGCACTCAACAGCGTCGACGACAACGAAATCCGCGGCTTCATCAACCACACCCTCGTCCCCAAACTCACCCACGAACCCATCAGCCCCCTAGCCGGAGCCCTCCTGGACGAAATCGTCACCGACCGCATCCACACCGGCCTAGTCGACCTGCTCCTCGACGAAGCCCTCGCCTGGCTCCTAGACAACCCCGAACAATTCAGCACCCTCATCGCCGACCGAGCCCCCACCTGGACCCCCCACTGGCTCAACGGAATCGTCACCGACCGCGTCCACACCGAATGCATCAAATGGATCCAAGAAGTCCGATCCACCCCCCACCACCGCGTACGCCAAGCCATCGACGACCTCCTCACCGACCTAGCCCGCGACCTCCAAAACGACCCCACAGTCATGGAACGCACCGAAGCACTCAAAACACGACTGCTCACCCACCCCCAAACCACCGAAACAGCCATCCACCTCTGGGAAGCCCTCGTCAACGTCGGACAACGCGCCCTCACCGACACCGACAGCCACCTCATCAACCGCGCCACCGACGAACTACGCGCATTCGGACAACGACTCCTCACCGACCCACACCTAGCCCAAACCGTCACCAACCGCCTAGCAGCCTCCGCCGAAGCCCTCATTGCCACCTTCGGACGTGATATCGCCACCGTCATCTCCCAAGTCATCCGCTCCTGGGACGGCAAAGAAGCAGCCGAACGCATCGAACTACACGTCGGCAAAGACCTCCAATACATCCGCATCAACGGCACCATCGTCGGCGGCCTGGCCGGCCTACTCATCCACACCATCTCCCACCTACTACTGTGAGAGAACAACAAACAAAACCGCACGTCCTCCACAACCCACCCCACCCCTGACGTATGCTGCGACGGCACCGGAATCTTCCCCGCACCGACACCGTGGGCCCGCCACACCTGGTGCATCAATGCAGGTGGACAACAGGAGGACCGATGACCCGCCGCTTCGTCAAGACCCTCGCAAGCGCGCTCGCACTGGCCACGATCGCCGCATGCTCGGCCGGGTCCACTAACGAAGACCCATCCTCCGGAACCCGACTCACCGTCGGATTCACCGCCGAACCAGTCAGCCTCGACTTCACCAAAAACGACGGCGCCGCCATCCCCGAAGCCCTTCTCGGCAACGTCTACGAAGGCCTCGTCACCCTCGACGAACACGGCATGATCGTGCCCGCACTCGCCAGCTCCTGGACCGTCTCCAACGACCGCAAGGTCTACACCTTCAAACTCGTCGACGACGCCAAATTCGCCTCCGGAGCCCCTTTCACCGCCGAAGACGCCGTCTACTCCATCAACCGCGTCTCCACCGACTGGACCACCTCCGTCGCCGACTACATGGACGTCGTAGAAAAAGCCGAAGCCACCGCCCCCAACGAACTACGCGTCACCCTCGAACGACCCAGCAACGACTGGCTCTACCGCATGACCACCCGCGTCGGAGCCATGTTCAGCCGCAACGACAAAAGCGACCACGCCACCACCACCAACGGCACCGGCCCCTACACCGTCACCAACTGGAAACGCGGCGACTCACTCCAACTAGGCCCCAACCCACACTTCGCCGGAACCACCCCCCACTTCCGCAACGTCACCCTGCGCTACTTCAAAGACGGCAACGCACTCAACAACGCCCTCCTCTCTGGCGGCATCGACATCATCAGCAACCTCGCATCCCCCGAATCACTCAGCCAATTCAAAAATCGACCCGAATACAAAGTCACCGAAGGCACCACCACCAGCGAAGTCCTCCTAGCCTTCAACAACGCCAGCGGACCATTCACTGACGAACGCATCCGCCAAGCCGCCCGCACCGCCATCGACAAACCCAGCCTCCTCAAAACCTGCTGGGCAGGAAAAGGCACCCACATCGGCTCCATGGTTCCGCCCACCGACCCCTGGTACGAAGACACCACCCACAACCACCCCTACGACCAAGACAAAGCCAAAGCCCTCCTCGCCTCCGCCGGCACCCCAAACCCCACCATCCGGCTACGCCTACCCAACACGGCCTACGCCATCTCCTGCGGCCAAGTCGTCAAAAGCGACCTCGAAGCAGTCGGCTTCACCGTCCAACTCGACCAACTCGAATTCCCCGCCGCATGGCTCTCCCAAGTCATGAAAAGCAAGGACTACGACGCCACCATCATCGCCCACGTAGAACCCCGCGACATGGGCCGCGTCTTCTCACCTAACTACTACCTCGGCTACAACGACCCCGAATTCACCCGCCTCATCGAAGAAGCAGACCAAGGCACCCCCGCCCAAGAAATCGAAAACCTCAAAGCAGCAGCACAACGCATCTCCGAACACGCCGCCGCTGACTTCCTCTTCCTCATGCCCCACCTCGTCGTCCACAAAGCAGACCTCACCGGAATCAGAGCCAACGACACCTCCGAGTCCTTCGACCTGACCCGCATCGCCCGCAAATAAACACCACGACCGAGCGACACCACCCCCATGACTACACCCCCTCCAGAGGGCCCCATCCCCACCCGGCAACCACCACGGGCCACCACACCCCTACAACGAATAATCAACCTCGCGGCATCCCTCCTAGCCGCATCCATCCTCGTGTTCACATTCATGAACATCCTGCCCGGAGACCCCGCCCGCATCGCCCTAGGACTTAACGCCTCCGACGAAGCCGTCGCCGCGCTACGCACCCAATACGGCCTCGACCGCCCCCTAACCATCCAATACATCGACTGGGTCCACAGCCTCATCACCCTCGACCTAGGAAACAGCTACGTCACCGGCGCAGCCATCACCCCCCAAATCCTGGACCGCGCCGCCGTCACCTGCTGGCTCGTCGCCGCAGGACTGGCCATCGCCCTACTCATTGCCATCCCCGTAGGTATCCACGCCGCCCTACGCCACCGCCATGCCGACGGCATCGCCATCTCAACCCTCAGCCAAATCGGCGTATCCCTACCCTCCTTCCTCGTCGCCATCATTCTCGTCACCCTTCTATCCGTCCATGCCGGACTCCTCCCCAGCTCCGGATGGGCCGTCCCCGCCCACAACCCCACCAGCTTCCTCGCCCACCTCACCCTGCCAGCCCTGTCCCTCGGCCTCGTCCAAGGCGCCATCCTCACCCGCTACATCCGCGCCGCCGTACTCGAAACCTGGCAGCAAGACCACATCCGCACCGCCCGCTCAACAGGCATCAGCACCCCCCACCTCATCACCACCCACGTACTACGCAACACCGCCATCCCCGTCATCACCATCCTGGGCATCCAACTAGCCAGCATGCTCATCGGAGCCGTCATCATCGAACAAGTCTTCGCCATCCCTGGCCTCGGCTCCCTCCTGCTCGACGCCGTCGGCAACCGCGACCTACTCGTCATCCAAGACGTCGTCATGCTCCTAGTCATCGCCATCCTCATCCTCAACACCCTCGTCGACCTGCTCTACACCCTCCTCAACCCCCGAATCCGGGTCCACGCATGAACAAACACCGCCACCTGCCTGCCCTCCTCATCGCCGGAGCAGCCCTATCAAGCCTGGTCATCCTCGCCGCAGCCTGCTCCTTCATTTGGACCCCCTACGACCCCACCGCTATGTACCCAACCCAACGACTCCAAGGAATAACCGCACAACACTGGCTCGGAACAGACAAATTCGGCCGCGACGTATTCAGCCAAATTCTCGTCGGCGCGCGCACCACCCTCACCGTAGGCATCAGCTCCGTCGCCATATCCGCACTCGTCGGTGTCCCACTAGGCATCCTCGCAGCCATGGGCCCCCGCCCCATCAGCACCACCCTCCTACGCGCCGCCGACATCCTCCTAGCCTTCCCGGCACTCCTCCTGGCCATCATGCTCGGAGCCATCTTCGGCAGCAGCACCCTGACGGCCGTCACCGCCATCGGCCTCGCCGGAATCCCCACCTTCCTGCGCATCACCCGCGCCAACGCCCTACGCATCCTCACCAGCGACTACATCGCCGCCGCACAACTAGCCGGACGCAGCCCCTGGTCCATCGCCTACACCCACATCTGGCCAGGCATTCGCGGCACCATCATCATTCAATGCTCCGTCGCCTTCGCCATGGCCATCCTGGCCGAAGCAGCACTCAGCTTCCTCGGCCTAGGCACCCCACCACCCCAACCCTCCTGGGGCCGCATGCTCCAAGAAGGACAAGAATTCCTCTACTCCCACGCCGGACTCGCACTCATCCCAGGAACAGCCATCGCCACCGCCGTGCTCGGATTCAACCTCCTCGGAGACGGACTACGCGACCTCACCGACCCCCGACTACGAGGACGACACCGATGACTACCACCGCACCACCACTCATCGACGTCCACAACCTCCACATCAGCACCGGAGAAAAAACCCTCGTCAACAACATCAACCTCCACATAGCCCCCGGGGAAAGAGTCGGACTCATCGGAGAATCCGGCTCCGGAAAATCACTCACCGCAGCCGCCATCGCCGGACTCCTGCCCGAAAACCTCACCACCACCGGCACCATCAACCTCCATGGCAACAACCTCCTCAATACCCGACACCACACCCGCGCCGCCGCCGCCAACATCGGCTTCATCTTCCAAGAACCGATGACCGCACTCGACCCCACCATGCGCGTCGGCAACCAAATCATCGAAGCCCTCCAAGCCCGCGCCGCACTCAACCGCACCCACGCACGCACCGCCGCCATCGAACTCCTCGAAGAAATGCGGCTACCCAACCCCACCCACACCATGACCGCATACCCCCACCAACTCTCCGGGGGACAACGCCAACGCGTCGTCGCAGCCATCGCCATGGCAGGAAACCCCGACCTCCTCATCTGCGACGAACCCACAACCGCCCTGGACGTCACCGTCCAAGCATCCGTCCTTGAACGCATCGTCGCAGGCGCTACCCAACGCGGATCAGCAGTCCTATTCATCTCCCACGACATCGCCGTCGTCGGCACCGTCTGCGAACGCCTCCTCGTCATGAAAAACGGCACCCTCGTTGACCACGCCCCCACACACACCGCGCTAGCAGCACCCCAACACGAATACACTCGCCTACTCGTCAACGCCGCCGACCGCGCCACCACCCCCCGCGCCACCAGCCACCAGCCACCCCCCACCCGCCACGGCGCCCACGTAGAAGTTGACAACCTCACCCACACATTCGCCCCCCAACGCCGCTTCGGACGTCCTACCCGAGAAGCAGTCACCGCCCTACACAATGTCTCTTTCACCCTCCACCCCGGAGAACGACTCGGAATCGTCGGCGAATCCGGCTCCGGAAAGACCACCCTGCTGCGCTGCCTCGCTGGCTTACAAACCCCCACCAGCGGCACCATCCGCATCGACGGAGAACACATCACCGCACGCCCCGAACGAGAACTCGGATTCCTCCGAGACCGGCTCCAAATGGTGTTCCAAGACCCCGCAGGATCCCTCGATCCCCACCTGCGCGTTTGGCAAAGCATCGCCGAACCACTACGCGCCCGAAAACGCACCCTGCACCGCGAACGCGTATGGGAACTTCTCGAAGCCGTCGGCCTCGAACCCGACGCAGCCACCCGCTACCCCCACGAGTTCTCCGGCGGCCAACGACAACGCATCGCCATCGCCCGCGCCCTGGCACCCAACCCAACCCTCCTGCTCGCAGACGAAGCAGTCAGCGCCTTGGACGTCACCGTCCGCGGTCATATCCTCGACCTACTCACCTCCCTAGCAGACACCATCGGATTTACCCTCCTGTTCATCAGCCACGACCTATTCGTCGTCCAAGACCTCTGCGAACGCACCATTGTCATGCAATCAGGACACATCGTCGAAGACAGACCAAGCACAGACCTCTATCACGCCCCACAACACCCCTACACCCAACGCCTCATTGCCTCAGCCCCCACCATCACCGGCGCCCTTGCAGGAAAACAGGCCGCCGACCTTGCCACGGAGCCAACATGACCGGACGCTTCTACACCACGATCCGCCACGCAACTAGCGCAGAAATCGACGTAAAAAACTCCCGATTCCTCGCCCGCATCGAACCAGTCACCGACGAAACTGCAGCCCGCGCCATCATTGACACCACACGCCGCGAACACTGGGACGCGCGCCACCATTGCAGCGCCTTCATCCTCGGCAACACTCAACAAACCCGACGAAGTAACGACGATGGAGAACCCTCCGGCACCGCCGGAATGCCCATCCTCGAAACCATCGCAGGCCATGGACTCACCGACATCGTGGTCGTTGTAACACGATGGTTCGGAGGCACGCTGCTAGGCACAGGCGGCCTGGTACGCGCATACACTGAGGCAACCCTTGCCGCAATCAATACCGCCGAAAAAGTGACCTACGCAGAAGGTAAACGACTACGCGTAACTACCAACATGAACTCCGCAGGAAAACTCGAAAACGCACTCCGCGCTGCTGGTTGTGTATTCCACAATGTGGAATACACAACCAGCAGCGTCATCATGCATGTCGACATCCGCTGCGGCCGTGAAAAAGACATCCAAGAACTCGTCGCTGTCACATCATCTGGCCACGGAAGCACCACCATCACCGGCGCTACCTGGTCACCAATTGACATAAATCCGCACTAACCCGACCCACCACATCTGCCAGCCTTGCTTCTCACTGACGGACTGATCCTGCGAACCTGTCCCAAAACCCGGTAAATTGGTAATGCGGCCCGCCCATGAGTGCGTGCGCTGTCATGCCCCCGGCGTCAAGACTTGCTACAAAGCGAGCCTAAGAGGAGGTTCCCTCAGTGGTCGTTCTGCTCACCATCCACGCAGTGGCCGCTGTCTTATCTCCGTTCATCATAGAACGCTTTCGAGCGACGGGATTCGGTATCTTGGCGGTACCACCCGCCTTGACATTCGCTTGGGCCCTCATACAGGCACCTACAGTACTCAGCGGTGCCGTCGTCGAAACCTACCCATGGATCCCCACACTCGGTCTTAACCTCACCTTCCGGCTGGATGAGCTGTCCTGCCTGATGTGTCTGGTCGTCGGCGGCATAGGAACACTTGTCCTCACCTACTGCGCAAGCTACTTCTCTGACGAAGAACCTGGACTTGGTCGTTTTGCTGGAACTCTCGTTGCATTCGCCGGGGCAATGCTAGGGTTGGTCACCAGCGACGATGCATTCCTGCTTTACCTGTTCTGGGAGCTTACTACCGTCGGTTCCTACCTCCTCGTCGGGCACCGACCTGAAAGCAGATCCAGCCGAATCGCCGCCACGCAAGCCCTTGTTGTAACCGGCTTCGGCGGCCTAGCCATGCTCATCGGCATCGTTTTACTCGGTGAACAAGCTGGCACATACCGACTCTCGCAACTCATCAGCACCACCCCCCTCGATACCACAATCACTAACGCCGCTATCGCCCTCATCCTCACCGGCGCCCTGAGCAAATCCGCCCAAGTCCCCTTCCATTTCTGGCTACCGGGAGCCATGGCGGCCCCAACCCCGGTTAGCGCTTACCTCCACGCAGCGGCCATGGTAAAAGCGGGTATTTACCTCGTGGCCCGCCTAGCTCCATCTTTCGCTGATGCCCCCGTATGGCGCCCCCTTGTACTCACCATCGGTTGTACGACGATGCTCATCGGCGCCTACCGATCCCTGCGGCAATACGACCTAAAGCTTCTTCTTGCTTTCGGAACCGTTAGTCAACTCGGATTCCTTATCGTCCTTGTCGGGTCCGGCTACCCAAATACCGCTCTCGCCGGAGTTACTCTTCTCCTCGCTCACGCGCTTTACAAGGGAGCACTATTCCTCATTGTTGGTGCCATCGATCACTCCACCGGCACTCGAGATCTACGCCGTTTGTCTGGCTTGCGCCGCTGCATGCCAGGCTTGTTTATCGCCACCATCATTTCCGCTGCCAGCATGGCCGGACTGCCACCCCTGCTCGGTTTTGTTGGCAAAGAAGCAGCTTACGACGCCTACCTACACACCCCGCTGCCCTACGGGAAAATCGTTCTCGGGGTACTCGTCGTTGGGTCAGCTCTCACCCTGGCCTACAGCTGGCGATTCATCTGGGGCGCTTTCCGCAACGATCCAAAAATTGAAGACACTCCCATTCACACCCCCGGGATCTTGCTGACAGGAATTCCATTAATTCTTTCTAGCGGCACCGTCACACTTGGGCTTTTCTGCAGTTATCTTGAGCCGTTCCTCCGAGGCGCAAGCAACGCTCTTGGAGACAGTGCAGATCTGCACTTGGCTCTCTGGCACGGCCTTACCCCAGCCTTATTTTTGACGCTGCTTACCTGGACTCTCGGCACTGTTCTTGTCTTGTTCAGCACACAGGTCAACCAACTTCAGGACAGAGTTCCTCCCTTGTTGTCGGCTCAGCTTGTTTACCGGCTGTGCATGCACCGGCTTGATCGCCTTTCTTTAGAGACGACGGGTCTGCTGCAACGCGGCTCGCTGCCTTTGTCGCTGTCTCTTATCCTCCTTGTCTTTATTGCTGTTCCAGGCGGGACGCTTTTGGCTGTAGCTCAGGACTGGGATCGCATCCAGGTCGATAACATCTCAGCCTGGCCGCAAGCGGCGATTGCCCTAGTTCTATGTACTGCTGCCATCGCATCCGTGCGTTCCCAACGCCGCCTGCGTGCCGTTTTCATGGCGGGAACTACTGGGTATGGGTGCGCAATGATGTACCTGGTTTATGGGGCGCCGGATCTTGCCTTGACCCAAGCGCTTGCCGAGACTTTTTCCATTGTTGTATTTGTTCTTGTGCTGCGTCGGCTGCGAACTCGATTCGACATTACGGCACCTTCTAAGGTCCGAGTGAGGCGAGTAATTTTCGGAACTGTCGTGGGTGTTATATTCACTGCACTTACCATCTTGATGCCTGCTTTGCGTATTCACCGTCCAGCATCTGATGGGATGGCTGAACTTGCTTATCCCTTTGGTGGTGGAACGAATATCGTCAACATCATTCTTGTTGATATTCGCGCTTGGGACACCATGGGAGAAATTTCTGTCGCGCTGGCAGCGGCAACTGGAATCGCCAGTCTCATCTTCCTTCGTGAAGAAAATATGGAGCGGTTGCGTCCACGTTTATCTAGCGGTGCAAGTCGGCAAATGCAGCGGTCTCAACAGAATGTTCTTATCTCGCAGCCAGGTGTGCGTCAGTCTTGGCTTGTCTCGACTGCGAAGTTTGTCTCTGGTGAGCGTCGATCGGTGTTGATTGAGGTAGTTGCGCGGTTAGTTTTTCATCCGATTCTGCTGTGGTCCGTTTATCTTTTGTTCGCAGGTCACAATGCACCCGGGGGTGGTTTTGCGGCGGGAATGGTTGCTGGGCTCGCCCTGACAGTGCGTTATCTAGCAGGTGGAAGAGAGGAATTGCGCGCGGCAGCGCCAATTTTGCCGGGTGTTTTGCTAGGAACCGGATTGTTCCTGTCTGCAGGTTTTGGTGTCGTATCGATGCTGTGCGGAGGGCACGTTCTGCAGACATGGACATTCAACCCGCACTTGCCGTTGATCGGTGAAGTTCACTTTGTGACGTCAGTTTTGTTTGATGTGGGTGTCTATCTCGTAGTGATCGGCCTGGTGTTGGACATGCTTCGCAGCTTGGGTGCCGCTCTTGATCGCCAGATAGAGCAGGAACAGGCTGGGAGGAATGTAAACGTGTTGAGTTCTGGCTTGTTGTCGAATAGTGAGATTTCTAGTCAAGGAACGAGTGGAATTTTACCCACGGAAGGGAAGATGCAGTGATTTCTAACCTTCCTTTGGCTATTTCCGTAGGCGTAATGGCGTCATGTGGTGTTGTTCTCCTTTTGGAGCGAGGAATTGTTCGCTCGTTTATTGGCATCATTCTTATGGGAAATGCGGTGAACCTTTTGTTCCTCGCTGCTGGTGGCGCGGCGGGTAAATCCGCGATTGTGGGGATGTGGCCCGTTTCTGAGATGAGTGATCCACTACCTCAGGCCATGGTGCTTACCGCCATCGTTATCACGTTGGCTTTGACCGGTTTTGTTATGGCACTCGCTCATCGTGCGTGGCAGTTGTCTAGCAGCGACATCATTACGGATGACGATGAAGATGCGCGCATTGCTCGCCGTGCTGCGGAAAACGACATGTCTGAGAGCGATTACGCCGGTGATCTGGACGAACCTGATCAGGGAGATGATCCTGACCCAGGGGGACATCACCCTGCTAGAGGTGAGAATGTGCAGGCCATAACGGGGAGCAGCCCTGAGGATCAGCGTGATGGAGGGCCCCGATGAGTGTGATGGCTGTTCTGGATTTGCTTGCAGAGGGGAATGTGCCTTCACCTGCGGGTGAAGTGGATCCGTGGACGTGGCTGGTCCCCTTGCCCGTTACGTTGCCGTTGATCGGTGCTGGGTTGACTTTGGTGGCGGTGCGTAAGGAGAAAGTGCAGCGGATTATCACGATCTGTGTGTTTGTCAGTGTGTTGCTTGCTTCCTTCGTGATGCTGCAGCGGGCGGATATGTATGGCCCTCAGGTAATGCAGGCTGCTGGTTGGGCTGCGCCGATGGGAGTCACATTGATTGTGGATCGGTTGGCAGCATTAATGGTGCTGGTGTCCACGATTGTGACGTTCGCGGTCATGATGTATTCGATCGGTCAAGGGCGTTCTAGTGCTGATATGGGTGATGGTGAGGCGCCGTTGCCGATTTTTCACCCGACATTGCTGGTGCTGGCGGCTGGCGTTGGCACCACTTTCATTTCAGGTGATTTGTTCCACATTTATGTGGGTTTTGAAATGTTGTTGGTTGCCAGTTTCGTGTTGCTCACATTGGGGGGCACGGAGGAGCGGGTGCGTGCTGGTGTTAACTATGTTTTCGTGAATTTGCTAAGTTCACTATTTTTCTTAGCTGCGATTGCTTTTGTATATGCAGCTGCGGGGACAGTGAATTTGGCTCAGTTAGCAGTTCGTCTTCCTGAGTTGTCCTCCGCAGGTACGTTGACATTGTCAGCATTGCTGTTGATTGGGTTTGGTATTAAAGCTGCTTTGTTCCCGATGATGGGGTGGCTTCCTGACTCGTATCCGACGGCTCCGGCACCAGTGACGGCAGTATTTGCGGGTCTGCTCACTAAGGTTGGGGTGTATGCAATGTTGCGCACACAGACACTGCTGTTCCCTGATGGTCGGTTGAATGGGATGCTCATGTGGGCGGCGTTGCTCACTATGCTTTTTGGGATTTTGGGTGCTATTGCGCAGGATGACATTAAGCGTTTGTTGTCGTTTACGTTGATTAGTCACATCGGTTACTTGGTTTTTGGGTTAGCGGTCGGTAATCAGATGGGCTTGTCGGCGGCGGTTTTTTATATGTGTCATCACATTGTGGTGCAGACGAGTCTGTTTTTGGTGACGGGGCTTATTGAGCACCGGGCGGGGACGACGTCGTTGGCGGAGTTGGGTGGGTTGGCTCGTACAGCTCCGTTGATTGCGGTGTTGTTTTTTATTCCCGCGATTAATTTGGGTGGTATTCCACCGTTTTCGGGGTGGTTGGGGAAGATTGGTTTGTTGCATGCTGGTGCGCAGGCTGGTGGGGTAGTGGCGTATGCGCTGATGGCCGGTGCGGTGGTGACGAGTTTGTTGACGTTGTATGCGGTGTCAAGGGTGTGGTCCCGGGCGTTTTGGCGTCGACCGGTTACGGAACTTTCTGCTGAGGTGGAGGTTCCTGCGGGTGAGCGTGAGTTTGTGTCAGCTGAGTCGATTCCAGTGATTGAACCTGATCGTTTGCGTGAGTTGCAGGGGCAGGCAGATCAGCCGGTTCCTCGGGGATTGTTTATTCCTACGGCGTCGTTGGTAGCGGTGTCGTGTGCGTTCACTTTGGCTGCTGGTCCGCTGTATGGGGTGACAGATCGGGCGGCTTCTGATTTGTTGTCGCGGACGCCGTATGTGCATGCGGTATTCCCGGCAGGGTGTGGTGAGGGGAGTGCGTGTCGTGGTTGATTCGAGTTCTGCGCGGCGTCAGTTCAGAGCGGTGAGGCGGCGGGTGCAACCGTTGCCGTTGGTGTTGTTGGTGACGGTGTGGGTGATGTTGTGGGGGAGAGCGACGTGGTTGAACGTCATTGGTGGGGTGGTGTTGACGGTGGGAATTTTGGTGTTGCTTCCTTTGCCGCCGTTGATTTTGGGGGTGCGGCTGCGTTTGTGGGCGGTGGTGGTGTTGTTGATGCGTTTTGTGGTGGATTTGACGGTGGCGAGTTTTCAGGTTGCTGCGAGGGCGTTGCAGGTGGGGTGGCAGCCGCAGGGGCGTTTGCTGCGGGTTCCTTTGCGTTCGGATAACGAGTTGATTGCTGTGGTGAATGCCGAGATGAACGCGTTGGTTCCGGGGTCGGTGGTGGTGGACTTGTCTCCGAGTGAGGGGTGGATGCTGTTGCATATTTTTGATGCGCCTGATGAGGAGTCGTTGCGGGTGGCGTTACGGAAGGCGCAGTCGCAGGAGGAGAGGGTGATTTGGGCGTTGGCGGAGAATCCGCAGGCAGTGTTGCGTGGTCGGCGGCGTTGGCGGTCTGTGGCGTCTGGAGTTGAGGGGCAGGTGCAGCGGTGAACGTTCAGCTGTGGGTTATTGGTGCGTGCGTAGTGATGTTGTTGGTCTCTGCGTTGTTGTCGGTTTTTCGGATGGTGGTGGGGCCAACGGCAGTTGACCGGGCGATTGCTAACGAGGTGTTGGTGTCAACGGTCGTGTGTGTTCTTGGTTTGTATATTGCGGCCACGCGGGATGGGTCGACGGTGTCGATTCTTATTTCGTTGTCGTTGGTGGGGTTTGTGTCTTCGTTGGCGGTGGCGCGGTTTGCGGCGCATGCTGATGATGCGGTGCAGCCAAGGTCGTTGGCGCCGGTGGTGGATGGGCGGGTTTTGTTGGAGGGTGCGGGCGGCGGTTCTGGTGAGGGGCAGTTTTCTGCAGGGCAGGGGGATCGTCGGTGAGTGTTGTGGAGCAGGTTGCTGATTGGGTGGCGCTGGCGGCGTTGTTTGTGGGGTCGTTTTTGTGTTTGACAGCTGCTGTGGGGTTGGGGCGGTTTCGGGACTTTTTTAGTCGGGTGCATGCGGCTGCTAAGCCGCAGACTTTGGGGGTGTTGTTGGTGTTGTTGGCGGTGGGGTTGAGGTTGCCGTCGTGGATTGATTTAGGGATGTTGTTGTTGGTGGGTGTCTTTCAGATGATCACGGTGCCAACGTCGGGTCATATGACTGGGCGGGGGTATTACGCATTGGCGCGTTCGGATAAGGCTGATGAGGGTGAGGTTTCGGGACAGGGTGGGTAGTGCAGGTACACAAGTGCCTGGTAGCTGACTTGTTGTATGGGTCAGTTACCAGGCACTTGTGTTTTATCTGGGGTGGGGTGTTCAGGAGATGTTGAGTTCTCCCATGGGGCCCCATTGGCCGTTTTCGACCTGTTTGCTGATGATTTGGGGGGTTTGGGTGAGGTATTGGGGGAATTCTTTTTTCATTGTTTCGAAGTGTTTGCTGGAAACGTGGGGTTCAGCTCCTTCGTCGGTGAATGCTTCGAGGAGGATGTAGGTGTTGGGGTCTTCGATGCTGCGGGACCATTCGAACCAGAGGTTGCCTTCTTCGGATCGGGTCGCTTCGGTGAAGGGGCGGCTGATTTCTGGCCAGTTATCTGCGTGTTCGGGTTTGATGAAGAATTTGACGTTGATGAGGATCATGCGTTCACGCTAACGGAGGTTGGTGATCTTCGCCGGGTGAGTTGTGTGGTGGGGTGGGGTTGTCATTGTTGTGTGGGGGCGGGATTTGGTTTTTTGGTCAGTGGTGGGGTGGGGCGTTCGGCCCAGCGGTCGGGTGTGTGTTCGCCGGTGGTGGTTATTTCGGTTCCGGCGGGTGCAGATGCGGGGGAGGGGGCTTCGGCGGTGGTGCCGCGTAGGCGGGAGAGGGTGCGCATGAGGTGGTAGACGGTGAGGGCGGCGCCGGTTCCTAAGGCGATGCCGTTGAAGGTGAGTCCGCCGAGGACCCAGGTGAAGTCAGCGATGCCGATGACCAGGGCTAGGGCTGCGGTGTTGAGGTTGACGGGGTCGGAGAAGTCGACGCGGTTTTGTACCCAGATGCGTACGCCGAGCATGCCGATCATGCCGTAGAGGACGGTGGCTGCGCCGCCGAGGATTCCGCTGGGGATGGTGTTAATGAGTTCGCCGAATTTGGGGATCATGCTTAGTGCTAGTGCGAAGAGTCCGGCGACGACGTAGGCGGCGGTGGAGTAAACGCGGGTGGCGGCCATGACGCCGATGTTTTCGGCGTAGGTGGTGGTTCCGGATCCGCCTCCGGATCCGGCGAGCATGGTGGAGATGCCGTCGGCGAAGAGTGCGCGTCCGGTGATGTCGTCGAGGTTGCGTCCGGTCATGGCTGCGACGGATTTGACGTGTCCGATGTTTTCGGCGATGAGGACGACGACTACGGGGAGGAACATGGCAAGGACGGATGGTTCGAAGGTGGGGGTGTGGAAGGTGGGTAGGCCGATCCAGGATGCTTTGTTGACTTCGGTGAAAGTGACTTCGCCGCGGGTGAGGGCGGTGGCGTAGCCGATGAGTACGCCGATGAGGATGGATAGGCGTCCGATGAGTCCTTTGAACAGGACGGTGGTGAGGATGATTGCCAGGATGGTGACGGTGGCGGTGATGGGGGCTTCTTTGACGTTGTTCCAGGCGGCGGGGGCGAGGTTGAAGCCGATGAGAGCGACGATGGCGCCGGTGACGGTGGGGGGCATGATTGTGTCGATCCAGCGGGCGCCGGCGACGTGGACGATTGCTCCGATGAGTGCTAGGAGTGCGCCGACGGCGATGACGCCGCCGAGTGCGGAGCCGGCGCCGTGGGAGGCAGCGGCGGCGGTGATGGGTGCGATGAGGGCGAAGCTGGAGCCGAGGTAGCTGGGGAGTCGTCCGCCGGTGATTGCTAGGAAGAGGAGGGTGCCGATGGCGGAGAAGAAGAGGGTGGTGGAGGGTGGGAATCCGGTGAGTCGGGGGACGAGGAATGTTGCGCCGAACATGGCTACGACGTGTTGGGCACCGATGCTTATGGTGAATGGCCAGGAGAGGCGTTCTTCGGGGGCGACGACTGCCCCGGGTGTGATGGTTCGGCCATCTGAGTGAAGTTTCCACCCGAGTGAGGGCATGGTGTTCTCCTTGTTGCCGCGCCGTTGGTGGGCGTGGTGGCGGTGAGGTGAGGGGTTGGATGCCCCGGTTGATGTGGGGCGGTTGGTGCCGTCCGTGGCTGGGTTGCGCAATAGCGTAGCTGCAGGGGTGTTGGGCGTGGGTTGGGTTGCCCCGGTGGCTGGGGTGAGGGCGGTTGCTGGGTGGTGCGCCTTTATATTGGTGCGCGTGCCTGATGCGTTTGATTCCTCCCGTGGTCGTTCTGAGTCTGGTGTTGGTGGTGTGAGTGGGGGACGTTCTGGGGGTGGTCGTTCTTCTGGTCGGGGTCGTGGTCGGGGAGGCCGCGTGGCGCGGCGCCCGTTGACGCAGGCGGAGCGGGCGGCGCGGGCTAAGCGTCGTCAGGCGCGGTTGGCTGCGGTTCCGCAGGTGTCGTATCCGGAGCATTTGCCGGTGGCTGGGGTGCGGGATGAGATTCTTGCGGCGATTCGTGACAACCAGGTGGTGGTGATTGCTGGTGAGACGGGGTCGGGGAAGACCACGCAGATTCCGAAGATGTGTTTGGAGTTGGGGCGGGGTATTGATGGGCAGATTGGGCATACGCAGCCGCGGCGTATTGCTGCGCGTTCGGTGGCGGAGCGGTTGGCTGAGGAGTTGGGGGTTGAGATTGGGGGTGCGGTTGGGTATCAGGTGCGTTTTAACGATGCGTCGAGTCGGGACACCTTGGTGAAGGTGATGACGGATGGGGTTTTGCTGGCGGAGTTGCAGCGGGATCGTTATTTGCGTCGTTATGACACGATCATTATTGATGAGGCTCATGAGAGGAGCCTCAATATTGATTTTATTTTGGGGTATTTGCGTCAGTTATCGCCGAAGCGTCCTGATTTGAAGGTGATTGTCACTTCGGCGACGATTGATCCGGAAAAGTTTGCGAATCATTTTGCTGGCCCGGATGGTCGTCCTGCGCCGATTTTGGAGGTATCGGGGCGTACATATCCGGTAGAGATTCGTTATCGGCCGCTTGTGCGTGAGCAGGTTTCGCGTTCTGGTGAGCGGGTTGAGGTGGAGGTGGATCAGGTTTATGGGATTACTGAGGCGGTGGAGGAGTTATGGACTGAGAGCCGTGGGGATGGTGGTGATCAGGATGTTTTGGTGTTTTGTTCGGGGGAGCGGGAGATCCGTGATGCTGTTGATGCGTTGGAGGCGATGAAGCTTCCAGATACGCAGGTGTTGCCGTTGTATGGGCGTTTATCTGCGGCGGAGCAGCATCGGATTTTTGCGGGGCATTCGGGGCGGCGCATTGTTGTGTCGACGAATGTGGCGGAGACGTCGTTGACGGTTCCGGGTATTCGGTATGTGGTGGATACGGGGACGGCGCGTATTAGTCGCTTTAATCAGCGGACGAAGGTTCAGCGTTTGCCGATTGAGGCGATTAGTCAGGCAAGTGCTAATCAGCGTTCGGGCCGTTCTGGGCGTTTGTCTGATGGTGTGGCGATTCGTTTGTATAGCGAGGAAGATTTCGCTGGCCGTCCGGAGTTTACGGATCCGGAAATCATGCGGACCAATTTGGCGAGTGTGATTTTGCAGATGATTTCGTTGGGGTTGGGTGATATTTCAGGTTTTCCGTTTGTTGATCCGCCGGATCGTCGCCAGATTGCTGATGGTTTGCGGTTGTTGCAGGAGTTGGGGGCGATTGAGGCCGGGGAGAAGGGGCCCCATCGTTTGACGCGGTTGGGTCGGGATATTGCTCGTATTCCGGTTGATCCGCGGTTGGCGCGGATGTTGATTGCGGCGGATCGTAACGGGACGTTGCGTGAAGTGATTGTGATTGTTGCGGGGTTGAGTATTCAGGATGTGCGGGAGCGTCCTTCGGAGGGGGCTGATTCTGCTCGTGCTGATCAGGCTCATGCGCGTTTTAAGGTCGAGGGTTCGGACTTTATGACGTTGTTGGCTGTGTGGGATTACTTGTCTGAGCAGCAGCGTGTTTTGTCTGGTTCGGCGTTCCGTCGGTTGTGTCGAGATGAGTATTTGCATTTCTTGCGGTTTAGGGAATGGCAGGACTTGGTGTCGCAGTTGCGGGACACGGTCAAGGAGCTTGGTTTGCGGGTGGGGACGGGGACTTCTCCGGCTTCGGCGGTGCATCAGGCGTTGTTGACGGGTTTGTTGTCGCAGGTGGGGGCGTGGGATCAGGAAAAGCGGGAGTACGTGGGTGCACGGGGGGCGCGTTTTGCCATTGGGCATGGTTCGGTGCTGCGGCGGGTGAACCCGGAGTGGGTGATGAGTGCCGAGTTGGTGGAGACAACGCGGTTGTGGGCGCGGACGAATGCGGTGACGTCGGCGGTGGATGTTGAGCAGGCGGCGGCGCATGTGGTGAAGCGGTCGCATTCGGAGCCGCGGTGGAGTCGTGGGCGTGCTGCGGCTATCGCTGATGAGCGAGTGACGTTGTTTGGTGTGCCGTTGGTGATTGGGCGGCGGGTGGCGTTGGCGCCGATTGATCCGCATTTGGCGCGTGATTTGTTTATTCGGCATGCGTTGGTGGAGGGCGATTGGGATACGCCGCATCGGTTTTTCCATGACAACCGTAAGTTGTTGGATCGGTTGTCAGAGTTGGAGTCGCGGGCTCGTCGTCGTGATTTGCTTGTTGATGATTCGGATTTGGTTGCGTTTTATGACGAGCGGATTCCGGCGTCGGTGACTAGTGGTGCTGCGTTTGATGCGTGGTGGAAGGATGCGCGTCGTGCGGATCCGGATTTGTTGACGTTTACGCAGGATGTGTTGGTTGCGGATACGGCTAATGCTGGTGATGGCCCGTTGGATGAGGCGTTGCGGGCGAAGTATCCGCATGTGTGGCAGCAGGGGGAGCTGTCTTTCCGGTTGACGTATGAGTTTGACCCAGGTGGTGCTGCTGATGGTGTGACGTGCCATATTCCGCTGGCGGTGTTGAACCAGGTGGAGAACGTGGGGTTTGACTGGTTGGTGCCTGGTTTGCGTGAGGATCTTGCGATTGCGTTGGTGAAGTCGTTGCCTAAGGCGACGCGTAAGCAGTTTGTTCCTGCTCCGGATCGGGCGCGGGCGGCGTTGGCGGCGATCAGTGTCGAGGGTGAGCCGGAGCCGGGTTCAGGTCCTGGGTTGGGGTTGTCTTTTGCGGATGAGTTGGCGCGGGGGCTGTATATCGTTACGGGTAAGCGGGTGCCGGAGGGGGAGTGGGGTATTGCTTCTTTACCTGCGCATTTGCGGATGAGTTTCACTGTGGAGGATGACCGGCGGCGCGCTATTGCTGAGGGTAAGGATTTGGAGGCGTTGCAGGAGGAGCTGGCGCCGAAGGTACGTGGAACGATGAAGAAGGCCGCTGCTGATCTGGAGCGCAAAGCGGTGACGTCGTGGGATTTCGGTGAGCTTCCTAGTGAGTTTGAGGGTAAGCGTGGAAAGAACACGGTGAAGGGGTTCCCGGCGCTGGTCGATCATGGTGATTCGGTGGCGATTGAGGTATTGGGGACGCGTCGGCAGCAGGAGACGGCTACGCATGATGGTTTGCGTCGGCTGGTTTTGTTGAATTCGACGGCGCCGTGGCAGCGCATTTTGACGTTGTTGAGTAATTCTCAACGGTTGGCGTTGGGTAATAACCCGCATGGTGGCATTGATGCGCTGCTAGAGGATGTGTTGGCGGCAGCGGTGGATGCGATTATTGCTGAGCAGGAGTCGGGGATGTCGGCGCGGATCCGTACTGCTGAGGCGTTTGATCAGGTGTTGGCTGCGGTCAAGCGGGAGGTTGTGCCGCATGTGATGGACATTGTTGACATGGTGGTTCCGGTGTTGGAGCGGTCGTTGAAGGTGCGGTTGGCGCTGGATGCGATGCATGCGGATCGGGTTAAGCAGATGCGTGTTGATCTGGAGCAGCAGCTTGTGGGGTTGGTGTATCCGGGGTTTGTTGCTGCGACGGGTATGAAGCAGTTGGCGCATGTGGCGCGGTATTTGCAGGCCATGTTGGTTCGGATAGAGAAGGGGCCGTTGGACCTGCGTAAGGATGCAGCTGCGGCTGAGGTTGTGGCGCGGGTGGAGCAGGAGAGGTTGGCGGTTGTAGCGAAGTTGCCTGTGACTGAGCATGGTGCGGCTGATGTTGTGCAGTTGCGCTGGCTCGTGGAGGAGTTGCGGGTGAGTTTGTTCGCGCAGCGATTGGGGACGGCTGTTCCTGTGTCTGAGAAGCGGATTTATGCGGCGATGGATCGGGTGGAGGATGCTCGTGATTAGAGGGTTGTTGGGGTAGTCGACTTGTGGTGCCGATGGGGTGTGTAGGAAGCCGTCGTTGGCGCGGCCTGCTGCGTGTTTTCGGTTTTTTGGGTCTTGTGCTCAAGTGGCGGAATTATTGCGGCCGGTGTTGCGTTGGCATTCCTGCGTTGACTGAGTTGCTTTCGCATGGCGGGCCACGGCCTGCGGTTTTGCGTGTGTGACGAGGGAGATGTGTGCAAGAAGTTATAATGGTGCAAGTCATTTTTGCCTGCGATTCGGCACTTGAACACCCCGGCTCCGTAATGTCCCGCGAGATGAGCGGTGAGACACGAGCCGCGCTAGCCGTCCGAGCAGGAATGCGACTGACCTACCAACCTACGTGAAAGGTGTCGGTGCAGCACGTGGCGAACGCCTCCGCAGAAGCCCCAACCGGTAAGAATGGAACCAAGCCTCTTCCGGCCGAGTTCTCGCACCCGGCCATCGCCGAGCTGCTGGCGGCTGGTGCCGCCACAGGAACCGTCGACAGTGTTTCCGTTCAGCGCGCATTGGTCGCGGCTGAATTAACTTTGGCGCGTCAGAAGGCGGTGTTGCGTGCTCTTGAGATGAGTGGCATCACGGTCACTCTTGATGCGAATCACGCAGCGCAGGCTGTCGCTGAAGGTCTTGGTGACAAGCCGCGTAAGCGTACGCCGCGGCGTAAGTCGACTAAGGCTGCTGGTACTACGACGCGGCGTACTAGCCGGGCCACGACGAAGAAGGTCGCGCCTGCGGCTGACGCGGCGGAGGGATCGGAAGAGGCTGCGGATAAGCCAGCGCCGCGTAAGCGCGCGACTCGTTCGACGGCGAAGTCGGCGGCTGCGAAAACTACGCGTACTCGTAAGGCCGCGAAGGAAGATCCGGAGCTCGAGGACGATCTCGATGTCGTGTCTGAGGAATTCGATGAGCCTATTGTCGATGATCTTGTTGACACCGACCATGATCTCGTTGATGACGATCCTGAAGATGATGACGGTGAAGAGGTCACTCCTCGGGGCAGGCGTTCACGCAAGTCTAAGAAAGACGACAAGAACGATGGCTCTGAAGAGTCAGGCTTTGTTCTGCGTGACGATGATGAGGAAGATGCTCCGGCACAGCAGGTTGTCACTGCCGGGGCTACGGCCGACCCGGTCAAGGACTACTTGAAGCAGATCGGTAAGGTCGCTCTCCTTAACGCTGAGCAAGAGGTTGACCTTGCTAAGCGTATTGAGGCGGGTTTGTTCGCCGAGAAAATTCTTGAGCGTGAAGAGTTCGATCCGATGCTGACCCGCGATTTGCGTTGGGTGATCATGGATGGCCGTAACGCGAAGAATCACTTGCTGGAGGCCAACCTTCGTCTGGTGGTTTCGCTGGCTAAGCGGTACACAGGGCGCGGAATGTTGTTCCTGGACTTGATCCAGGAGGGCAACCTCGGTCTGATTCGTGCAGTTGAGAAGTTCGACTACACGAAGGGCTTCAAGTTCTCGACGTATGCGACGTGGTGGATTCGTCAGGCCATCACTCGCGCTATGGCTGACCAGGCTCGCACTATTCGTATTCCGGTGCACATGGTTGAGGTCATCAACAAGTTGGCTCGGGTGCAGCGTCAGATGCTGCAGGATTTGGGTCGCGAACCCACGCCGGAGGAGCTGGCCAAGGAGCTCGACATGACGCCGGAGCGCGTTGTCGAGGTGCAGAAGTATGGGCGTGAGCCAATTTCTTTGCACACTCCGCTGGGTGAGGATGGCGACAGCGAGTTTGGTGACCTCATTGAGGACTCTGAGGCTGTGGTTCCTGCTGACGCGGTGAGCTTTACGTTGTTGCAGGAGCAGTTGCACTCGGTGCTTGACACGCTTTCTGAGCGTGAGGCGGGCGTGGTGTCGATGCGTTTCGGTTTGACCGATGGTCAGCCGAAGACTCTCGATGAGATCGGCAAGGTGTATGGCGTGACGCGTGAGCGTATCCGTCAGATCGAGTCGAAGACGATGAGTAAGCTGCGTCACCCGTCGCGTTCTCAGGTGTTGCGCGACTACCTGGACTGATCGCGGTGAAGCGGCGGGGACGTCACACATATGTGTGACGTCCCCGCCGCTTTATGCGTGGGTGGGGTGGTGTTAGTGGCGGTATTTCGCTGAGGCTGCGACGACAGATTCGAAGATGTCGCGGTCCAGGGCGGCTCCTTCGCGGCGGATGCTGTCGGCTGGCAGGGTTAAAAGGCGGTTGAGGCGTACTTCGCTGGGGCGTCCTTGACGGTCCCAGGCTCCGGTGCCGATGTCCATCCAAAATCGTCCGGCGCGTGCCTCTTGTGCGGCGTCTCGGTCGTGGTCTTTGCTGGTGAGTTGGAGGGCGTGGACGGTGTCGCCTTCGATGCTCAGAACCAGGACGGGTCGGTCTTTTCCTTGGGATGCGTCTTCTTCGAAGGGAACCCAGGCCCAGACGACTTCGCCGGGGTCTGGGCGACCATTGCGGTTGGGGGAGTAGGTGATGTTCTCTGGTGCGCCGCTGTTGGTGGTGGGTGTGCGGTGGCTGGCTGGGGGTGTGGGGTTGGGGGTGCTTCTGCTGGTGTGGGGACGGTGGTGGTGTGTTGTGTTTTCTTCTCTGGGGTGGTGTTTTCGGTGCGGCGCTGGAGTTCTTCTCCAGCGAATCGCAGGAGGAAACGGAGCAGTTCACGTCCAAGACGTTGGAAGTTGAATGACACGCCGGAAGCGTAACGGGTGGCGGTGGCGTGGAGCGTGCCCCAAGGTGCGGTTGAAGTCGTGGGAGAATGGAGGGTGATTGTGCCGTTGGTGCTGTGCAGGCAGCTGTTTGATCAGTCCTGTAGACCGGGCGCCTGGCACCTGACCCCCGTCCGCTCTACCACTATCGAGGTCACCTAGTGTCACCGAAGGCTGCTTCGGCGCTGCCTCCCGCAGCGACCCCTGCCGAGCTGATTCGTAACTTTTGCATCATTGCCCACATTGACCACGGCAAGTCCACGCTTGCGGACCGGATGCTGCAGTCAACGGGCATTGTGCCTGAGCGGGAGATGCGTGCGCAGTATTTGGACCGGATGGACATTGAGCGTGAGCGTGGCATCACGATCAAGTCGCAGGCGGTGCGGATGCCGTGGTCGTTGGCTGATGAGGAGGGGCAGAACACTTACTGCCTCAACATGATTGATACTCCTGGGCACGTGGACTTTACCTATGAGGTGTCGCGTTCTCTTGCTGCGTGTGAGGGAGCGGTGCTGCTGGTGGATGCTGCCCAGGGGATTGAGGCCCAGACGCTGGCGAACCTTTACCTGGCGATGGAGAACGATCTGACCATCATCCCAGTGCTGAATAAAATTGATCTTCCTGCGGCGCAGCCGGAAAAGTATGCCGAAGAGTTGGCAGGCTTGATTGGTTGTGAGCCCGAAGATGTGCTGAAAGTGTCGGGGAAGACCGGTGAGGGAGTTGAGGAGCTTCTCGATCAGATCGTCCGGCAGATTCCCCCGCCGGCGGGTGTGGCTGATGCACCGACGCGGGCGATGATTTTCGACTCTGTCTATGACACGTACCGTGGCGTGGTCACGTATGTGCGAGTGGTGGATGGGATGCTCAAACCGCGAGAGCGGATTTCGATGATGTCTACCGGTGCCACGCATGAGCTGCTGGAGATTGGGGTGATCTCGCCAGAGCCGCTGCCGAGCAATGGGCTGGGCGTGGGGGAAACTGGCTACCTGATCACGGGGGTCAAGGACGTGCGCCAGTCTCGGGTGGGTGACACGGTGACGTTGTCCTCGGCGCCTGCCAAGGAGCCGGTGGGTGGTTACAAGGACCCGCGCCCGATGGTGTTCTCGGGTCTTTACCCGATTGATGGGTCGGATTACCCGGCGTTGCGGGACGCGTTGGACAAACTCAAGCTCAACGATGCGGCGCTGGTGTATGAGCCGGAAACGTCGGTGGCGTTGGGGTTTGGTTTCCGTGTCGGGTTCCTGGGGATGCTGCACTTGGAGATCGTGCGGGAGCGCCTCGAACGTGAGTTCAACCTCGATCTCATCTCGACTCTGCCTAACGTGGAGTATGAGGTTGTAATGGAAGACAAATCCGTTGTGCGGGTGACGAACCCAAGCGAATTCCCGGCTGGAAAAGTTAAAGAGGTGCGGGAACCGGTGGTGCGCTCGACCATCCTGGCACCGAGCGAATTCATCGGGGCGATCATGGAATTGTGCCAGTCGCGGCGCGGGTCGTTGCGCGGCATGGATTACTTGTCCCCTGAGCGGGTGGAGATGCGGTACACACTGCCACTGGCTGAGATCGTGTTCGATTTTTTTGACGCGTTGAAATCCAAGACGCGTGGCTACGCATCTTTTGAGTACGAGCCTGATGGTGAGCAAACCGCTGACTTGGTTCGGGTCGATATCTTGCTGCAGGGCGAGGAAGTCGATGCGTTCAGCTCGATCGTGCACAAGGACAAGGCCTACGCCTATGGTGTCGCGATGGCGGGCAAGCTGCGGGAGTTGATTCCTAGGCAGCAGTTTGAGGTGCCGATCCAGGCTGCGATTGGTTCGCGTGTGATTGCTCGGGAAAATATCCGAGCTATCCGCAAGGACGTGCTTTCCAAGTGTTACGGCGGTGACATCTCCCGTAAGCGCAAGCTGCTTGAGAAGCAGAAAGAGGGCAAGAAGCGCATGAAGATGGTGGGGCGCGTAGAGGTGCCGCAGGAGGCCTTCATTGCTGCGCTCTCCAGTGATGGTGGCGGCGAAGCCAAGGGCGGTAAGAAATGACGCTGAACTCCAATAATGGAGCTGACGCAGCGGTTGAGAACGTGCCCGAAGAACGTGTTCTCATTCCTCGTGAAGTGTTGTCATTTGCGCGTCGGGATGGGCGCTATTCCACGCGCAACGCTAAGGCATGGACCCCGCAAATGCAGGGTTGGTTCGTCACTCCAGAGCGTGACCTGCGGTTGACCAGCATCGCCCCGCAGTGGCGCTTTGACGCTCAGGCGGTGTTCGGTAGGTCGGCGCCGCTGATCGCTGAGGTGGGCTCTGGTACTGGTGATGCGGTTCTGGCGCACGCTGAGGCTTTCCCTGACGCTGACCATGTGGCGTTGGAGGTGTATCGGCCTGGTTTGGCTCGCACCGTGGTGCAGGCTGAAGCGCGAGGGCTGAGTAACCTGCGGGTTTTGGAGGGTGATGGACGGGCCCTGATCGCCAATAACGTAGAGCCCGGAACCTTTTCGGAAATTCACGTGTGGTTCCCGGATCCGTGGCCGAAAACCAAACATCACAAGCGCCGTCTTGTAGACGTCCGGTTTTTTGAGGATGTGGCGCGTGTTCTGGTTGCCGGGGGAGTGGTCCGGCTAGCCACAGACTGGGCCTCCTATGCCGTGGTGATGAGTGAGGCAGCCGCGCAGGTGCCGGCACTTTCTCCGATTCCGGGTGCGGTGACTGCCGTGACTGACCCGCAGGCACATGAGGACCCGACTGCTGCGGTGTCTACTCGGTCGCTGTATGGCCAAAGCGAGCGGTATGCGGTGCGGCCATTGACGCGATTTGAGAGCAAAGGTCGTGCCTTGGGTAGGCCCATCGCTGACCTTGCCTACGTGGTCACATCGACGGCCTGACCGTGCCCTCTCTTCCTCTTGGCGGTCCGGCTCCTGCCGATGGTGCACTTCCGCCTGCAGCGGTAGCGGCGCTACAAGGGCCTGAACCGTTTGGTTATTACGTGCATGTGCCGTTCTGCTACCGCAGATGCGGTTACTGCGACTTCAACACCTACGTTCCATCTGCTGGTGTCGATGGCCAGGAGCAGATGCGCCGTTACGTTGCCGCCGCAGCTACCGAGATTGACTTGTCTGCGCGGGTTCTTGCTGGACCAGACAAAGCTTTGCGGCCAGTGGACACAGTCTTTTTCGGCGGGGGCACTCCCACGATGCTCGCTGCTGAGGACATCGTGACGCTGCTCGATGCGATCCGGTCCAGGTTTGGGCTAGTTGATGGCGCAGAAGTAACGGTCGAGGCCAACCCAGACACAACGAGCGCGGAATCGTTAGCGCGGTTGGCTGATGCGGGGGTGACCCGTATCAGTGTGGGGATGCAGTCGGCAGTTGGGCATGTTCTAGAAACTCTTGACCGTACCCACACTCCCGACAATGTTGAGGCAACTATCGTCGCAGCCAAGGAAGCGGGTTTGGTTACCAGCCTTGACCTGATTTACGGCACGCCGGGGGAGAGCCTGGCGGATTGGCAGGTGTCGCTGCATGCGGCGATCGCCCTGGAACCGGATCACATTTCTGCTTATGGACTGGTGATCGAAGAGGGCACTGCGATGGGCGCGGCATTGCGCCGCGGTGCAGTTGCCCCGACCGATGATGACGATGAGGCAGCTAAATATGAGATGGCAGACCGGGTGCTCGCTGCTGCTGGGTACCGCTGGTATGAGGTGAGCAACTGGGCCCGTAATGAGGTGGGGCGCGGTCGCCACAACGAGGGCTACTGGCATGATGGGCACTGGTGGGGAGTGGGGCCAGGAGCGCACAGCCATATTGGTGGTGTGCGGTGGTGGAATGTTAAATACCCGGCCGCGTATGCAGCTGCGTTAGAGGAGGGGCGTTCGCCGGCTGCGGCGCGCGAGGTGCTGGATGAAGAAGCCCGTGTTACCGAAAAAATCATGCTTGGTATTCGCCTGGCTGAAGGGTTGCCGCTGTCGGTGCTGGATTCTGGGTTCACTGCTGGGCCGCAGGTGGCTAGGCAGTTGTCTCAGGAGGGGCTGCTGCGTGGGGATGCGTTAGCTGATGCTGAGCCCAGGGCAGTGCTCACTGACCGGGGGCGTTTGCTAGCCGACTTGGTTTTGCGGCGGATGCTTGGTTATTAGTGCAGGTGTTTTAAGAAGCGTGTGTGGCGCCCCACCCGAAGCAGGGTAGGGCGCCACACACGCTTCTAGGTAGTCAGGCTTTTGTGTTTTCGGCTTCGGTGCGTTGGATGAGTGCAACAACCTCGGTGCGCACGACTTTACGCATGGCGTTGGTGGGTAGCTCTTCGACGGAAACGAACCTGCGCGGGACTTTGTAGGCAGCTAGGTGCTGTTTGGCCCAAGCGCGGAGTTCTTCGTTGCTGGGCAGTTCTCCCTCGGGAACGATCGCGGCGACGACGTCTTCGCCACGTCGTGTGCCTGGGATCCCGATGACGGAGATGTCTCGGATACGAGGGTGGCGTCGCAGCGCATCCTCGACTTCAAGCGGAGAAACGTTGAAGCCGCCAGTGATGATGATGTCTTTGAGCCGGCCGGTGAGAACGATGAATCCGTCGGTGACGCGTGCGAGGTCGCCGGTGCGGAACCAGTCGTCAATGAAGGCTTCAGCGGTTTCTAGTGGTTTGTTGAGGTAGCCGGAGAACACTTGTGGCCCGCGGACGATCAGCTCGCCTTCTTCGCCTTCGAGGACGTCATTCTGTGGGTTTTTGGGATCAACGATCCGCACATCGGTGTCGGGGAAGGGGATGCCGATACTTCCTGCGCGGCGTCGAGAATCGAGGGGGTTGCCGACTATCACAGGTGAAGTTTCGGTCAGTCCGTATCCTTCGATGAGCATCCCGCCGGTGGTTTTTTCCCACTTCGCGACGAACTCTGGTGGCAGTGACATGGCGCCGCACAACGTGGTGCGCAGTGACTGCAAGCGCACGTGGCGTTCTTTGGCTTTTGTCAGGAAGGCATCCAGCAGTGGGGGTACCCCTACGAGAAAGGTTGCTGGGCGTCGTTTCATAGCTGCGACCATCAGGCTCGGGTCGGGGCTAGGAAGGGTGACAACAGTGGCGCCTGCGCACAAACCAGCGAAAGACCCCAGCGTGAGACCGAACGCGTGGAACATGGGTAACACAGACAGGAACGTTTCGGTTCCCAAGGCTAGTCCGGTCCACTCCAATCCCTGCTTGCAGTTAGCTAGCAGGTTGGCGTGAGTCAAAGGAACGCCTTTAGGGCGTCCGGTGGTGCCTGAGGTGTACATGATCACGGCGGTGGCATCTGAGGCGGGGTAGCTGTGTGTGGAGGGCAGCGCTCCGTGCCGGAACAACGATTCCCAGGAGGCGCATCCGCACATGAGTCCGCCGGCAGTTAACTGCGAGCGCATGTTGCGGGTCTTTGCCAGAGGTAGGCGTAGGGCTAGGCGTTTAGGTAGGGGCAGGGAGCGGGTGATGTCGACCCCGAAGATGTGTTCAACGCCGGTGCGTTGACGTAGTGGCATGACGGCGGGTAGGGAGTTGTCCCAGGCGACGACGACGCGGGCGCCGTGGTCGAGGAACATGGGTTCGAGTTCGTCGGTGGGGTAGAGGGGGTTGTGTTGCACAACGGCCAGGCCGATGCGTTGGGCTGCCAGGGTGGCGATGATGTTTTCGGGGCAGTTGGGTAGCAAGATGGCGATGCGTTCGCCGCTGCGCAGGCCGAGTTTGAGTAGGCCCGCGGCTACGCGGGAGACGTGTTCGCTGAGTTTTTCGTAGGTGAGCGCGGTGCCCATGAAGTCGATGCAGACGCGTTCGGGAAGTTTGGCCGCGGTGGCTTCGATTTTGGCGGGAATGGAGGTGTCCCAGTAGGTGAGGTGTCTGGCGACGGTGCCGGACTCTAAGGAGTCGGTGGCGAGTTGCTTTCCGATCATGTAGGCCTCCAGGTTTGCACTCGGGTACCGACTGAAGCTGCGGCTACGTAACCGTAACCTGTGTGGTTACGTAGGGCGCGGCTTTGCTAGGAGCCGGGGCCTGAGGGTTTCAGTTTTCGGTGTCGGTTGGGGCGGTCACGAAGTCGATGAGTTCTTCTACTCGTCCAAGGAATTGCGGTTCGAGATCCTCGTAATTGCGTACCGTAGCCAGGATTGCTTGCCAGCCGCGGGCAATGTCGGCTTGGTCACTGTTGGGCAGACCTAGAGCTGCCAGGATTCCGCGTTTCCAGTCGGTGCCGCGTTCGATGGTGGGCCATGCGCGCAGGCCGACACGAGTGGGTTTGACTGATTGCCATACGTCGACGAATGGGTGGCCGACGATGTGGACATGGTTGGCCCAGGGCTGGAGGGTGCGGGCTTTTTCTACGAGTCGGTATTCCTTGCTGCCGGGGACGAGGTGGTCCACGAGGATGCCTAGGCGTCGCTGCGCGGTGGGGGCGAAGTCGGTGATGATGCCGTTGAGGTCGTCGATTCCGCCGACGTATTCAACGACGACTCCTTCGACGCGTAGGTCATCTCCCCACACTTTTTCGACCAGTTCGGCGTCGTGTCGTCCTTCGACGAAGATGCGCGAGCCCAGCGCAACGCGGGCGCGAGCTTGAGCGACGGCGCGGCTGCCGCTAGCTGTGTATGTGCGGCTGCGTTCAGGGGTACTGCGGGGGGCGGTGAGAGTGACGGGTGAGCCATCGATGAGGAATCCTGGGCCAAGGGGGAAAGCTTTGATGCGGCCTCGGCGGTCTTCTAGGTCTACGACCTGCATGCCGCCTGCTTTTTGTACCCGTGTGATAGCTCCGACCCAGCCGGAGGCTACTTCTTCGACGACTAGACCAATTTCTGCGGGTGTCTGTATGGATCTTCCTCGCGGGGGAGTGTGTTTGTGCGCGAGGATGTCACCGGAATATCGTCCCCAGCCCGCGGCGGCGGGGGCGGAAGGTTTGTGGGGGGAACGGGTTCGGGGGAATTCGCGCACGCGACCATCGTAGGGGCGCACCGAGTTGGCACTCGACCGATCAGAGTGCCAACATCAAAGGGAATCATTGATTGGCGGCCCCGCCCATACGACGGTTACCCGTCGGACTGTTTCAGGAGGTGAGTGGATGAACACCGATCGCAGGTTGACGGTCTTGTCAGCCATCATCGAGGACTATGTGGCCACCTCCGAACCGGTCGGCAGCAAATCCCTTCTCGATCGACACGCCCTGGGCGTGTCGGCTGCAACTATCCGTAACGACATGGCAGTTCTAGAAGAGCAAGGCCTCATCGCCGCGCCCCACACCAGCGCAGGGCGTATCCCCACCGATGCGGGATACCGCCTCTTCGTAGATCGTCTAGCTCAGACCCGTTCGCTTTCCTCGGCGCAAAAAAACGCCATCGCCGGATTCCTGGAAGGCGCCGTGGACCTGGATGACGTAGTGGAACGCACGACACGCCTTCTCGCTTCCTTGACCCGCCAGGTCGCGGCCATGCAGTACCCCTCGCTCACTCGCTCTCGCGTCCAGCACATCGAACTCCTACCCCTAGGAGTCGAGCGCGTCATGCTCGTGCTCATCCTCGACTCTGGCCGCGTCGAGCAGCGACGCATCGACCTGCCCGAGGACATCGACCACACCTGGAACGCAGAAAACCTCAGCCATCTACGAGACCGCATCAACGCTGCCTCGGTCGGCTGCCTCCTGCCGGAAGCAGCCGTGGCGCTGCGTGCACACTTTGAAGAAAACATCGGTCCCGAACACACCCTGGTCGAGGTGCTGCTACGTGTCCTTAATGAGGCAGTCGTCGAAGAGAGCGAAGAACGTGTGCTTCTGGTCGGGACAGGAAACCTTGCCCGCTTCGGAACAGACTTTCCTTTAAGCGTAGGCCCCGTTCTCGAAGCGCTCGAAGAACACATGGTGCTACTGCGGCTCTTCGGATCCCTCGCCGAAGGCGCCCCCGCTGGCGCGGTGGGCGTCAGTATTGGCCAAGAAAATCCACACGAAGGACTCGCATCAACATCCGTGGTCGGCACGGGATACGGCGTCGGTACCGATACTCTCGGAGGACTGGCTGTCATCGGCCCTACCCGCATGGATTACCCGGGCACCATGGCTGCGGTCCGCGCGGTCGCCAACTATGTCTCACGAATGCTCGGGTCATGAGACCCGAACCCTCTTCCCACGCCACCGTGCACAGAGGACACAAACATGGCGAGAACGCCACAAGCGCTCGCCCCAGCGACGTGAAAACCGATATGTCCCCCAGGACAAGAAGGGCTGATTGGTGAACGACTACTACGCCGACCTCGGGGTCGAGCGCGGAGCCTCCGACGAAGAAATTAAGAAGGCCTACCGGCGCAAAGCACGCAAACTTCACCCAGACGTCAACCCTGGCCCCGACGCTGAAGAACAGTTCAAAAAAATCAGCCAGGCCTACGACGTCCTCGGCGACCCAAGCAAACGCAAAGCCTACGATGCTGGCGCCGACCCCTACGCCTCCGGCGGCGACGGCTACGCAGGCAACTTCAGCTTCAGCGACATCATGGACGCCTTCTTCGGCGGCGCCACCGGCGCCACCCGCGGGCCACGCTCGCGAGTGCAACGCGGCCAAGACGCTCTCGTCCGCCTCGACATTGACCTCGCCACTGCCGTGTTCGGCGGCGAGCAAGAAATCGTCGTCGACACAGCCGAAAAATGCGGCACCTGCCACGGCGAAGGAACCGCCAACGGCACCAAACCCGTCATCTGTGACGCCTGTGGCGGAGCCGGCGAAGTGCAGCAAGTACAACGCTCCTTCCTCGGCCAAGTGATGACCAGCCGCCCCTGCACCAAATGCCAGGGATACGGAACACTCATCACCAACCCCTGCTTCGAATGCTCCGGCGAAGGACGAGTACGCACCCGCCGCACCCTGAACCTCAAAGTCCCCGCAGGCGTCGACACCGGCACCCGTATCCAGCTCTCCGGTCAAGGCGAAGTCGGCATCGGTGGCGGCCCCGCAGCAGACCTATACATCGAAATCGCTGTGCGCGCCCACCCCACCTTCCGCCGCCGCAACGACGATCTACACTGCCAGCTCCACGTACCCATGACAGCCGCAGCCCTGGGAACCACCATTTCCCTAGAAACCCTGGACGGCAACCTCGACGTACGAATCGAACCAGGAACCCAAAGCGGAGACGTACAAACTCTGCGCGGCTACGGCGTCACCCACCTGCGTGGCCAAGGGCGCGGCGACCTACTCATCCAAACAATCGTGGACACCCCCACCCGCCTAGACGCCGAACAAACCGACCTGCTCTGGCGCCTAGCAGCACTGCGCGGAGAAGAACAGCCCCAAGGAAAAGTCGGAGCCATCCAAGAAAACCACGGCCTCTTCGGCAAACTCCGAGACGCGTTCCGCGGTAAATGACCCACCTGTTCTGCCCTCTGCATCCACCCGATGCAGAGGGCAGAACACTGCTTGAGAGGAAACCGACATGACCGCGGCGATGTACCGACTCCCCACCGGATCCCTCACCCACACCGCCCCCGGAGACACCCTCACCCTGACCGGAGACGAAAAACACCACGCCGTCACCGTCAAACGCACCACGGCAGGGGAAACCATTCTCCTGGCAGACGGATCAGGCCTAGTCGCCCACGCCGAAGTCACCACCATCACCGACACCGAACTATCCGCCCGCGTCACCACCATCAACAACGACAGCTACCCAGGCCCCCGCTTCACCCTCATCCAAGCGCTCGCCAAAGGTGACCGGGACCTCCAAGCGATTGAAGCCGCCACCGAGCTAGGCGTCGACGAAATCATTCCGTGGCAATCACGCCGCGCCATCGTCCAATGGAAAGGCCCACGAGCCGAAAAAGCACTGCGCAAATGGCAATCCCAAGTAGAAGCCGCCGCTAAGCAAAGCCGACGCCCACATGCCCCCACCGTGCAACCCCACATAAGTAGCACCAGTAACCACCTCGGCAACATCGTCCGCCACGCCGACCTTGCCCTGGTTCTGCACGAAGAAGCAACCACCCCCATCACCACCATCCACCTGCCAACCAGCGGAAACATTGCCCTGTTCGTTGGTCCAGAGGGTGGCATCAGCCCCGAAGAAATCGACATCCTCACTGATGCCGGAGCCACCCCAGTCCACATGGGACGCTATGTTCTACGCGCATCCAGCGCCGGACCAGCGGCCATCGCTGCACTCTCGTGCCAACAACGCTGGAACACCCCACCAACCATGTGACCCACCCCGAGCACACAACCAACCAGAAAGACCCCACCCGGTGCCACGCATCCCACTATCCCTGGTTGACTTCTGCACCATCGGCGCCGCCGAACGCCCAGCAGATGCCATCGCCCGGTCTGTCACCATCGCCCGCACCGCAGAAACA
This sequence comes from Dermatophilus congolensis, assembly GCF_900447215.1. Taxonomy (NCBI): domain Bacteria; kingdom Bacillati; phylum Actinomycetota; class Actinomycetes; order Micrococcales; family Dermatophilaceae; genus Dermatophilus; species Dermatophilus congolensis. The sequence goes on from NZ_UFYA01000001.1 coordinate 968,482, forward strand.
CTCGGATACCACCGCATCTGGTACGCCGAACATCACAACTTCCACAGCATCGCCTCCTCAGCACCAGCAGTGCTGATCGCGCACATCGCCGCCCACACCAACCACATCCGCCTAGGGGCCGGGGGCATCATGCTGCCCAACCACACCCCATACACAATCGCTGAACAATTCGGCACCCTGGCCGAAATGCACCCCGGACGCATCGACCTGGGCCTAGGCCGCGCCCCCGGAACCGACCCACTCACCCTGCAAGCACTGCGCCGCGATCCACGAGCAGCCGACAACTTCCCCAACGACGTACAAGAACTCATCGGATTCCTCAGCGACACCACCCCCACCCACGGCGTAAAAGCCATCCCTGGCCACGGGACACACGTACCCCTATACATCCTCGGCTCCTCCCTATTCGGTGCCGAACTAGCCGCCGCGCTGGGGCTGCCCTTCGCATTCGCCTCCCACTTCGCGCCCGCAGCACTCACCGATGCGCTCCACACGTACCGAACCCAGTTCCGCCCCAGCGCCACCACACCTCACCCCTACGTGATCGTCGCAGTCAATGCCACCGCCGCCGACACCTCCACCCAAGCCCACGCCATCGCCCACCACGCAATAGGCAGACAAACAGCCGCGATGGCCTTCAAAACCCGCGACGTCACCCCTGAACAGATCAACGCCGCCATGAACAGCCCACTAGGGCAGCGCGCACAAGCCATGATGTCCATCCATGCCATCGGCACCGGCGAACACGTCGCCGAATACCTCACCGATCTTGCGACCCGTGTCACCGCCGACGAACTCATAGTGGCAACACGGGCCAGCAACACCGAGACTTACCTACGATCCCTGGAAATCCTCGCCTCCGCGTGGGGACTAGAACCCCCAGAAAACCTGCCGGGCTAGACCGTCACCGCAATCTTTCCGCACACATCACCAGCATCCAGACGCGCAAACGCATCCCGCACATCCTCCAACGGCACTACCGCATCTACAACAGGGCGCACCCCAGTGGCCTCCATCATCGACAGCAACCCACGCAACTCAGCAGGAGTGCAGCCCGTAGAACCAATCACCGACAACTGGCGGTAAAAAATGTGCGTCATCAACGCAGGCGAAGGATCCCCGCTCGTGTTGCCACACGTCACGATCGTCCCGCCTGCCTCCACAGACATCACAGAGTGCTTCCACGTCGCAGCACCCACCGTATCCACCACCACATCGACCCGCTCAGGCAAACGCGCACCACTTTCAAACACCCCATGAGCCCCCAGCGACGCCGCGAACTCACGCTTGTGCGTAGTACGCCCCGTGGCATACACCTTGCAGCCAGCTGCCACCGCTAAAGCAATCGCCGCTGAAGACACACCTCCAGAAGACCCCTGCACCAAAACCCGCTGCCCCGGGCGAAGACGCGCTCGCGTGAAAAGCATCCGATAAGCCGTTCCCCACGCCACCGCCAATACACCGGCCTGTTCGAAAGACAACCAGTCAGGCTTGTCGATGAGATTTTCCGAAGGGACAGCGACCTTCTGGGCAAGCCCACCGTCAACACGTTCAGACAAAATATGGCGCTGCGGATCCATCGTCACGTCACCGCCACCGGCATCAGCATCACCCATCACCGGGGCCAGGAGAACTTCCCGTCCCTGCGAGGTGACACCAGCAGCCTCACAGCCCAGAGTCATTGGCACCCGATCAGCAGGATGGCCCACCCCACGCAACGTCCACAGGTCATGCGGATTGACCGAACTTGCACGCACATCAACGCTCACCCACCCAGGACGAGGTTCAGGGGCAGGAACATCAACTATTTCCAAACCATCGAGAGGAGATTCAGGATTCTGGGACATCACTCGTGCTGCTCGCATATACCCCACTGTGCACCCCCAAAGCCGCTACGTCCTGTGTATGAGGTAAGTAGTGGCGAACGCCTCGTTGACTTCAAATGCGTAGACTTGCAGGCACGATGAGCGATCAACCACCTATCGATGACTACCCAAGCGATGCAGGAGCAGACACGGCTCAGCCAAGCTCGGCACGCCTCGACACAGCCCTCGAAGCCATCCCCTCTGGCCACGAGCACAACCCGGACAGCCACAAACTTGCCATAGTGGTGCCCGAAAATCTTTCAATGGCAGCTCTGCTCGGTGCCCACGACACAGTTCTACGTGCTATCGAACGAGCCTTCCCTCACGTCGACATTTACGTCCGCGGCAACGAACTGACTGCCGAGGGCAGCAGCGACGAACTCGCCATCCTAGAAAAACTCATCAACGAACTCCTCCACATCTTCCACGCCGGAAGACACCTGGACAAAGACGCCGTTGAGCGCTCCGTGCGCATGCTGCGCGAAAACACCAAAGAACGCCCCGCCGACGTCCTGACCACCAACATCATCTCCAGTCGCGGCACCACCATCCGCCCCAAAACACTGGGCCAAAAACGCTACGTCGACGCCATCGACACCCACACCGTCAACTTCGGTATCGGCCCGGCAGGAACTGGCAAAACCTACCTCGCCATGGCCAAAGCAGTGCAAGCGCTGCAAGCCAAACAAGTCAACCGCATCATCCTCACCCGACCAGCGGTCGAAGCAGGCGAAAAACTCGGCTTCCTCCCCGGCACCCTCACCGACAAAATCGACCCCTACCTGCGCCCGCTCTACGACGCACTCCACGACATGGTCGACCCTGACTCCATCCCACGACTCATGGCCACCGGAACCATCGAAGTCGCACCACTAGCATTCATGCGCGGGCGCACCATCAACGACGCCTTCATCATTCTCGACGAGGCGCAAAACACCACCCCAGAACAGATGAAGATGTTCCTCACCCGCCTCGGATTTGGCAGCAAGATCGTTGTCACCGGCGACATCACCCAAGTCGACCTACCCGGCGGAACCCAATCTGGCCTGCGTGTGGTCCACAACATCCTGGCCAATATCGAAGACATCCACTTCTCCTACCTCACCGCCGAAGATGTCGTCCGACACCGGCTCGTCGGAGAAATCGTCGAAGCCTACGGCCGCTGGGACGCTACCCACCAACAACCCCAGACACGCCGCCACAACCCCCACACCACCACCGAACACCCCGCGCAGGAGCACCAGTGAGCATTGAAATCCTCAACGAGACCGACATCAAGGTCGACGAGGTAGAGCTCGTCGCCTGCGCCCGCTACGTCATGGAAGAAATGCGCGTGCACCCCCGCGCTGAACTCTCCATCCGACTTGTCGATGAAGACGCCATGAGTACCCTCCACGTGCGCTGGATGGACCTCGAAGGCCCCACCGACGTCATGAGCTTTCCCATGGACGAACTCACCCCCGCCCCCGAAGGCGAAACCCCCATCGAAGGAGTCCTCGGCGACATCGTTATCTGCCCCTCCATCGCCGAACGCCAAGCCAACGAAGCAGGACACAGCACCATCGAAGAAATCCTGCTGCTACTCACCCACGGCATCCTCCACCTCCTGGGCTACGACCACGCAGAACCAGAAGAAGAAAAAGAAATGTTCGAGCTGCAGCGCACCCTCCTACTGACCTTCCTGGCCACACGCCGCCCCGAGACCAACTGATGTGGATGCTTGTCGGGGGCGTCATCCTCGCCCTCGTCTTCTCATATCTGCTCAAAGCGGCCGAAATGGCCTTCCGACGTATGTCCCCCTCACACGTCAAGGCCCTCCTTGACGACGAACGACACGGCGCCGAACAACTACGACGCATCACCGAAGACTCCGCCGCCTACCTGTCAGTCACCTCGTTCTGCCGCACCACGCTAGAAATGACCGCAGCAGTCCTAGCCACCATGGGATTCGCGACTATATACGGCGCCGCATGGCAAACCTACGCGTACTCCATCCTCGTCATGGTGGTGGCATCCTTCGTCATCGTCGGCGTCTCACCAGCCACCATCGGGATACAACACGCAGAAACCATCTCCCTATGGTCCGCCCCATGGGTAGTGCGGCTACGGCGCCTGCTAGCACCCGTATCACGCCTACTCATCGCCTTCGGTAACGCTGTCACCCCCGGCAAGGGATACGTCGACGGACCTTTTGAATCCGAAGCCGAACTGCGTGACCTCGTCGACCTCGCTGGTGAATCATCCATCATCGCCGAAGGCGAACGCTCCATGCTTCACTCAGTCATCGACCTCGGCGACACCGTAGTCCGCGAAGTCATGGTGCCTCGTACCGACATGATCACCATCGCCCGCACCAAAAACCTTTCCCAAGCCATGAGCCTGTTCCTGCGCAGCGGCTTCTCCCGCGTACCCGTCATCGGAGAAAACAGCGACGACCCCCTGGGCCTGCTCTACTTCAAAGACGTAGCTGGACGCATCCACATGGACCACGAAGCCAACTGGCTCCCCGTCACCGACCTCATGCGCCCAGTGCCCTTCGTCCCCGAAAGCAAATCCGCAGACCTCCTCCTGCAAGAAATGCAACGCGACCAAACCCACATGGCACTAGTCGTCGACGAATACGGCGGCACAGCTGGCCTTGTCACCATCGAAGACATCATCGAAGAAATCGTCGGCGAAATCTCCGACGAACACGATCCAGAAGAACGCCGCGTCGAAGACCTCGGCGAAGGACGCAAACGCATCCCCGCTGAACTACCCATCGACGACCTCGAAACCCTCTACGACATCACCCTGGACCCAGAAGAAATCGACGACGTTGACACCGTCGGTGGCCTACTGGGCAAAGCTCTAGGCCGTGTCCCTATCCTCGGGTCCAGCGCAACCATCGGCGGCCTCGAACTCACCGCCGACCGAATGAGCGGAAGAAAACACCGCATCGACACCCTCATCGTCGCCCCCGCACCACCGGTCGACACTACCAACGAAACACCCACAGATAACGCCCCCGCACCAGCAGGAAGCGTTGACCAGAACAAGGAGCACCACTGATGACCGCACGCGAACCCGACACCACGAACTACCGAGCCGGATTCGCCTGCCTCGTAGGACGACCCAACGCAGGTAAATCCACACTCACCAACGCCATCGTCGGCGACAAAGTCGCCATCACCTCCAACAAACCCCAAACCACCCGCCACACCATCCGCGGCGTCCACACCACCACCACCGCCCAACTCATCCTCGTCGACACCCCCGGACTACACAAACCCCGCACCCTCCTCGGCGAACGCCTCAACGACCTCGTCCGCGAAACCCTCCTCGACGTAGACGTCGTCGGCTTCTGCCTACCCGCCGACCAACGCGTCGGCCCCGGCGACCAATTCATCGCACGCGAACTAGCCGACCTACGCCGCGTCAAGAAAAAACCCGTCGTCGCCATCGCCACTAAAGCCGACCTCGTCGACCGCGAACGCCTAGCTCAACACCTCATCGACATCGACCAACTAGGCGACTGGAGCGACATCGTTCCCTGCTCAGCCACCACCGGCAAACAGGTCGATGACGTCATCGACATCATCTCCACACACCTACCAGCCTCACCACAGCTGTACCCCACCGGCATGCTCTCCGACGAATCCGACGACGTCATGGTCGCCGAACTCATCCGCGAAGCAGCACTAGAAGGAGTTCGCGACGAACTCCCACACAGTCTCGCCGTCGTCGTCGAAGAAATGGTTCCCCGCGAAAACCGCCCCGCCCACGCACCACTGATGGACGTACGCGTCAACGTGTACGTCGAACGCGACAGCCAAAAAGCCATCATCATCGGCCGCGGCGGCGCCCGACTACGCGAAGTAGGCACCCGCGCCCGCACCCAAATCGAACAACGCCTCGGCCAAAAGATCTACCTCGACCTGCACGTCAAAGTCGCCAAAGACTGGCAACGCGACCCACGCCAACTCCGCAAACTCGGCTTCTAACCCACACCGGGGACGGCACACAGCCGTCCCCGGAACCACACTACCTACGTAAGAAAACAACCGTGGCCATAGAAAACACCCAAAAACCCAGCGGCATGCCTACCAGCAAATACACGCCCTTCCACGAACACATCACCGTGGACCTGCCCGAGCGCACCTGGCCATCTGCGCGCATCACCAAAGCCCCCCGATGGGCCTCAGTCGACCTACGCGACGGCAACCAAGCACTCATCGAACCCATGGACGCCGAACGCAAACTCCGCTTCTTCCAGCTCCTGGTCGACATCGGCTACAAAGAAATCGAAATCGGCTTCCCCTCCGCCAGCCAAACCGAATTCGACTTCTGCCGCCGCCTCATCGAAGAAAACCACATCCCCGACGACGTCACCATCCAAGTGCTTACCCAAGCACGCGACCACCTCGTCCACCGCACCTACGACGCCATCAACGGCGCCAAAAAAGCCATCATCCACTTCTACAACCCCACCTCCATCCTCCAACGACGCGTCGTCTTCAACACAGACGTCGAAGGCATCACCGCCTTAGCAGTCAACACCGCCAAGCTATGCCGCCAACTCGAAGCCCTCATCCCCAACACCACCATCACCTACGAATACAGCCCCGAATCCTTTACCGGAACCGAACTCGACGTCGCACTCCACGTCTGCAACGCTGTCATCGCCGAATTCGACCCCACCCCACAGCGGCCCATGATCATCAACCTACCCGCCACGGTCGAAACAGCCACCCCCAACGTCTACGCCGACGCCGTCGAATACATGCACCGCAACCTGGACCGCAGAGAATCCATCATCCTCTCCCTACATCCCCATAACGACCGCGGAACCAGCATCGCCGCAGCCGAACTCGGATACATGGCCGGCGCAGACCGCATCGAAGGATGCCTCTTCGGCAACGGCGAACGCACCGGAAACGTCGACCTCGTCACCCTCGGCCTCAACCTCTTCAGCCAAGGCATCGACCCCCAGATCGACTTCTCCGACATCGACCGCATCCGCTCCACCGTCGAATACTGCAACCAACTACCCGTCCACCAACGCCACCCCTATGGCGGCGAACTCGTCTTCACCGCCTTCTCCGGATCACACCAAGACGCCATCAAAAAAGGCTTCGAAAACATGGCCGCACACGCAGCCAACACCGGCAAAAACACCGGCGAACTGACCTGGAGCGTCCCCTACCTACCCATCGACCCCCACGACATAGGCCGCTCCTACGAAGCCATCGTCCGCGTCAACAGCCAATCAGGAAAAGGCGGCATCGCCTACCTTCTCGCCACCCAGTACGCCCTCGAACTACCACGACGCCTCCAAATCGAAATCCAACGCGTCGTACAACACCACACCGACACACACGGCGGAGAAATGACCGCCCCCCACATCTGGAAAATCTTCAGCAACGAATACCTCCCCGGAACAAGCACCGGACAAGACACCTGGGGACGCTTCATATCCCGATCCGTTCACCTAGACTCCGACCGACTCGGCGCCAACAATGTCACCGCCACCCTCACCGACAACGGCCGAACCATCCACCTCGAAGGCCACGGAAACGGCCCCATCAACGCCTTCACCGCAGCCCTAGCCAACTACGGCATCGACGTCCGTGTCCTGGACTACGCCGAACACGCTATGTCAGCAGGCGGAGACGCCCGCGCCGCCGCCTACGTCGAATGCGCCGTCGCCGGCCGCGTCCTGTGGGGCGTAGGCATCCACAACTCCATCGTTACCGCCTCCATCCAAGCCATCCTCTCCGCCGTCAACCGAGCAGAACGCGACGGAGACCTCACCACCTAAACCCCAACCACCACACCCACCGTCTGGCACAGTGAACAGCATGGACGTACTCGGCATGCCGCTGCAGACCTGGGTCAACAAAACCCCCGTCATCGCAGACCTGATCAACCTGCGAGAAACGGCATGGTTCAACCCCGCCCGCACTAACACCCACACTGCCCTAGCCGACGTAGGGCTCACCCTCGCAGACATCGACGACGCCGCCACCCGACTCCAACGATTCGCCCCCTACCTCGCCGCAGCCTTCCCCGCCCTCGAAGCCACCAACGGCATCATCGAATCGCCCATCACACCAGCCCCACAACTCCAAAACACCCTCAACCACACATACCAAACCCCACTACCCGGACAGCTCTGGCTCAAACGCGACGACTGCCTACCCGTCAGCGGATCCATCAAAGCCCGCGGCGGCATCCACGAAGTACTCCAACACGCCGAACATCTTGCCCACACCGCCGGACTGCTTGACTACTCCTGCGACTACCGCGTTTTGGCAACCCCACCAGCCCGCAACCTATTCAGCCAACACACCATCGCCGTAGGGTCTACCGGCAACCTCGGCCTATCCATCGGAATCATGGCCGCCACACTCGGCTTCAACACTATCGTCCACATGTCCGCCGACGCCAGGCAATGGAAAAAAGACCTCCTTACCGCACAAGGAGTAGACGTCCGCGAATACGAAGCCGACTACTCCGTAGCCGTCGCCGCCGGACGCGCTGAAGCAGCAAACGACCCATTCGCCCACTTCATCGACGACGAAAACTCCACCAAACTATTTTGCGGCTACGCCGTAGCCGCACGACGCGTAGCGGCCCAACTACGCGCCGCGAATGTACGCGTCGACACCGAACACCCACTGTTCGTCTACCTGCCCTGCGGAGTCGGAGGAGGCCCAGGAGGCGTCGCCTTCGGACTACTCACCGAATTCGGCGACGCAGTGCACCCCATCTTCGCCGAACCCACCCACTCACCATGCATGCTCCTAGGCGTCGCTACCGGCCAACACGACGCCATCTGCGTCGGTGATTTCGGCATCGACAACCGCACCGCCGCCGACGGACTGGCCGTAGGTCGCCCCTCCGGATTCGTCGGACGCGCCATGCAGCGCCTCCTCGACGGCTTCTACACCATCGAAGACAACCACCTATTCACACTCCTAACCCTCCTGCACGAAACCGAAAACATCGCCGCCGAACCCTCCGCCGCCGCAAGCCTGCCCGGCCCCTGGCACGTCGCCACAGCCACCGAATACCGCGAACGCCTAGGAATCACCGACACCCACATGAACAACGCAACCCACCTCGCCTGGCTCACCGGCGGAGCCATGGTTCCCCCAGAGATCATGAACACCTACCTCTCCCACAACCACTCACCCCAGTAACCCCAGCACACACCGCCGCGCCACTACGCAGATACCCACCACCCTGAAACACTGGAGCAATGAAGATCGCCACACGCGTGCTCGCCGCTCTAGGACTTCTTTTCATCGCTTTAACCATCGCGGCAGTGGTCGCCTTCATGACCTGGTCCAGACCAGCAACATCGGCAACAACCACCCCCACCGCACCGGCTACTCCCTCTCACCTAGCCCAAGGCGAATACAGCGCCAACAACCTCACCTTCGCCACACCACAACTCGACACCTCCTCAGGCACCATCACCGACGTCCACCTCACCGCTGGTAACTTCGTCAACACCAGCAAGGGAAAACGCATTGACAACTTCAAAGCAAACGCCCTGGTCCCCTTCACCACCGTCCAAAACAAAATCGGTAACGGTGTCACCATCACCCCCACCGGAGATGGAAAAATCACCACCCGCACAACCTTCGAAATCCTCGGCCGACAACTGACCCTCACCGGAACAGGAACCATGACCGTCGACGCCGGACGCCTCGTCTTCAACCCCTCTGCCATCGGGTTCCACGAAGGCCCCCCAGGACTGAACGTCCCCGAATGGGCTGCCGGACGCCTCCGCTTCGCCATCCCCGTCCCTGCCCTACCTGAAAACGCCACCATCACAAACATCACCACCGAAAACACCGGATTCCGCATCCACCTGGCCGGTAGCCAACTACAACTACCCTCCTAAACCACACGCGAGCACCGCAGACACATCGAGGCGACAGCCACACACGGGGCACCCAACACGACTACGACAGAATGATCAGGTGCCCCTCTACCGCGAAGCCGCCATCGTGCTCAGAACCACCAAGCTCGCAGAGGCCGACCGCATCATCACCCTCCTCGGCCGCGAACGAGGACTCATCCGCGCCGTTGGCAAAGGAATCCGCAAGACACGCAGCCGCTTCGGAGCCCGCCTTGAACCCGGACTCGTTATCGACGCGCAGTTCTACGAAGGACGCAATCTCGACACCGTCACCCAAGTCGAAGTTCTCGCCCCCTACGGAGAACGAATCACCCGCGACTACGACGCCTGGACCGCCATGATCGCCATGCTCGAAGCCGCTGAACGATTCGGCCAAGAAACCACCAACTCCAGAAACCAATTCACCCTTCTAGCAGGCGCACTCGCCTCCATAGCGGCCGGGGAGCACGACATCTCAATGACCCTCGATGCCTACCTCCTACGCTCAGTCGCCCTCGCAGGCTGGGCACCAAGCTTCCACGACTGCGCAAAATGTGGAGCAACTGGCCCCCACAAAGCCTTCAACCTCACCGCCGGCGGAACCCTCTGCCCCCACTGCCGCATCCCCGGATCAGCTACCCCCGCCCTGGCCACCCTCACCATGCTCGGCGCCCTCCTCGAAGGAGACTGGGATACAGCCGAACAAATAGCTGAACCGCGATACCGCCGCGAAGGATCTGGCCTCGTACGCGCCTACGTGCAATGGCACCTAGAACGAGGAGTCCGCGCCCTGAAATACGTCGAACGCAACTAACCCAGCCCACACCCCAACCTCCAGCAGTTGCCCTCCATTGGCCCGGAGCGGGATGATCACACCCATGAGCAGCGAATACGCCCGCCCCTACCCGCACCCAAGTGGAGCAACTGCCCCCCAGATCCCCGCCAAATTCCTCCCCAAACACGTCGCCATCGTCATGGATGGCAACGGACGCTGGGCCAACCAGCGCGGACTCTCACGCACCAAAGGACATGAAGCAGGCGAGGCAGCGCTGCTGGACGTCGTCGCCGGCGCCATCGAAGCCAATATCACCCACCTGTCGGCATACGCCTTCTCCACCGAAAACTGGAAGCGCTCACCTGAAGAAGTGGCCTTCCTCATGGGGTTCAACCGCGACGTCATCCGCCGCCGCCGCGACCAACTCAACGAATGGGGAGTACGGATGCGCTGGGTTGGCCGCCGCCCCCGACTATGGAAATCCGTCATCAGCGAGCTAGAGATCGCCCAAGAGATGACCAAAGACAACACTGGCCTGACCCTCTACTTCTGCGTCAACTACGGCGGCCGCGCTGAGCTAGGCGACGCAGCACGGGAAATTGCTCGCAAGGTCGCGGCAGGACAGCTCAACCCAAACAAAGTCGATGAGCGCACCATCGCTGCTCACCTCACTGAACCAGACATGCCTGACGTTGACCTGTTCGTGCGAAGCTCTGGCGAACAGCGCACCAGTAACTTCCTCCTCTGGCAAAGCGCCTACGCAGAGATGGTGTTCCAAGACACCCTGTGGCCCGACTACGACAGGACAACGCTGTGGAATGCCATCGAGCAATACGCCAGGCGCGACCGTCGCTATGGGGGAGCGGTCGACACTCCCGCCGTATGAGAACTAACTCATACCCACAGCAAAAGTGAATATTAATGCGCACCTATGCATATAGTTAGGTGTATGTCCACAGTTCTAACAAAACTCCCGGTCGGCAAAAACATCGGCTTAGCCTTCTCTGGCGGCCTCGACACCTCCGTCGCCGTGGCCTGGATGCGTGAGAACGGCGCCGTCCCCTGCACGTACACCGCGAACATCGGGCAATACGATGAACCCGACATCGCCTCACTACCAGGACGTGCACGGGACTACGGCGCCGACATCGCACGCCTCATCGACTGCCGTGAAACACTCGTCGAAGAAGGCATCACCGCCATCGCCACCGGCGCATTCCACATCCGTTCTGGCGGGCGCACCTACTTCAACACCACTCCCATCAGCCGCGCAGTCACCGGCACCATGCTTGTACGCGCCATGAAAGAAGATGGCATCGACATCTGGGGCGACGGATCAACATACAAAGGCAACGACATCGAGCGGTTCTACCGCTATGGCCTTCTTGCCAACCCCCACCTGACCATCTACAAACCCTGGCTCGATGAAGAGTTCGTCACCCAACTCGGCGGACGCCACGAAATGAGCCAATGGCTCACCGAACGCGACTTGCCCTACAGGGAAACCCAAGAAAAGGCCTACTCCACCGACGCCAACATTTGGGGAGCCACCCACGAAGCTAAAACCCTCGAACACCTCAACACCAGCCTCGAAACCATCAGCCCCATCATGGGAGTCCGCTTCTGGGACCCCGAGGTTGACATCCCCACCGAAGACATCTGCATCACCTTCGAACAGGGACGCCCCACCGCCATCAACGACACGGTCTACCCCAACCCAGTTGACCTAGTCATCGAAGCAAATGCCATTGGCGGACGCCACGGCCTGGGAATGAGCGACCAGATCGAAAACCGCATCATCGAAGCAAAATCCCGTGGCATTTATGAAGCTCCCGGAATGGCTCTGCTGCACATCGCCT